>JASBUO010000053.1 GCA_030147855.1 Gammaproteobacteria bacterium
CGTTATTGGGCATCATCAAGGCATGCAATCTTATTTTCAAGCTAATACCGTACGAGATAAAAAAGTGTTTTCATATTTTTACCTGGGGCAATTAATTGTAGAGCACAACAAACTTCATGCGGTAATGACCAAGTGCCTAAATATAGAGCATGCCATTCAAGCGGAGCTTGAACGTGACTGGTAAATTTCGTGGGGATCAGTCAGCTCGCAATGACGGGCTGAGAGGTTAATTTTTAATTAAATTGAAACTGGTACATGGCGTAAGTTTAAACAAAAACATTCATTCTCAATGAGTGAGGGGAAGGCACGATTGATGGGTTTCAATATATGTGCGCTAGGGGCGCCCCCATAGGAATGGCAATCTGGCCATTAGTACATGCAACGGCGAGTTTGTCTTGTGCACCCGCAAGTGATAGTCGAATACCATCTTCTCCTGCAAGCATTGGTCGTTGATGCATCTCTTTTAAAATAGTTACAAGCGTTGCTTCATCCATAACACGAAAGTCAGGGATTAACGCATCTGGGGTGGTGCCTGTTGGCAGCAAACTAACTGCACCGGCACATTCTCCGCCAATGGCAGATAGCAATGCGAAATCATTTTTCTCGCTGATACCGAGCTGCCTTGCAATGGTTGTGCGCAAATGTGCTTCGGGCAAGATACCACTGAAAAAAGGACGGCATTGCTTGGCAGTATAGACAGTTTCTTGCGGGGGAAGCGATTGAGAGAGGGGGATGCTTGTTTTATTTTTAAGGTAGGCTGAGTAATAAGTAAAGCACATTTCATTATCAAGACTTACACTGAGCTCACCTGCCGGGGTTTGATTGAGATAAACGGTTAGTTCATGATTCATGAGAGCTTACCTCTGTGGAGGAGAGCGTGCATTGAATGCCAAGCACTTGAAGGACTTGTAATATTTTTCCGATTTGACAGGTGTCTTTTCCTTTTTCTAAATCAATAATAAACCGTAGGCCTGTTCCGGCTATGAGTGCTAAGTCACGTTGTGTAACACCGAGTTTTTTGCGAGCTTGGCGGATAATCTGCCCAATATCTTTGCTTGAGTTAATCATTAGCACACTTTAATTATTCCCGTACGGTAACTTAAGCATGTTTTTGCAAAGAAATCAAGGAATCATTCCCGATCGGGAATAAGTGGTGGAGTTGGGTTGTTTAACGTGAAAAAATTCCCGATCGGGTGTTTTTATTTAAATGGCAATTGAGTTCATTTAAAACCATGCCGTAAATAGGAACAAATCCAATGAAGCTAATGCATATTTTAAAGAACATATCGACTATTGCGATTTCAGGCCAATGTGCACTTAAAAATGGATTGTTTGAGTGATAAAAGGCAATAAAAAAGAAAAAGAGTGTGTCAACTAAATTACCGACTGTACTGGAGAGCGCTGGGGCAACCCACCAGTTTGAATTATTTCGGTAACGCTGGAATACATGTATATCGAGTAGCTGCCCTATGGCATACGCGGTAAAGCATGCGAGGGCAATACGAAGGGGGGACAAGTGAATGCTGTGCCATGATGCAAGGCCTGGGCCTTCAATATAGCTTGTAAGCAAGTAAGAAATAAGGAGTGCTGGCAACATGCTCCGAAAAATCACGATTCGCGCTACACTTGTACCCAGCATACGGGTGGTTAAATCCGTTAAAATAAAAATGGCAGGGTAGGAGAATGCACCCCAAGTAGTATGGTAGCCAAACAAAACAAAGGGGTATTGTACCAATAAATTACTAAGGGTTAATAAGAGAATATGCGCAATAGAAAGTTGCGTGACATATTTTTTCGGAGATGCTACGTAAGACACCTTTGTTATTATATAAATTACATTTTGTAAAAATTTTAAAGAAAATATGCATGACATTCAAGCTGTTGTATACAGTTCACCGGTGCGCATACTCAAATAATCTGGCACTATAGACTATTCGTTTTATGTTCAGGAGAAGTTAGATGAGCTCAGGGCATCAGCATGCCCCTTTGGCTACAACAAATGAGCGTATGATATTAATCCCTCTTATTTTAACAGGGGGTTATTTTATTGTTGAGGCAGTGGGCGGTGTTATTACAGGGAGCCTTGCGCTGATTTCAGATGCAGCGCACATGCTAACGGATGTTACAGCACTTATTATAGCGTTTGTTGCTATTAAAATAGGAAAAAAGCCGGCTGATGATTACCGAACTTTTGGATATCACCGTTTTGAAGTTTTAGCTGCTGCATTCAATACCTTACTTTTGTTTGGTGTGGCATTTTATATTCTATACGAAGCTTATTTACGCTTTTACCACCCACCAGAAATTCAATCAGTTGGAATGCTTGTGATTGCGGCCATTGGACTTTTAGTTAATCTTATTTCTATGTGGATACTGAATGCAGGTAAGCATCATAACCTCAATTTAAAAGGCGCGTACCTTGAGGTGTGGAGTGATACTTTGGGGTCTGCGGGTGTTATTGTTGGTGCATTAATTATTCAGTTTTTGCATTGGATGTGGGTTGATGCGTTGATTGCTGTTTTAATAGGATTTTGGATTTTACCAAGAAGCTGGATGCTTTTTAAAGCCAGCATGAATATTTTGCTAGAAGGCGTGCCAGATGGCATTGACATGAAAGCGCTGAGACACGCTCTGTGTGATCTTGAAGGTGTTTTGGCAGTGCACGAGTTACATGTGTGGGCTATATCCAGTCAAAAAGTGAGTTTAACTGCACATGTGGTTGTTGAAAAAACAGTATGCCACGAAGCGGTCATTTTAGAGATAAATACCTTACTTGCTGTACAATTTAATATTTTACATACGACCCTACAGGTAGAACATGATAATTGTTTAAGGGATGTAGAAGGGTGTTGTTTTAATCATTTACTCTGATATAACTCGCTAAGCTAGCTTTGGAAATGGCGTAAGTGTACAATATTTGACTTTTTGCGAGCATGTTTATGTCTTTCGATCTTGCTACCAATCAATTAACGCTTCTCCATCAAGAACTTCAAAAAAACCCCGTAGCTTTTCAGTGCATTCTAGAAAGAACTTATCGAATCTTTTGCATGATTAAGGCAAATCATGTCACACACGAGCTCAAGCTATGTGCTGAAATCGCAGGTTTATGTGCTCAACGTATTACCAAACACTCACCTTATCATGCGCTATTTACCCATGCAATGAGCATACAATCATTTTATGTAACGCATCATAAAAATGATAGGGATGTGCTCGTACAGTATGTAAATACTCACGACCGGTATCTTGCAACAATGTCAGGTGGTGCCGCAGCGTTTGAAGGCTTGTCTGATTTACTCGATAAAATTGAAGAATTATCTGAAGAAAAAGTAATACACGAAGCAGCGGTGCATAGCACTGAAATTGATGTGGATGCGCTGAATAGTGCAGTTGCGCCGCTCACAGCAGATAAAGCCGTGTCGACCAATATTATGGCAAATCTTGAAAGGGTAAGACGCCGTTTTGAAAACGCACAGGATATGCCGCACAACCCAAAAAGAAGCCGAGTGTTTAAAAAACTTTCTGAAGGAATATTGTCGCATGCATATGCAGTGAAAGCTTGTTATCCGTTAGCATTTCAGATTCGGTATCGTATTAATGGCACGGTGATTCAAGATTTACAGTTTGCCTTGCAACTGCAAGCAGCTTATATTTTTGAGCTAAGAAATGAGGAAGATACCTTTGAGCAGTCAAAAGCACTTCAAAATGCAGCCTTTTTATTTAGAACGCTCAACGCTTATTATCAGCATTCAGATGCAAGTCCCGAGTTAAAAGCCAACTTTAGCACGCATGTTGAATTTATGCAGAAGCAATCAGCTAACATTAAAAGTGCTTTAGTGTGTGGGCATGTGATGGCGTCTGAAGTGAGCTCTATAGATGAAAAAGCGCGCGTAGCTGCACAGGCACAGAAACGTTTAGCGTTAAAAGAACAAGGGCTTGACCAAATTTGTTCAACTTATAATGCATTGATGGGGCCCGTCCCGATGGTTGATACATCGGCCACACAATTGAATATCACATCCGGCATGATAACGCCCGACACACACTATATGTTAGAGCAGGAGTTTTATAGGGTACAAGCAAGTATCCCTGCTTTTTCTTTTATGAACCTATTAGGCGCAGTATCTGATTATTTACAATACACCTTAATGCACATGATGCCGATACCTAATGCGACGCCTTCAGAGTATTTGAAGTATGTAGATGAATATCGTCCTGGAGAAAACGTTGATGTATCACAAACGGCACTCGTGATACCTGAGTGTGCACCTGATGCGGGTACTGTATTGAATGCTCTGGAGCTGTATTACAAAGTAAAAATAGCAAGTTTAGATGAAGCCCGATTTACTTTGTCACAGTCGAGCGTAGACGACCAATTTGTTGTGCATGAGCGTTTCATTAGGGGCCCTCGCTTACTTATGTATCGTGATTTGCTTGTTCCCATGCAACAGCAAAATTTACCGGCCGTTAAGCAAAACTGCGAATACATTTTGTCTGATCCTCATGGGGTTGCAACACCATTGATTAATGCATTAGCAATACATCGTTTGAGAATTGTTAACTCAAAAATGAGAGCGCAATTATTACAAGAAATGAACGTTGCAGTCCAGCTACCACCTAATGCAGTTGTTTCTGAGAGCGTCCCTCAAAAACCATTGTCAACTACAGCAAAAAAACGTTCTCAAAAAAAGAAGAAACGTGAGGCAATAAGGTTGAGAAAGGAAGTAGAAACGAGAAAGATTCAACTATTAGAAGAGACAATTTCAGAGCAGATTGAAAAAGATTACGCTGATACAACTTTGTCAGCACCCGGTTGGATGGCCTTAAAAATAAAGGTTATTGATTTGGTGAAAAAAGAACAATTTTTATCAGCAAAAGATTTACTAGATAGATGGATTCATAAGGCAGAAGCACTTGAATTGAAAGACATGCTGACCAATAAAGGGTTGTATGATGGGTATCTTCATAAAACGATGATACTAAGAATACTTGGCGATTATACAGGCGCAAAACATTGTTTGGTGAAGGCGTGGGATTACGTTGCGCCAGAAGCGATCCATCCTAAAATATATCATTACCAGTTGGAGCATATATCAATTGAACGGGCAAAAATTCGTACTATTTTGGGTGACAATGATATTGCAGAAATTGCACTTGATGACGCGGATAAGCATGCCAAAGCCAATGATACATTTTGTTTTTATAATTTATGGCAAGCGTTAAGTGCATGGCTGAGTAATGTATCGTTATTACCCTATGAAGAAAGCGCGATGGTGGCTTATTACGGGCAGATTTTGTCATGCTATGCGAAAGAGATTGACCGCTTATTATCTGATTCGACACCTTTATTTGTTGATGAATATAGTTGGTCCGAGTTTTATGCATTTTACGAAAAACTAGCGTGCCTTAGTTTAAGTGTAGCAACCGAATGCTTTAAAATGACACGTGCAAGGAAGGCGCTTGGAGAAGAGAGTAGAGCCCTAGAAGAAAGGGCTATGTCTTATGCCAATCAAGTGATAAATATACTTTCAGTATTGCTCAGATATAGTCAAAAATATGCACCTGATAGAGTAATGGGGTTTGAAGTAAGACTTGCTGTTACGTACCGAGATCTGCGTACCGTTATGCCAAATCCACCCAATCAACATTACAAAGAGGCAAAAAATCATCTAAATAATGCATTAGCACTTGTAAAACGTAGAGGTAGTACTGAGAGTCAAGATGATCTTCAGCATATACGTATAGAACATGAATTATTGGAATCTGCAATTTTGTCACGAAATGCTGTCGTCGCAAACACAATTAACGTGATGCAAGGCAAACGACAATATCAGTTGCTACAAGAGCAGTCTTTTTTCCGTACATTGGGAAGACTGCCTTTGCCTGCTCCAAGCATTGAGACGCAACAGAAAGAAATGTTGCAAGCAATGAAAACAGTCATCACGTTGTGTCAATTTAGAGCCATTACGGAAGTTTTAAAAGCAATGATGCCTGACACGAATCCTTTGAAAAAAACACTGGATACGGGAGGTGAGCAGTTTGATGTCAAGATCGTGTCGCTTGCACTAGATGCATGCAGTGAGATTGAAAAAAGCATTGGGTTTGTCATGACTTTTTGTGGCAGCGTCCCAAAGCATACAACCAAACAAGAAGGTGCGCCTCCTGATAATTTGATTCATTTACATACAGTTCAATCACATTATCTAGCACATATGATGCGTATGGTGAATGATAAGAAAGAGGCGCAAAAAGCACAGATAACGGTCTTTCCAGAAGGATTACTACTCTCTTTTTCGGCTAAAATGCAAGAAGTTGCAGAGTTAAGCAGGAGTATTGAGCAGTACCAACAAACGAACACACATGTACCTGGAGTCACTATTAATGATTGTTTGTCAGAGCAAACAAAAGCGTTGCCAACCATTATATCGGATGAAGAGTTAGCACGTCTTAAAGCTATAGAGTCGATGCCGATGGAGTTTCAGGCAGCGATGCATCTATTTGACAAAAAGCAATATTGGATGGCATTGATGCAACTTATTTGGTGCTTGCAAGAGAGAACGGACGTGTTAACGCAAACTCAACGACAAGAAATAAACCTTTTAATTGCAAAAATGATGTATTGGAATTTGACGGTGATGTGTTCATTGGTGGCAGAACATATTGAGACGCCAGAAGAGAAAGAACATTTTAAAGCGCTGTTTAATCTAGTAAAACTGTCATGCTGGAACCGATCTAATATGGGCTATGTTAAAAAGCGTGATGATGAAGCATATGATGATAGTCAAAAAAGGCTTGATGCCGACAGAGAAGGACTTCAAGCAGCAATTAAAGCGTTTTGCTTGCCAGAACTTTCAAAAACATTGACAAATGTGCCCGAAGATGGAACTACATGCCAAAGCTTAAATACCTTTACCGTATGTAAAGGTTGAGATGTAGATATCCAACATATCAAGCGCGAGGGCTGGTATAGGCACCTTTTGAATCTCTGTATTAATAAAACGCAAAATAGGGGTATCAACCCCTTGTGTCTCTGCAATGGTGAGTGCATTTTGAAGAATGTACTCACTTTCAATAGGGCGCCCATTCAAAAAGTCGGTATACATACTGGGGTAATAATCACCGAGCTTTAAGGTTGCATTAAAAAGCGTCTCAATTGATTCAATAGGAATATGTGCGCCATCGTTGGCTGCAATGTGAATGACCTCAAGCATCAGGGCGCGTACAAAGGCCTCTGAGCGTTTATTAAGTAAAAGATGACTTGCAGGTACCCGACATAAGGTTGAGAGACTATTGAAGGGAATATTCCATAGAAGTTTTTCCCACCGAATTTGTTTATGATGGGTGCGCTTTGAAATATTCACTGGTATGTAGGGTTGCAAAAGTGCGGCCTCTACCGCATCACAGGCTGCTGTATTGTTTGGGTTGAGTGGCGCAAGTTTTAATAAGCCAAGGCGTTTGACCGTGACCTTATGTGAACTTTCTCTAAACGCTGCAATATCTGTAACACCTGCAATAGTCGATTGGGCGGGCAGCAGCTTTGCTAAGGTTTCTTCGTTTCCAATACCATTTTGTACGACCAAAATAATGGTATTGGGTGTAATCGTGTGTTTTGAAAGCAGGTTTTCTAATAAGTAATTTTCAGTGGTTTTGAGGGAAATAATGATTAAATCGAGCGCTGGTGAGCGAAAAAATTGGGTTGGTTCAGGGTGTATGTGTGGCTTAGGGATTGTTTCAGTTTGGTTGCGCTCTTCAAAATATATTGTCAGCGATTTTTCTACTGAAGGGGTTTTGCGCGACTGAAAATAAACGGTGTGTCCTGCTTTTTCTAATAATAAGCCGTAAGTCATGCCAACCGCACCGGGTCCAATAACCAGTATATGCATATGAGTTGTTTTTATGGTGGTTTGTGCGGGGCATTGTATTGGAATCGTTGTGTGTCGACAAACACTGGCAAATTTTTCTTGTCGTAGTGTGGTATAATCTATTTATTTTGTCCAATGTGCGCCCAAGAAGTGACTCATCTAATTAATACACCCTTGCAGGTGGGTGCATTGCGTTTACCACATCGCTTGATTCAGGCCCCTTTAGCAGGCATTAGCTGCGCACCATTTCGGACATTATTTTCTTTATACACATCACCTGCTTACGCAGTAACCGAAATGATTTCGGCGCACTCTATTTTACGACACCAAAAACTCAATCGTCGTTATTTAGCGCGTTCACCTGAAGAAGGGCGTTTATGTATTCAGTTGTCAGGTGAAAATCCTGAGCTTATGTATCAGGCAACACATGTTGCCATGCAATATAAACCAGATATCATCGACTTAAATTGCGGGTGCCCTAAGCCCAAAATTCGCGCCAAAGGATGCGGTTCAGCATTATTAGATACACCTAAAAAGCTAGAAGCAATTGTGCGTGCAATGCGGCGCGCAACCGATTTGCCTTTAACCGTTAAAATACGTGTAGCAGGACAGACATTAGATGAGGCTTATCTAGAAGCTGCAACAATAATTGAAGCATGCGGCGCAGATGCAATCATTGTTCATGGGCGACATTACTCAGAAGATTATGATGTGCCTCCAGCATATACACAAATCAGACGTGTGGTTGAGCGCGTTAAAATACCTGTCATTGCTAATGGAGATGTGTCGGATAAAGCAAGTTTGGAACATTGTTTGAATGTTTCAAGTGCTTCAGCGGTGATGGTTGGGCGTGGTAGCATTGGCAAACCGTGGCTTTTTAAAGTTTTATTGGGTGAGTCTACTCAGCCAACCCCAAAAGAAGTGCATAGTGCGTTTCAGCAGCACATTAACCAATTGGCAGTACTTGAGGAAAGTGAGCAAGTTGCGTTACTGCAAGCGAGGCGATTATTAAAATGGTATTTTCCGGATTTAGATAGTCGTGCACTTGCAATTTGTTATAAACTGCGAGACCTAGAAACTTTATACGGTACATTAACGGCATATGATTAAAATTGGGCGGATGAATCAATTAAGCGTAGTAAAAACGGTTTCGTTTGGTGTGTATCTTGATGGTAAAGAGTACGGTGAAATTCTACTGCCTACAAAAGTTGTACCAGAGGATACACAGCCAAATGATATTTTAGATGTATTTATTTATTTTGACTCCGAAGACCGAATTATTGCAACCACGAAACGTCCTGATGTGCAGCTTGGTCAGTGCGCATATTTGAAAGTAGTAGATGTGAATGCGGTGGGTGCGTTTCTCGACTGGGGGCTTGACAAAGATTTACTGGTACCTAAATCTGAGCAGCGTCGTCCAATGGAACTGGATAAGTCATATCTAGTTTATTTAAAGCAAGATGAAGAAGGGCGTATTCTAGCTAGTTCTAAACTTGACTACTTTCTAGATACAACGCGTATGCGTGCTAAAGTAGGTGATGAAGTGGGCCTTTTAGTTGCCGAAACAACGGACTTAGGCCGTAAAGTGATTATTAACCATAAGCACTGGGGGCTTATTTATGAGAGTGACATTTTTCAGCCCATTCGTTATGGACAAAAAACACGTGGTTATATTAAGGCAATACGAGATGATGGAAAAGTAGATGTTGTATTGAGAAAATCAGGTAAGGCTGGCGCTGATGCGCTGGCGCTGCGTATATTGCGCGAACTATACCAGCGTGGTGGTTTTTTAGCCTTGCATGATAAAAGTTCGCCAGATGAGATTCAGAGAATACTCGGTGAGAGCAAGAAAAATTTTAAAAATGCAGTTGGACAGTTGTATAAGCAGGGTAAAATCATGCTAGAAACGAATGGTATTCGTTTAAGGTCGTGAGAGGTACGAGGCGCTTTATTGCAACTAGGTGTAATAATTATTAGAACTAGTTTTAATTTTCTTCAAGCACCGCACGGGCTTTTACGGATAGAGGGATAATGAATGCGCTTATCTATATTTGATTGTATTTTAATCTATTTGATTCGATTATTAAACCCCATGAGTTGCTTCTTATGCAGAGATACTGTAAAACAATGTGGCTTATGGAGTGTCTTATTTTTCAATGGAGCGCAGTACATTATATGATCAAGCTTCGGTGTTTTGCTTTAATAGTGTTGTTTGCCTCATGCGCGCAAAGTGTGTTGGCAACAACGGTGCCTTTGTTTGTGAGTGTGGATGCGACTACGTTTTTTACGCAGCTTGGACGCACTGAGCAAGTTAATTTCTTCAATGGCTTTGGAAATACTTATGTGCCGTCAAGGCACTGGGACAATAAAACAACAGTGATGTTTGGTGTGGGTGCTACAACTTATGATAAAAATCACATTCAATTTAATACCGGCGTACGTTATTTTTCAACCACTAATATGCGCGTAGGGGGCACTGTTTGGCAGTTTAACATGCCGGGTTTTAATAACTTAGCTTATAATTATCGTGTTAAAAGTGATTTAGTATGGGCAGAAAATGCCATTTCGTATACCCGTTCTATATTACAGCCAAATATATTAGTTGGGCTTGGTTATGCCAGTAATCGAGCAAGTCAGTACCAAGTAACCCCACTATATTCGCACACAGCAACTCCCCTGCAAACTTTCACCGATAAAACGACATCGCAGTTGATGTATGAAGTAGGCGCAGGTATTGACTGGCTTGTGTTAAAACCTGCCGTCATTGAGCTTGCTTATCGATTTATTGGCGCAGGCAAAGCTTATTTAGGCTATTCCCCCATACAAACCACAACAGACCGTTTATCAACGGGCAATATTTATTATCAAACCATCAGCTTAGGCATTCGGCTGTATTATGATCATACGTATTAAACCAGTTGCTTTATATGCGGTATCCAGGCAAAAAAGCATTAAGATCACTGGGTTACTTCAGCCACAAGTGGTTTAGCACCGAAAAAATCTTTTCTGATTTTTGCTCCAAAGAGGCTGAAACGCTCAAAAGGACAAAACCTAAGCATATTTAAAAATTAGTAACTCCCCCCGTCATCCTGAGCTGTTATATCCCCACGAAATTCTTAAGTTATGATTGCTCATTAGCTTATCCTGTGATCTAATTTCGCCAAGCTTAATAAATGGCGTAAATTTGTATGTCTGTAG
>JASBUO010000056.1 GCA_030147855.1 Gammaproteobacteria bacterium
TATAAGATTAAAACAAAGGCTGAAAAAGATGATATTAATCAACAAGAAGCAACGCTTAAAAGTTTATCGAACAGTTTAAGCTCTATGAAAGATAAATTAGATGATTTGGTTGACGAGGTAAATGCGTTAGGAAATTCTAAAACTAATGATTTAGCCTGATAAACTAAACGATGTGTTCGCTCTCTTTTAGTTTGGTTACATGCGGGCATGGGCCCACTATTAAGCAGCGTTGATGCATAAGCCTGTTTTCTACACAGTCAGTAATTTTACAACCACTAGAAATGGATACCCCGCATGAAGCGGGATAAGTAGCTGTGAAGTGGGCAAGTAAGAGGTACAACGGCTCTACTTGCGCAGCACTTAACTCATATTTCGCAACATGTACTGTAAAATACCACCATTTTTGTAGTAGTGGAGCTCATTCGCAGTGTCGATGCGGCATAACAACTGAACAGTTACTTCACTCCCATCTTCTTTGGTAATATGTGCTTCAAGGGCTGATTTGGGGTTGAGCGTGTCATCGATTGTAATGCTAACTTGCTCTTTTCCGGTAAGCCCCAAGGTTTTACGTGTGGTACCTTCTTCAAACTGCAAAGGTAAAATACCCATACCAATTAAGTTAGAGCGATGAATACGCTCAAAGCTTTCGGTAATAACTGCTTTAACACCTAACAACAAGGTGCCCTTAGCAGCCCAGTCGCGAGATGAACCGGTACCATATTCTTTTCCAGCAATCACAATCAAGTCGCTTTTTTCAGCTTGATAACGCATAGCTGCATCATAAATGGGTAAGACATCTCCAGTTGGAATATGACGTGTCACACCACCTTCGATATCAGGCGTTATTTCATTGCGGATGCGAATGTTTGCAAAGGTGCCGCGCATCATGACTTCATGATTACCACGTCTTGAGCCGTAAGAGTTAAAGTCTTTAGGTTCAATGCCTTTATCGCTGAGATATTTTCCTGCGGGCGAGTCTGCTTTAATCGCACCTGCAGGTGAGATATGGTCAGTTGTAATTGAGTCGCCAAGAAGTGCCAAGATATGCGCTTTCTTAATCGATTGCACAGGTGCAGGTGTTGCCGTTAACCCCTCAAAGAATGGTGGGTGTTGGATGTAGGTTGAGTTAGCATTCCAATCATAGGTGGTGCTTTCGCTTGTTTGAATAGCTTGCCAATCGTTATCCCCTTTAAAGACATCGGCATATTCTTTGTGGAACATGGTGTTGGTGACTTTCGCGACTTCTGCGGCAATCTCAGCGCTGCTTGGCCAGATATCTTTTAAGAAGACATCATTTCCATTTTTATCTTGTCCGAGTGGCTCACTGCTTAGGTCAATACGCGTTGTACCCGTTAAGGCATATGCAACAACCAGTGGGGGAGATGCAAGCCAGTTAGCACGTACTTGTGGGTGTACACGGCCTTCAAAATTTCGGTTACCTGAAAGCACAGAACATACGACCAAATCATTATCTGTAATATTTTTAGCAATAGAGTCTGGCAGTGGGCCTGAGTTTCCGATACAAGTTGTACAGCCATAACCAACCAAGTTAAAGCCTAAGTCGTTTAAGTGCTGTTGTAAGCCTGCGTGTTCTAGGTAGTCTGTGACAACCTTCGACCCAGGTGCCAAAGAAGTTTTCACCCAAGGTTTACGGGTTAAGCCTTTTTCAATCGCTTTTTTGGCAAGCAAACCTGCAGCCATCAATACACTTGGGTTAGATGTATTGGTGCAACTGGTAATTGCTGCAATGACCACATCCCCATGGTGTAATTCATAAGGCTCGTTATCTACTGCAAACCCAGTTGTTTTTTCGGCGATTTTGCCGGCATCATCAAGAAATGCATCAAATGTTTTAGGGAGCGTTGTTAAGGTCACTTTGTCTTGCGGGCGTTTAGGGCCTGCAAGCGATGGCTCAACACTTGCAAGATTTAACTCGAGAGAGTCGGTAAAAATTGGATCTACACTGTTTTTGTCGTACCACATGCCTTGTGCTTTGGCATAGGCTTCGGTTAAGGCAACGGTGTTTTCATCGCGTCCAGTTAATTTTAGGTATGCGATAGTTTCTTCATCTACAGGGAAAAAGCCGCAAGTTGCACCATATTCAGGCGCCATGTTTGAGATGGTTGCCCTATCAGCCAGCGGCAAGCCTGCAAGACCTGGCCCATAAAATTCAACAAACTTACCAACAACGCCTTTCTCACGTAGCATTTGGGTTACAGTTAATACTAAGTCGGTCGCTGTAATCCCTTCTTTAAGCTCGCCCATGAGTTTAAAGCCAACCACCTCAGGAATCAGCATAGAAATCGGTTGGCCAAGCATTGCAGCTTCTGCTTCAATACCACCAACACCCCAGCCAAGCACGCCTAAGCCATTAACCATGGTCGTGTGAGAGTCTGTACCGACGAGTGTGTCTGGGTAGGCATAAGTGTTGCCATTACACTCAGCAGTCCAAACTGTTTTTGCAAGGTACTCTAAGTTTACTTGGTGGCAAATACCTGTTCCCGGGGGTACTACTTGAAAATTTGAGAATGCTTTTTGGCCCCAGCGTAAAAACTCGTAGCGTTCTTTATTACGCTCCATTTCTTTATGTGTGTTAACTGCAAGTGCTTGATTGCTTGCAAACTGGTCAACCATCACTGAGTGATCAATCACCAAATCAACCGGAGAAAGGGGAGAAATTTTTTCGGCATTTTTTCCCATTGCTTTCAATGCATCACGCATTGCCGCCAAATCAACCACTGCGGGAACCCCTGTAAAATCTTGCATTAAAACGCGTGCTGGGCGATAAGCGATTTCATGGTTTGAAGTTTGTGTGTCAAGCCAGCTTGCAAGTGCTTTGATATCTTCAATAGTAACGGTATTACCATCTTCAAAGCGCAATAGGTTTTCTAGTAATACTTTCAGTGAGTAAGGCAGGCGCGAAATATTTTTAAAGTGTTTGCTTTCGGCTTTTTTCAAGCTGTAATAGTGGTAGGTTTTGTTGTTTACGTCGAGGGTAGATTGTGTTCCTAGGGTGTCTTGGCCGACTTTCATACAAGCGCTCCTTTAATTCGAAAACGCAATGATAAATCAAAATGAAAAGAGTTTCATGTTGTTTAAGTGGTTCCACTCTGTACATGACAAAAAACCTGTCATGCCCGCGCGACATTGTGGCGTAGATATTTTAAGTGATGCCACCAACCCAAAAAGCGGTTGCAATACCTGCAATTAAACCAAACAGGTGGCCTTCCCAGGACACGCCTTTTTTTGTCGGAAAAATACCAAAAAAGATACCTGCAAAATAATATAAGCTGACAATTCCAAGTAAAATAGCAGTAGCGCTGCCATTTTGATAAATATCAACCACAAGTAAGCCCCAATAACCTGTAATCACACCACTTGCGCCAATATGGAGCCCTGGTTTTGCAAAGAGCCAAACGAGTGTGCCACTTAAAAGCGTGATGCTTAGGGTGACGAGTATAAAATAAGGGAGGCCATTCACCAAAATAAAGGCGCTTAATACCAGTAGGGGGATTGTATTAAAAAACAAGTGATTGAAGTTTGCGTGTAAAAAAGGCGCACATAAAATACCGGGTAGGCCGTAGAGTTTTCGGGGAGTAATACCTAAAAAAAATAGGGCACCTCCTAAGGCTAAGTTTATAAAATAAACACTCCATAAAACGAGCGTTATCCAGCCAAGGGTTTCTAAATTTGCTTGAATTTGATCAGTAATAAATAACACACTATTAAGCATTGCGTTAGCCATGTTGCGTTACCTTACATGTGAGTACTCCTTTAAGAAGTGTGAGTTGAATATCAGCGCCAACAGGGGCATCTGCAGGTTTTCGAATGACATGTTGATTGTGTGTTGCAATAGCATACCCACGGCTTAATGTGGCCAGTGGACTTAATGCATGCAGGTTGCCTGCAAGTGCTTTTAGCGTATGTTGCTTTTGAGTGAGTATGTTGTTGGTGTAAGTTTGGAGCTGTCTTGTTAAGTAATCGAGCGTTTGCCAGTGTGATTGTAAGATATGGTCTGGTGACTTCAGACGCACTGACAAATTTTGAAGTTTTTCTGTTTGATAATTGAAAATACGTGTCATGGCCTGTATGAGCCGCAGGTTTAGGCGATCACAGTGCTCTAAGAGTTGATGCTTGTCAGGTGTTACAGCTTCAGCTGCAGCCGTTGGTGTTGCGGCACGAAAGTCGGCTACAAAATCTGCAATGGTAAAGTCTGTTTCATGACCCACACCTGATACAATAGGGATGTGACTTTCGCTAATTGCATAAGCTAAAGCTTCATCATTAAAAGCCCACAGGTCTTCGATACTGCCACCGCCACGCGCAAGCAGTAATACATCGCATGTCCCTTCAAGATTTGCTTGTCTGATAGCAGTAATAAGTTGAGGGGCAGCGGTTGCGCCTTGTACTTCACTTGGGTAGAGGTAAACATCTGCAAGTGGAAAGCGGCGTGCGAGTGTGGTTTGTATGTCTCTTATTGCAGCACCTGTTGGGGAGGTAATTAAACCAATAACATTTGGGTATTTAGGCCATGTTTTTTTTCGATGACTTTCGAATAGCCCAAGTGATTTTAGTTTGAGCTTGAGTGCTTCAAACTGTTGAAACAGCGTACCTTGACCAAGTGGCTCAATACTATCAACAATGAGTTGATAGTCTCCACGAGCCTCATATACACTGAGTGTGCCTTTTAGCGTTAGGGCTTCTCCATTTTTTAAGATAGTCTCAGTATTTTTACGGTGGCGATTTTTAAAAAAAACGCAGCGCAACTGAGCAGTTGAATCTTTTAAAGAAAAGTAAGCATGTCCCGATGCAGGGCGACTTAGGTTTGAAACTTCTCCCTGAACACAAACGGGGCCGACGGCCTCTTCAAGCAGACAACGAATTTGTCGGTTGAGCTCTGAAACAGTGAGTGATTGTGTCATTTTTTCTATCATGCGTTATATGTTAATCGAATAGGGTAGTAATTCAAGATAATTTTAGGCAAAATGAATTTCGAACTCTGAGTGGCGTGCTACTGCGTCTATAGCAAGATAATGAGAGGATTATTGATGATGAAAATGAAATGGATGACAGGTGCTGTTGTCGTGGCGCTGTCTGCTCCTTTATTTGCGGCTGATACATCTGCCCCGGCGTTAACAACAATGGAAGATAAGGTTTCTTACAGTATTGGTTCTGATTTAGGAAAAAATCTGAAGCGTCAAGGCATTAAAATCAATCCTGCAGTTTTTGCAAAAGGCATGGAAGATGGTATGAGCGGCGGGAAGCTCTTAATGAGCGAAGAAGAAATGAAGCAGGTGCTCAGTGACTTCGAAAAAGAAATGATGAATAAGCGTGCTTCTGAGTTCAATCAGAAAGCAGAAGAAAATAAAGCGCAAGGTGAAGCTTTCTTAAAAGAAAATAAAAACAAGGCAGGTGTTGTAACCACAGCAAGCGGCTTGCAGTATAAGGTTATTAAAGCGGGTAATGGCGTTAAGCCAACCAAAGAAGATACAGTCACTGTTGAATACACAGGACGTTTATTGAATGGTGAAGTGTTTGATAGCACCGAAAAAGCAGGCAAGCCTGTAAGTTTCAAACTAACACAAGTGATTCCAGGCTGGACGGAAGCATTACAATTAATGCCTGCAGGCTCTACCTGGGAAGTGTATATTCCAGCAAAACTGGCGTATGGTTCACGTAACGTAGGTGGTGCGATTGGTCCAAATGAAACATTAATTTTTAATGTGCATTTGATTGAAGTTAAAAAAGAAGATAAACAAGCGGCTAAAAAATAAGTAGTATAAGCGCTTGCAATGAAAAAACGTTTGTTAATTGTCTTTTTGCTAGGTTTTTCCTCTGGGCTGCCGTTGGCGCTGCTCGGAGGAACCTTGCAAGCGTGGTTTGCTTCAATCGGTGCGTCTATTATAACAACCGGTCTTTTAAGCTTAATTGGGTTTCCTTATATCTACCGTTTCTTATGGAGCCCACTCCTCGATAGATTTACATTGTTGAAGCTTGGAAAGCGTCGTAGCTGGGTGCTTTCTATGCAAGTTATTTTGTTAGCGGGATTTAATCTTTTAGCATGGTGCTCGCCCGCAATATCCCCAGGCCTTATGGCGTTTATTGGGCTTTGTTTGGCATTTTGTTCAGCAACGCAAGACGTTGCAATTGATGCGCATAGAACTGAATACTTAAGGCCAGAAGAGCATGGCTTAGGTGCTTCTCTTGCTGTATGCGGTTATCAAGTAGCGGTTCTTTTGTCAGGAGGCGTAGCACTGATTGCTGCCTATCATTGGGGATGGTCTATTACCTATCGTATGATGGGCTTTTTGATGTGCATAGGAATACTTACCATTCTCTGGAGTCCTGAGCCATCTAGTGAGTCACTCGAGACGCACTCGGGATTGGTCGAGTCGTTTGTAGCGCCGGCTAAAGCACTTTTCTTGCGATCTGGCATCTTTGCTATTATTTTTTTTATTCTGTGCTATAAAACGGCAGAGGCTTTCACAATAACTCATAGTGGTATTATTATGCCATTTTTAATTCAAGGTATGGGTTTTTCGCTGGATGTTATTGGTTATGTGAATAAAGTACTTGGGGTTGGAGCCATTTTGTCGGGTGGGCTAGTTGCAGGGTTTGCGTTGACGCGTTGGTCGCTTTATCGTGCGCTTTGGGTGTTTGGGTTGTTTCAGGCCTTAGCCCATTTATTATTTGTTGCGCTGGCAATACTCGGCAAAAATACACCACTGTTTGCAACTGCTGTGGTCTTCAATAATTTTGCAGCAGGCATGGGCTCAACAACTTTAGTAGCCTTTTTTATGCGTTGGGTCGATAAACGGTTTACGGCGACACAGCTTTCGTTATTAATTGGCGTCGCTTCTTTGCCGCGTGTTTTTTCAGGACCCGTTGGCGGTGCTTTGCAGTATTACGTAGGCTGGGCAGGGTTGTATGAAATTGCTTTTGTGCTGACCCTTAGCTTTGTACCATTTTTAGTATTGATGCGTCGAGCAGGGGTTTTTTCAGAGTTTGAAAAAGATAAAAAAGAAGCGAGTGGAGATATTTTGCCAAGCTCGACGTAACACGTCTCCATGAATAAGGTTAAAGTTAAAACAAAAAGGATGCTTTTTCGGGTTCAATCACCCAATAGTCTGTTATTCCCATGAATGCTGGAAACCTATTTTCAAGCATTTGGTACCGAGGGTGGGACTCGAACCCACACGATGTCACCATCACCGGATTTTGAATCCGGCGCGTCTACCAATTCCGCCACCCCGGCAAAACGCGCCGGGAGTATAGCAGAGGCCCAAAGGAGCGGGAAGCTGCCGGGCCGCGATGATACTTGCGCATC
>JASBUO010000065.1 GCA_030147855.1 Gammaproteobacteria bacterium
AATGCCTACATTGAGTGTTACATCTTTACCAGGGAAAGCTGTATTGATAGTCGACTTCGCAACCATATACAAAGGATATTGCGTTACATTGTAATCATACGATAAATTCCCAAACTCATTTTCTTGAAAAACCATCCCTGCCGTTCGTGTTTGTGGTAGATAAAATCCGTTCACACCTAAGCTCATTCTGAAACGATCGTAATAGATTGGGCCATCTATAAAATAGCCAATACCAAATAAACCATTTCTAGGGTTCGTATCTAAAACGGTCATTCTGTTACCGATTAAATCCTCAATATAGATATATTGTTCACTGCTTAAGCTTCGCCAATAACCACCCAATTGCACTGTCAACCAACCTGACTTTAAAGCACCAAGGTAATGATTAGTAATATCTTTTACATCGCCCGTTGTACCAGCTAACAGTGACTCAGAAAAAAATGCAAACACAGAAAAAAATAAGGCAAATTTAACGACATTTAAGCGTTGATAAGACTTCAAAAAAAAGCGCACGGAAATTCCCTTTCAGTAAGCAGTAGAAGTACGGTATATAGTGAAAAAGATGATGTCAAGTATAAAAATTACACCGCTGCATGATACAGCGGTGTAAATAGAAGCGAAGACAGATACTTACTTCTTAGCTGCAACCACTTCAATTTGTAAGTTTGCGGTTACTTCACTATGCAATTGTAAAACAAGTGTATATTCCCCAATTGTATGTAATGGACCTTCTGGCATCATTACTTCACGTTTGTCTACTTCAATAGAGCGTGCAGCCAATGCATCGCTGATTTCAGCCACACCAATTGAGCCATATAACTTGCCTTCATCAGTCGCTTGTACTTCAATAGTCAATGTTACATCGTTCAATTGAGCCGCGCGCTGCTCTGCTTTTGCAAATGCTTGTTGCGCTTTCTTTTCAAATTCCGCACGACGTTTTTCAAAAATAACGCGATTCTCTTCTGTTGCAAATACTGCTTTTTTTTCTGGAATTAAATAGTTGCGTCCATATCCTGATTTTACATCGACTACATCACCAAGATTTCCCAAGTTCTTTACTTTATCTAACAAAATAACATGCATATCATGCCCCCTATAAATTATGCTGCTTGCCCAGTCTTATTCGACAGGTATAAACGAAAATTAAATAAACTATCAAGTGCCCCAAGTAACACATAAAGCGGTAAAAATACCCATGACAAAAATATCAGAGGCATTATCAGTAAAAGCATCAAAACGAATGGTCTCATATTTGAAAACATATAAGCGCTAAAGCTTAACCCCGTGAGTATAAAGTAGAGCAACACCACAGGTAAGCAATTCATCGCTATACTATGTCCTAAATATGCCAAAGCAATTAACAACATCAACAGCGCAAAAGCCGTTTTATCACCACGGAAATTCAACATTTCTGAACGAAACCCCTCGGGATAAAATAGCTGTGCTTGAAGTGAACGAGCAAACAACAGCAGTACAACGGTCGAAAAAGCAAGCGATGCCGCCTGAATACCAAGCAGGTAGTTGGCGATTACATCAGGTGATATCCCTTTGTGCCCCCAAAACTCCAAGCTATTTATTTGGGACAACCCCACACTTTCCATGGCTGCTTCTAAGTGCATATATTGCTGCATGATAAATTCAGGTGAAAATGTTTGTAATATGACAACGCCAACGGCAACAAAAACAAACAAAATACCCGAGACAATATGCCAACTAGTAGTTGTCTTCAATATATAAGCAGCTGCGTAACAAGACAGGCTACTTAGAGCAGTCATCATAATCGCTGTTGATAACGGTACAGAAAAGGCTGCAATCAGTATATGGACCAACATCACAGGTAAAAGTAACCTGAAACCTGCTTTCGGACCTTTCCTTAATGTCACAAGCGCCATTAAAGCCAGTGCAAGCCAGTCCATATAAGGCACAGCTGAAAGCACCATCGTTAACAACAGTGCATACTTTTCTTGCTCAAGCACACGCAATGCTTGTTGTTGAAAAAATCCCCTTCGCACGCTTTTACCTACTTATGGCTGTCACAATAAGGAAGCAATGCCAAAAAGCGTGCTAATTTAATGGCACGTGTAATTTGACGTTGCATACTTGCAGGTACACCTGTAATTCGGCTTGGAACAATTTTCCCACTTTCAGACACAAACCCTTTTAACAAAGCAATGTCTTTATAATCAACACCGCTTACTGCATCTACTGTGGGACGGGCCATTTTTTTACGACGATAATATGTAGACATCTTAAACTCTCCCCTTAATCATCATTGCTATCGCGACTGTCACGCGAATCACGAGTGTCTTTTTTGACCATGACAGACTCATCCGTTACCGCTGCTTTACGGTTAAGAATTAAGTGCCTTAAAATAGCATCATTAAATTTGAGTGTTGCTTTCAGCTCATCAAGCGCTTCCTGATTGCACTCGATGTTAAGTAACAAATAATGTGCTTTATGCAAATCATTAATAGGATAAGCAAGTGGTCGACGGCCCCAGTCTTCATTACGGTGCACAACGCCATTATGTTTTGAAAGAATGCCAAGGTAACGCTCAAGCATACTAGGTACTTGCTCGCTTCTATCAGGGTGAATCATGAACACAATTTCATAATGTCTCATGTGATCTCCTCATGGATTAAAAGCCTCCGCTGATCACTGCATCTGCGTAAGGCAAGGTTATTTAAGCGCGTGTATGATAACCAATTACCTATCAATAATCAATCAGGAAAAAACTCTGTACATAATAAAAAACCTGTCATGCCCACGCAGCCTGTCATGTAAAGAGAGGAAAAAGTGGTATCTAATAGCTAACGTACCAAGCGCATACCTACACCATGTCCCATACACTTTAATATCGTCAGCCTGTTATTCTTATAATCAAAATGCTATGATTCGTACACCATGAAAAACGCTTTATTACCATCATGATTATTCAGTTAATGCGCGGAGTAAGTGCCTTTCAAAACACCCTCACCGATGAAATTCATTTTATTTATGATCAACTTAGTCAGCAAGGACAAAACCCTGACACATGTCTAATTACTTGTGCCGACTCACGTGTTATGCCCGAACTCTTAACCCAGGGCAAGCCTGGTGAACTTTTTACACTGCGCAATGTAGGTAATATGATTCCACACTTCCATCCCCTCCCTCAAAAGGACTCGGCACAAGAAAGTTTGGCTCCGATCGCGCCCTCTTCTGCTGAGTTAGCAGGGCTCGAATTTGCCTTAGAAGGCTTGGGCGTTAAAAACATCATCATCTGTGGTCATTCTGATTGTGGTGCTATGAAGGTTTTGCTGAGTCCAAGTGAAACATTAACGCATGTAAACCACTGGGTCTATTCCCAAGCACACTTCCCCGATTACACTGTTCATTTAACACGTAAACCAGATGATTCTGAATTAACATTTGTCACGCAGCGCAATGTATTAATTCAACTAGAAAAATTAAAAACATATCCTATTGTGCAACAAAAATTAGCGCATGATGATCTCGCTCTACATGCCTGGTACTTTGATTTTCAACATAAAAAAGTCTTTGTTTATGAACCCAGCTGCGAACAGTTTGTAGACTTAAAAACAGCGCTAGACTTCGCTACGCAAGCAAGAAGAAAAAAAATTGTTTTTACATCTGTTATCAATTACCTTGCGCAATGCCCCATACCCCAAGACAAAGAAGCCTATCAAGCACGAAGAACACTACTCTTACAACTAGAGACAAACGCTTTAGAACCAATTTGGGATGATATCCGCGCTTGTGTTTCGGATGCCCTCTGGCAGGAATTAATCGGTCTATACCCACATCAAGATGACACCGCCTTTAACCAGTTCGTGGATGAAGCCAAAACGATGACACTTGAACCTCATCACATCAAGCACCTGTTAAGCAGCCTAACAACTTCTCGCGGTTATTATGATTACTGCTACGGCAACTCCTTTTTATTAACAAATACCCCCCGCCGCGCACATTCCCCTGCCTTGCAAAGCCCGGAGGAGCAACACCAACAACAGGTTGCACGCCCCTCAATTTAGAGCTCAACATTACTGTATACGTATTGAACATCATCCAGATCTTCTAGCATATCAATTAATTTTTCGAGCGTTTCTAACTGCTCAGACTTTAAGTCAACTTGTGTTTGCGCACGCATTGTTAAGTGAGACTGCTCCACCTCAAAACCCGCTACCTCCAAAGCAGATAAAATAGCATGATAGCCATCTGGTGGCGTAATAATTTCAAGCTGCTCATCTTCTAAGACAACATCATCAGCCCCTGATTCAATTGCAATGTCCATTGCTTTCTCAGTTTCGGAGGTCGCCGCCAGCAAAATTTCACCTTGCTTGTGGAACAAATAAGCAACCGAACCATCTGTTCCCAGGTTTCCACCATACTTTGTAAATGCATGCCGTACTTCAGATACTGTTCTATTTTTATTATCTGACAAACAATCCACCAAAATAGCAGCACCACCGGGTCCATAGCCTTCGTAGCGCATTGCTGCCATATCAGCCCCATCAAGCCCACCAGCACCGCGCTTAATAGCATTATCAATTGTATCCCGTTTCATATTTGCCTTCAGCGACTTTAAAACAGCATCTCTAAGCCTCGCATTTGAGGCTTCGTCAGCCCCACCTTCTCGTGCTGCTA
This sequence comes from Gammaproteobacteria bacterium, assembly GCA_030147855.1. GTDB lineage: Bacteria > Pseudomonadota > Gammaproteobacteria > Legionellales > Legionellaceae > JAALKW01. The sequence continues at coordinate 4,648 of JASBUO010000065.1, forward strand.
CTGTAATTTCACGAATAAGTTTAGTAAAAATCTTACCGCGCTTTGCATCTTGCGCCCCTTTACGGTGACGAATATTTGCCCACTTACTATGTCCTGCCACAATAACACCCTCTTTATCAAACAAATATAAAAAATTAAGCCAAAGTATAGTATGCTTTGGCCAAAGGATGAAGTAAGAACTATTTAGGAGCACGACATGACACTTAGTGGTTTTGGCAATTATCATGCAACAGAAGCAATGCCTGGCGCACTTCCTAGCAATCAAAACTCCCCTCAACTCTGCCCACACGGCTTATTTGCAGAACAACTCAGTGGAAGCGCTTTTACCCAACCAAGGCCACAAAACCTCTATAGCTGGCTTTATCGTAGCAAGCCCTCCGTCGCTCAAAATGATTTTGTGCCTTACCCGCAGCATGCAACACAAACCTTTGCTAAAGCACAACCCCCAAACCCAATGCGTTGGTCACCCTTTCCAACCCCAAGCACTCCCCAAGATTTTCTTGAAGGCTTATTTCATGTGGCAGGTAATCAAAGATTAAATGCCTACATCTATCGCTGCACAAGCTCAATGGATAAAAAGTTTTTCAATAACCATGATGGTGAGCTTTTATTCGTACCATACCAAGGCGAATTATTACTGCGCACAGAGTTTGGTGCCCTCACTATCAAACCGGGCTGGATTGCGGTGATTCCTCGCGGTGTGACCTTTACCGTTGAACTACTCACAAACTATGCTTGTGGCTACTTATGTGAGAATGGTGCAGCCCCACTAACCTTGCCGCAACTAGGACCTATTGGCGCCAATGGACTTGCAAACCCCCGCCATTTTCTCTATCCCACAGCATCTGTTGATGACTCCCTAGAAGACGTCGACATCATCTGCAAACATCAAAATTATTTCTGGATTTCTGAGGGCAATCACACACCGCTTAATGTCGTTGCTTGGCATGGAAGATACGCACCTTATACCTATGACCTATCGTTATTTAACACCATCAACACCGTAAGCTTCGACCATCCAGACCCATCTATTTTTACAGTACTCACCTCACCTAGTAATACGTCTGGTGTCGCACACCTTGATTTTGTGATTTTCCCACCGCGTTGGATGGTTGCAGAAAACACCTTCAGGCCCCCCTACTATCATCGCAATATAATGAGTGAACTCATGGGACTTATCGAGGGAGAGTATGATGCTAAGCAAGACGGATTTTCCGTAGGCGGTGTGAGCATCCATAATTGCATGATACCCCACGGACCTGATGCAGAAACACATCAGTTAGCAATCAAAGAAACTCTTGAGCCTAATCGCTATAAAGATACACTTGCATTTATGTTTGAATCTTATCTGCCCTGGCGGGTGACAAAAGATGCGCTCGCACATCCACTTCGCCAGCTCGACTATACAAGCTGTTGGAGCTTTTAAGTTCACTCGCAAAGCAAAGCGCTATAAACAAAAAGAAAAAGTAGCCTGTTCCGGAATAAAGCAACAATGAGTCGGTCAGGCTACCAATAATAAAAGGCAATAAGGTTGCAAAAGCCATACCCCTCATTTCCGTAAGCTTCAGCATTTCCCACAATAAGCTCCCTAAAAAAATGGCAAATAAAAGCAACCCAAGCACACCATAATCTGCTGCAATCAACCAATACTGGCTATGCGGCTCCCAAATCGTTAACTGCTCCCAGTTAGAAACAGGTGCATCTTGCTCAAATAAGTGGCTAAATCCTCCTGTACCATTACCAGTCCATGAATGATATTTAAATAAGTTATAAGCATAGGCATGAAACTGTAATCGCAAACCAAGGGAAGTATTTTTATGATTATGATGATATGAGACCCAATCTTCCTCAACCTGATGTACCAAAAACTGCATAGTTGGGTTTACTTGATAACTCACTAAAAAGCACAGTAAAAAACCCACCCCCCAAAGGAGTGCTTTACGCCAAGAAAAACATTGAAAAAACCAAACCAGCATCACAACTGCATACGACAAATAAGCCATACGCCCTGTACAAATGAACACAACCGTATAACTAAAAAGCACCCAGAGCAACGCATAAATAACGCGTTTAGCACCTCGGTTTTTCCAAGCAAACAAGGCTGTCAAATACGCTGAAAATGCGAGCATATAACCCGTCATAATGTGATTTCTAAAGAGCTTGCCTGGGTCCGGCCCCCCATAATGAATCAAACCCATCGCTTTAATCAAAAGCAGCAGACTGGTAATCAACATTGCTAATAAAAAAGCATAAATTGCCATTTCTCGAGTACGTGCTTTGCGAAAACCAATCACAAAAAAAGGCAGGTAAATCAGCTTAGTATATTTTTCAAGCACCACCCATTGTCCATGCCAACTCGCAGGACTCCAAAGGCATCCTAAAAGGGCCACAAAAAATAAGGCCAACGTTGCAAGTACCCAGGGACGCGTCAAAAGCATTTTTAAATAATCACGCGTATCGCTGTCAAATAAAAAACAAATCAGAGCTAAAGCAACTAGAACACTTCTTGCCGTTGAACTAATTGGTAAAGCAAATAAAGAAAGAACTAAAAAAAAAGGACCCAAAGCTGTAAGTCTTGCAATCATTTATACACCACCTCGCTCAATAGTTTTATCTTTATATACTTGTTTAACTCCCCGATAAAAACTACCTTGCGCATTTAAAATCGCGAGCATAAGTCCTGCCCTACCATCTAAAAAACCTCTTTGAAGTACATAGCAGCGCAAAAACATCCACGCAGCCCCCAAAAAACTACGTGCAAGCCCTGCTTTGCGGGCTTCATCTAAACGAATTTTAGCAGAAAAAGAAGAATATTTATCCATTTTTTGTATAGCATGACTAATATCTAGAAATGACTCATGAAATAGCGGCGTTTTAAGTTGCTGAATACGTGTATGTGCCGGTAATATAATTTTTTCATGCACCCAATCATCACTGAATTGCGCGCCTTCACGTCTAAAAAAACGCGCATGACGTGTTGGGCTCGACGAAAATCGTAACGGTTTACCATAAAAACACAAACGTATCGGTACGCGACACGCGCCTACTTTGTCCTCTTTCATGACCTGCGACAGTGTTTTCTTAAGCGTTTCATCTACCCATTCATCGGCATCGATATGCAATACCCACTCGCCCGTTGCATATGACAAAGCACGTTGCTTTTGTACACCATACCCCTGCCAATCTGTATTGGTAAAAACATGGGGAGTATAGCGTTTTGCAATATCAACTGTGTTATCAGTGCTACCTGAGTCAAGCACGATAATCTCATCTGCCCATTTAACTGACTCTAAACAGCGCGTAATTCGAACTGCTTCATTTTTAGTAATAATAACAACGCTTAACATAGCACCAGTAAAAGCATAATGAATCCTGCTATTCTATCGAAACTACCATAAAATGACAAAAATATATGTTATAAATAAATATTTTAATGCATTGAGCCTCGCCTAATGCTCAAACCTCTGCCTTCTTTCGATTTTGAATTAAGGTCAGGGTCTAAATTATCTTTTTGAGGTCCATCATGCTGAATGACTTGTTTCAACTCTTCTTTTAATCTCGCAGCGTTTAGTCGCTCCTTAGGTGGAAGTACGAACGTTTTATTAGAGCTCTGCGACGGCGAGTGACTAGGCCCCATTAGAATCTCTCTCACCTTCAAAGCAAACACATCAGGCTTCCCCTCTAACACTTGATTCACTGTATCCAGCAAGAAATCTCGATGCGCCTCACTGACATTCGAAACGTCGTTAAAGTACTTTTTCATTGCTAATACTTCAACTGCTGCAGATATTTTCTCAAAAAGCTGAACATGCTTCTCGAGATCAGGCGTTAGTGGCGTTGCATGTTTTTGTAGTAAATTTTTGAATGAATATATATCAAAAGTGCAATTTGCTCCCTCTATTAGCTCTCTCATGTTAAAAACAGGTAACTCACTTAAAAAATCGCTATTCTTCTTATCCCCCCAGGAGCGTAATACTCGAATTAAAATAGTTCTCGATATTTCAAAGGCCTGTATTGTATCATCCGAAAAAATTGTAAAGCCGGCGTCATCTAACAGACCAATATCCCGCAAAACTTCCTGAAACACCTCTGTTTCTAATGCTCTTTGCTGCATTTCTTCTTTCACACTCTCTTTCAAAGCTTCACTAAATACCTGATTATAAAGTACAAGCCCTTCTTCCTTTGCTTGATAAAAGGCCAAATGCTCATTGAATAAAACAGACAACTTCTCTGAAAAAGCACTATTTTGGGGTAAATAAACTACTTTACTATTAACCGTAAAAAAGTCTAATTTTGTCGAATATACATTTGTAACAAATTGAGGCTGCTGTTTATCAGCTCCAAACGTCAACGCATAGAATGTGCCATAGTCGTGTATTATAGTATTGCTATCTATTTGAAGATGGTTACATTCGGCATAATTGATCAGTGCAGAAATTTTCATAAAATCGATAATATTACCACCCGAAAATGGCATGCGCTCAAAATAATCTGCTTCATACTCGTCTAATTTAACTTGCTTTGCCTCGATAGAAAAAGCATGCTCCCTATCTTCTTTTAAAGCGTCTTGTAATGTTTGTTGAAAAACACCTGACCCATCGACTACATTAGGGAAAAAGGAATGCCCTTTCTGTGGTACTAAAAAATATTCTACAATGACATCTGGTGGTTTATCACCTGCTGCAAGTGCAACGCTACTTAGGCCTTCTGAAAGGCTCAAAACATTCACTATTTGTTCGTAAAAATTATGAATATTGTATATCCCATTCTCATTAGGAACACAGAAAAGACAAACCGTCACCTGATTTCTACTCTGCTCTACTCGCACGTCTTTCTCTATCATCGAGGTGCTCATAATACTTCTGCCTCTATTAAAAGCTCAAAGCTATCAACTATATTAAGTATAGCGTCTTGATATAAAAGCGCAGTAACTCCCCACGTCATTCAGAGCGCCCCATCCCCTTTGGGGCAAACATCGAAAAAGAACTTTTTTAAGGTAAAATCGCGCTGACATGTTTGTGCTGTAAAAGCCGGCGTCGCAATAGTGCTATAAGCCTGATCCTGAGTATGGTTACAGGGGTTTAGCGACAACATCATTGGTGAAGTGCTTCGGCACTATCCCGTTTGGGAAATAGCTCCTTGTTCAACCCCTGCACACAAATATATCTTTTTTAATCTTCACAGAAAAAAATGATATGAGAAAAGATACTAAACAAAAGCAATACCGGTGGGAAACGCTTAGGTGGTAAGAGCAAACGCACATCAAGTAATGCAGCATCTTCCCTTCGGATAGCTGCGAGCACATTACATTCAAGTAACAGTGCATTAGGCGCTTTTTTTCGTCGGTTGAAATCCAGATTGGGCGCACCGAAGGCGACAACAGCTGCTGCACATAAGCTAGCAACGATTATCTTTAAAATGCTTAGAAATCATGCTGAATATAATGAAGTAGGTCAAGATTATTATGAAAAACAGTACCGTGAACGCATGGTCAAAAACTTAAATTTACGTGCAAAAACACTCGGTTTTGAGTTAAAAGAGATTGCTTGTTAATCAA
>JASBUO010000068.1 GCA_030147855.1 Gammaproteobacteria bacterium
TGTTACATGTTGAAGATCGCATGAGTATGGCACATGGTCTTGAAGCGCGTGTTCCATTCCTTTACTATCCACTGATTGAATTTATGGCGACAATTCCTGCAAATATTAAGTTTGCGGATGGCCGTATGAAACATTTGTTAAAGCAAACTTTTTCAAGTATTTTGCCAGAAAAAGTGCTGAATCGAAAAGACAAAATGGGCTTTCCTGTTCCGCTGAATGAGTGGATGGGTACGGATTTAAAAGCCTTCCTGTTTGATATTTTACAAACAGGAGTAAAACGCCAAGATGGGTTTATTGATTACCAACAAGTGTTGGTTGATTTTGAGCAGTCAAAGCAGTTTAGTCGTAAGCAGTGGGGCTTTTTATGTTACGAGGTATGGCAACAGCAGTTTCATGATAAGCAAATGACTTATAAGAAAAAAATACAAGGTCATGCTGCTCTGTGTTAAATAAGCATTAAAAATTAGGAGATAGAACATGCGTGTATTGGTAACCGGGGGAGCAGGATTTGTCGGCTCGCATTTAACAGACAGATTGCTTGCCAAAGGTGACACGGTGCTTGTGATTGATAATTTTGAGACTGGCCGACGTGATAACTTAGTGCTGCACGACAATTTAACGCTGGTTGAAGCGAGTATTGCTAATACAGATGCAATGATGCGTTTGTTTGAAGACTTCAAGCCTGAAGTGGTTGTGCATGCAGCAGCAGCTTATAAAAATCCAGATAACTGGATTGAAGATTGTCAAACCAATGTGCTGGGTACTGTGAATGTGGTTTCAGCTGCGAAAGCCGTTGGTTGTAATCGCATCGTATATTTTCAAACAGCACTTTGCTATGGCTTAAAGCCAGAAGAGCAGCCAGTGACACTCGAGCATCATATTAATTCTCGGGGTAGTAGCTATGCCATTAGTAAAACAGCAGCAGAGCATTATCTTGAACTGTCAGGGCTAGACTTTGTATCTTTCCGTTTAGCAAATGCATATGGTCCTCGCAATATTAGTGGTCCGCTACCCACTTTCTATCACCGCCTAACAGCAGAAAAACCATGTTTTGTGATGGATACACGTCGTGACTTTATTTATATTCAAGACTTGATTGATTGTGTTGAAAAAGCTGTGATGGGAGTTGGACAAGGCTACTATCATGTTTCTTCAGGTGGGGATGTTTCAATTAAAGAATTGTTCGATGCTACTTTAAAAGCACTAGATATCACACTCGATAAAGAGGTAGAGGTGCGTCCACGTAACCCAGATGATGCGTATACGATTTTACTTGACCCATCTAGAACGCATACTGACTTTGATTGGTCTGTAAGTACATCACTCGACGCAGGTGTGAAAGATGCCATCGAATATTATAAGCAATATGGTATTGAGCAAACGTTTACACATTTGCGTATTGAGGAAAAAGAAACAGCATAATATGTGGGGATAAAAGTGGTATGACAGGTTTTTCGGAAAAAAAAGTATTAGTGGTTGGTGGCGCTGGTTTTGTCGGTAGCAATTTAGTCCGTTTGTTACTCGAATTGGACCCCAAACAAGTGATAGTGGTTGATAATTTACTATCGGCTGATATTTCTCAAGTTCCGGAAGACCCTCGTGTTCATTTTATACATGGGTCTATTACGGAAGATGCTATTTTAAGCAGCTTGCCTGAAGATGTGGCATATGTGTTTCATTTGGCGACTTACCATGGTAATCAAAGTTCAATTGAAAACCCACTGAAAGACCATGAAAACAATACGCTCACCAGTTTGAAGCTGTTTGATTGTTTGAGTAAATTGAGTGCTGTTGAGAAAGTGGTTTATGCTGCAGCAGGATGTACGGTTGCGAAAAAAACGTTTGAGGATACAGGTGCCACCATAGAGCAAGAAGAAGTGTCATTATATTTAGACAGTCCGTATCAGATGTCGAAAATATTTGGTGAGTTTTACGGTAACTATTACTTTATGCGTTATCAAATGCCTTTTGTGAAGGCGCGTTTTCAAAATGTGTATGGTCCAGGTGAAATATTAGGTGCGGGTATTTGGCGGGGTAATGCTAATACCGTATGGCGGAACGTGACACCTACTTTCATTTTTAAAGCGTTACACAAAGAAGCATTACCAGTTGAAAATGGCGGGGTTGCAACGCGCGATTTTATTCATGTTGACGATGTGGCGCGCGGACTTATTGCATGTGCACTACAAGGCGAGCCAGGGGGTGTATACAATATTGCATCAGGTGTTGAAACCTCTATTGCTGAGCTTGCATCCATGGTCAATGAGTTGACTGAAAATAAGACACAAATTGGCTCTGAGCCAGCACGCGCTTGGGACCGCTCAGGAAAGCGCCATGGAGACCCTTCTAAATCTATGCGTGAGTTAGGATTTGAAGCGAAAGTTTCATTACCTGAAGGGTTGCGAGAAACCATCGCATGGACAAAAGAAAATCAGCAGTTGATTAAACAATGTATGGCAAACCACAAACGTTATTTGCCCGAAATGAACGCTTATTTTAAAGAGGGAGAGTGAAAATGCAGTTTATTGATTTAAAAGCACAATCAGCACTTATTGAAGCAGGTCTTCTTGAGCGTTTTAAAACGGTGCTTGAGCATGGGGCGTACATTATGGGGCCAGAAGTGCGGGAGCTTGAAGCAGCTTTGGCAGGTTTTGTGGGAGTTTCGCATGCAATCGGCGTATCTAGTGGTACAGATGCTTTGTTGATCGCCTTAATGGCGCTTGGTGTAGGGGCCGGCGATGAAGTCATTACAACGCCATTTAGTTTTTTTGCAACGGCTGAGGTCATTGCATTATTAGGTGCAACGCCTGTTTTTGTTGATATTGCACGAGATACCTATAACCTGGATGCAAGCTTACTGGAAGCAGCAATTACGGATAAAACAAAAGCGATTATACCAGTGAGTATGTATGGACAATGTGCAGACTATGCGGCCATTAATGATATCGCAGCGCGGCATGCATTGCCTGTGATTGAAGATGGTGCGCAAAGCTTTGGTGCAACTTATCATGGCAGGCGCTCATGCGGGTTAACCACTATTGGCTGTACAAGCTTTTTTCCATCAAAACCTTTGGGTGGTTATGGTGATGGTGGCGCATGTTTTACAAATGACATTGAGTTAGCCGAGCGTATGAAATCTATTCGTGTACATGGACAAGCGAAACGTTATGAGCACACACGACTGGGCATAAATGGACGTCTAGACACGTTGCAGGCTGCTATTTTGCTTGAGAAGTTTGTATTATTTCCTGATGAAATAGAGCGTAGGCAAGCGGTTGCCGCACGCTATTCAGCTGCTTTGTCAGGGATTGTTAAAACCCCCATTATTCAATACCATAACACCAGTGTTTTTGCTCAATATACAGTAGAGGTGCCAGAAAGAGAATCAGTTCGGAAAGCATTGGATGAAAGAGGTATTCCAACAGCTGTACATTATCCTGTTGCATTGCATGAACAGCCAGTGTTTGAGCGCATGTATTCTGAATCACTAACATTCCCACATGCTGAGGAGGCAGCGCGTCGTGTGCTTAGTTTGCCAATGCATCCATACTTGACCGAAGCAGATCAGGATAAAGTGATTGGTGCATTACAAGAGGTGTTACAAGAAGTTGCAGTTGATGCTTAATACTTGAAATAAGCCATTTATTTAAAGGAAAGTAGTTCAAAAATAATAGGGAGCATACGGGTCATGCCACAACAGTTAATAGAGAAGTTGAATAATCAAGAAGCCATTATCGGAATTGTTGGCTTGGGGTATGTCGGGTTGCCCTTAATGCTTCGCTTTGCAGAAGTGGGCTATAGAGTCCTTGGTATTGATGTGGATGAGTCAAAAAATGCTTCGTTGAATGAAGGGAAGTCGTATATTCAGCATATTTCATCAGAACAAATAAAGGCTGTCCAAAACCGCATTAATGCGACAAATGATTTTTCAGCCGCCGCTGATGCTGATGCTTTGATTTTATGCGTACCAACGCCACTCAATAAATATCGAGAGCCTGATCTAAGTTATGTCTTAAAAACAGTTGATGCGTTATTACCTCATCTGCGTAAAGGACAAATTATGTCGCTTGAAAGTACCACTTATCCTGGTACAACCGATGAAGAGTTAAAAACACGTATTGAGCAAAGAGGGTTTGAGGTTGGAAAAGATATTTTCTTAGTGTATTCGCCTGAGCGAGAAGACCCGGGTAATGCCAACTTTTCAACAGCTAGTATTCCTAAGGTATGTGGCGGAGATACCCCAAACTGTGTTGAAGCAGGCCAAGCATTATATGCGTCAGTGATTAATAAAGTTGTGCCTGTTTCCTCGACACGAGTTGCTGAAATGACAAAGCTTTTAGAAAATATTCATCGCTCTGTCAATATTGGACTCATGAATGAGATGAAAGTGTTGGCGGATAAGATGGGTATTGATATCCACGAAGTGATTGATGCGGCAGCAACGAAGCCATTTGGATTTGTGCCATATTATCCGGGTCCTGGTATTGGTGGACATTGCATTCCAATTGATCCTTTCTACTTAACCTGGAAAGCTCGAGAGTATGGTATGCATACGCGTTTTATTGAGCTTGCAGGTGAAATTAATAGCCGTATGCCACACTGGGTGGTAGATAAAATAACGGATGCTTTGAACACGCGTGAACTTGCACTTAAAAATAGTAAAGTACTGGTGTTGGGCATTGCTTATAAGTGTGATGTGGATGACATGCGCGAATCGCCATCCATTGAAATTTTAGAGCTATTGCGTGATAAAGGAGCTAACGTTGCTTATAGCGACCCTCACGTGCCAGTTTTTCCAGCAATGCGTGCACATCACTTTGATTTGAACAGTGTGCCATTAACGTCTGATAGCATTTCTCAGTATGATTGTGTTTTGCTTGCTACAGCGCATAAGGCGTTTGACTATGACATGATTGCACGTCACGCACGGTTAATTGTAGATACACGAGGTGGGTTCCGCGCCTATCCTAGTGATAATATTGTGAGCGCCTAATGATGAAAAAAGCACCTTCTACTATTTTAGATAGAAAAATTAATGTTGCCTTGGTGGGCTGTGGTCGTATTGCTAAGAATCATTTAAATGCAATTGCAGAGCACCAAGATAGACTCACGTTAACAGCAGTGTGCGACAGAAATGAAGATGCAGCTAAAACAGTGGCTGAATCGTACCAAGCGACTCCTTATACTTCACTAGAAAAAATGCTGGAGGAAGCAGAGATTGATTTGGTTGTTTTATGTACACCAAGTGGTTTGCATCCAAGACAAACTATTCAAATTGCCGCAGCCGGTAAGCATATTATTACTGAAAAACCAATGGCAACACGTTGGCAAGACGGACTGAATATGGTGAAAGCGTGTGATGAGGCTGATGTGCGATTGTTTGTTGTAAAACAGAATCGTCTTAATCCACCGATTCAAGCTTTGAAAAAAGCCATTGATGCAGACCGGTTTGGAAAAATTTATTTAGCCAATGTCAATGTTTTTTGGACGCGTCCGCAGGATTACTATGACCAAGTTTCTTGGAGAGGCTCATGGGAGTGGGATGGTGGTGCATTTATGAATCAAGCAAGCCACTATGTTGACTTGATTCAATGGCTTTTGGGTCCTGTCCAATCGGTTCATGCGATGATGGGAACTTTAGGCCGAAAGATTGAGGCAGAAGACACAGGTATATTAAATGTTCGGTGGCGGCAGGGAGTGATGGGCTCAGTGAACGTTACCATGCTCACTTACCCCAAAAACTATGAAGGGTCCATCACTATTTTAGGTGAGAAAGGGACCGTTCGTATTGGTGGCCTGGCTGTCAACAAGGTGCAGCATTGGGAGTTTGATGAAATGCTGCCTGAAGATGAAGCAATTCAAGCGGAAAATTATGAAACATCTTCCGTGTATGGGTTTGGACATGTGCCTTACTATGCCAATGTGATTAACTGCCTTCAAGGAAAGCCTGCTGAAATTACAGATGGTCGCTCAGGGCTTGCTGCATTAGAGCTGCTTGTTGCAGCTTATCGCTCGGCGCGTGATGATAAAACAGTCCACCTACCTTTGGAGCTATGATGTCTGAAATACAAGTACATGAAACAGCTATTGTTGATGAGGGTGCTCAGTTAGGCGCAGGGACACGTGTATGGCATTGGGCGCATGTGAGCGCTGGTGCCGTTATTGGCGAGCGCTGTAGCCTGGGCCAAAACGTTTATGTTGGAAACCAAGTTCAGATTGGTAATAATGTTAAAATACAAAACAATGTGTCGGTTTATGACAATGTAACGCTCGAAGACGATGTTTTTTGTGGACCGAGCATGGTATTTACAAATGTTTATAATCCACGCTCATCTGTGACACGAAAGCATGAATATCGTAATACAGTGGTGAAACGAGGTGCTACCTTGGGTGCTAACTGTACTTTGGTGTGTGGGATTACCATTGGCGAATATGCATTTGTTGCAGCTGGTGCTGTAGTGAATCGAGATGTGAAGCCCTATGCATTAATGGCGGGTGTCCCGGCACGTCAAATAGGGTGGATGAGCCGATTTGGTGAGCGACTTGATTTTCAACCTTTAGAAACAGGTGTGCTTCAGGCTGTATGTCAGCATACAGGGGAAGTGTATCAAGAACGAGATGGAGAGGTGATAACTGCATGAAAATATGTACAGTAGTTGGCGCTCGACCACAATTTGTAAAAGCCGCTGTCGTTTCTCGTGCGATGTCAGCTCATAAAAACATAGAAGAAATTATTTTACATACTGGTCAACATTACGACGCGAATATGTCAACACAGTTTTTTGATGAGTTGGATATTCCTAAACCAACGTATCATTTAAATGTAGGCTCAGGCTCGCATGGTGTGCAAACAGGTCAAATGCTTGAACGTATAGAAGCAGTTTTACTGAATGAAAAACCCGATTGGGTGCTCGTATATGGCGATACTAATTCAACACTTGCAGGTGCGCTTGCCGCTGTAAAATTACATATTCCAGTGGCACATGTTGAAGCAGGTCTGCGTTCGTTTAATCGAAAAATGCCGGAAGAAATTAATCGTATTGCGACTGATAGTGTGAGCAATCTTTTATTTGTACCAACCAAAATTGCAGAACAGCAATTGCTTAAAGAAGGGGTGAATCCTTCACAAGTTTGTAATGTAGGGGATGTTATGTATGATGCAACCTTGTATTACAACGCACAAAACCTGCATCGAGAAACCATTGTTGATACACTCCAACTAGGTAGCAAACCGTATGGGTTAATTACTTTACATCGCGCTGAAAATACAGATAACCCACAGCGGATGCAGCACATTGTAGATGCACTTATTGAGCTTTCCAAGCAGCATACGTTGGTGCTTCCACTTCATCCAAGAACACGAAAAAGCTTAGATGGAATGAACTTATTAAAGCATCTTGAAACGCATCTGAAAGTGCTTGAGCCTGTTGGGTTTTTAGAT
>JASBUO010000033.1 GCA_030147855.1 Gammaproteobacteria bacterium
AGGGTTTCAGTTATTGACGCTTGTTGTCAATAACGTTGAATTTAAAGATGGGTTACAAGTGAGTGAGCAGTCAACAAGAGAGGCCGCCTAATGTCATACACCACTTTTGACAATAACTCGATTTTTAAGCACTGCTCTGTAAGGAAGGGGCTATCAACAAGTCCTAGCTGAGCTGAATAGTTTGGCCTGGCTTAATGAGGCTTTTCTCAATACCTGGGTTTAGTGCAAGTAAGCGTTTCATTGGGATTTTTTCTCGGTATGCGATACGGCTTAAGCTATCTCCAGATTTTACTACATATCCACCTGCATGTTGGTGCTTCCAAATAAGTAGTTCTTGTCCGGGCTGAATAGGATGTTGACTTCCTAAGTGGTTCCAGGCGCGTATGGCAGATTCAGTAGCGCCATATTTTCGCTGAAGTGTTTCAAAAGAATCACTCTTTTGAACAATATGAATGACTTTGTAGGTATTGTTCTCAGGAATAGTTGGCTCAGGGAGTGTTGTTGCAGCAGGTCTTTTAGAGGGTTTGATGTGCGTTTGATTAGGAACAAGCACATACTGATTTTTCTTGAGCATGTCTGATTTGAGATGGTTAAATTTTTTAATCATCTCAGGGGTTGTTTGATGGGCTTCTGCGAGTTCACTTAGGGTTTCACCTGAACGTATTTTATGGCGTGACCAGCCAAGTCGTTCATTAGCAGGAAGTCTTGCCAGGCTTTTCAAGAAGACTTTCGTACGGTGAATGGGTAGCAAAAGTGTGTGAGGGGCATAAGGTGCCGTTGCCCAACGGTTGTATCCTGGGTTGAGTTGTAATAAATCTTGGTAAGACATGCCAGCAAGTTTTGCTGCATGACTTAAATCAATTTGCTGCCCGATTTCAACTTCTTGAAAATAAGGTTGATACATCACGTTTGGCAATGTGACATTATACCTGCTAGGGTGCTTAATGATTTCAGCAAGCGCAAGCAAGCGCGGCACATAAGTTTTTGTTTCTCTGGGAAGTCTTAGCGACCAAAAATTTGCATTATGTCTTGATTTACCACTATGTCTAACAGCGCGAGCAACATTACCTTCTCCTGAGTCGTAGGCTGCAAACACAAGGAGCCAATTGCCCTGAAAAAACTTGTTTAAATAGGTGTAGTATTTAAGTGCTGCATCTGTGGAAGGTCCAATGCTTCGCCTAGGTTCAATCCACCAATCGCGTTTTAAGCCTAAGTCGGTGCCTGTTTCTGGCATAATTTGCCAAAGACCTGCAGCGCCAACGCCTGAGTAGGCAAATGGGTCAAATGCGCTTTCAATCATGGGAACGATCGCGATTTCACCCGGCAAATTGCGTCGCCGAACCTCTGATAATATGTGATACATATAGGGTTCTGATTGCGCAAATCGTTTAAGGTAGTCAGGATGACTCATCAACCATTTAAGCTGCGCTTGTACCTCTGGGCGATTCACGTTGTGATCGAGCATAAATTGCTTACGCAACACCTCCCAAACAGTAGGTGTAGCTCGGTAAGCTGGGGCAGCACTCAGCGTTAAAGAAGTAAATAAAAGTAAAAACAGGCTGCAGTAAGGAATCAGTCGCTTTAACTTCAATAGAACAACCTATTTTAAAAGGCAGGTTCGGCATTCTACAGAAAAAATAAAAAGCCTTCAAATCTGGTCAAGTAAATCCCTGTTTGATCGCCATCACGTTATATCCAGCAAGCAAGGTGTGGACCTTCTTTTCCTGCCGAGCTGAGTGTGAGCGTTTTGCACTGTGTATCGCGTATGGCTTGTGTACCAGTGGCGGTTGCTGTGAGCTGATAGTTGTGATGTGTGGCTATAATGCTGAGCATGTAGTGTCCATTAGGGGATAGTTGGGTGTTGAGAATGTCAGTTGTTTTTCCTGTGCCAAGTGTTGCCGTTTTGTAGGTGTGTGCGCGCGTGTAATACTGTTCGAGGCGCGCGGCTAAATTAAGCAGTGCTGTTTGGCCATCCATACGTCGCATATGCGTTAAATGTTTGGTGTAACTTGGGTAAGCAAAGGTCGTGAGTAGGCCGATAATGGCGAGCACGCATAATAACTCAATCAGTGAAAATCCGTATTTCATAAAAGAACATCATAGCTTGGTGTGGCAACTGGGGTGCACACGCTGTGTTGGAGCGGTAACAGGTGCGTTATTGTTCCATTAAATGGAATGGTCGCCAAGTGCGGGTAGGGCATTTTTTGTCTGAGTGTTGCTAAGTTTTCGTTTGTGGCAAGCATATTGGGGTCGCATATATTAGCAATCCAGCCAGCACAAGGCACTTGATGTGTTTGAAGTGCGTGCGCTGTTAATAGCGCATGATTTAAGCAGCCAAGACGTATGCCGATGATAAATATCACGGGTTTTTCCGCATGTACAATATAATCAAGCCATGTTTGTGTATCGTTGATGGGGCACATAAGGCCACCGGTTGTTTCAATTAGTAATGTTTTTTGGTTATTTGCTTCATGGGCGTTACAAAATGTATCAAGTGCGTCAAAATGAATGGTTTTACCTATTTTGCTTGCCGCAATGTTGGGAGCTATGGGGGGCGTGAACTGATACAGGCAAATAGGTGTTTTATAGTGCGGCTGATACCTCATCAATGCATCTACATCTTCTGTGCCGCCACTTTGAACGGGTTTAATAGCAATTGTGTCATCTAAGTATTGCAACAATTGGCAGGTCACATAGGTTTTACCACAGTCTGTGTCGGTTCCGACAATAAAGTATGTATTCATGTTAATTACTCTCGATAAACTCAGATAGGATATTTAAAAACGCTTCTGGATGACTTAAAAAGGGTGCATGTCCCGCTTTTCGAATGCATGTGTAGTGAAACTGAGGATAAATTGCCTGCATGGCTTCCAAGGTTTGTTGTGGAATAATACTATCAAGCTGACCAAACAAGTAAGCGGTTGGTATGGTATGTGCGTGAAGTGCGTCTCGAAAGTCCCATGTTTTTAAGATTTCAAGTCCAGCTTTAAGGCCTTCTGTATTAAAGTGCTTGGGGAGTTCAAGAGTGTGATTTAAAGGGTTTCCTGATTGCAAGGTGATAAAATCATGCAGTGTTTTTTGTGGTGTATGTATGAGGGTTTTGTAAAATGCCTCTAAATTGGATTGTTTAATGCCTGGCCAATTGCCTTTTGCAATGAAGTGAGGGGAGGAGGCAATGTTTATTAGGTGTGAGATGTGCAAGGATGCTTCAATGGCAAGGCGCGTTGCGATAAGCCCGCCGAGCGACCAACCCACCACGGCAAATTTTGGGGGCAAGGCGTGAAGTATTTGTTGTTTAAATAAATTCCAGTTCATGGAAGGTGTTTTACCAAATCCAGGCAAATCTACCCGGTAAAGCGTATAATTTTTCTCAAGATTCGGCGTAATGCTGGACCATATTTGGTGATTAAAGCCCCATCCGTGTAAGAGTAATAAAGGGTAACCTTGCCCGCTTTTTTTTATGTAGACTGATGATGGCATTGGTGTAGGTGCTCAAATAAATAGTGGATATTATCAGATGTGTGAGAATGGGTTAAGACGATACGTAACCCGGTTTCTGTGCGTTTAACGGTTGGCTCTCGCATAGGCATGCAAAGGATATGATGTGTTACAAGGTACTCTGAGTACTGGTTTGCAAGTTGAGGCGATCCAAGCTTGAGTTGTTGGATGGGGCTGTCAGTGTCAGTCCATGTGAGAGGGGAGTTTTTTATCTGCTGTTTAAATACGCTAATATTTTGTTGTAGGGTTTGGCGCGCTGTATCAGCTGCTTGTAAATAATGTAAGGCATGGCGTAACCCATATGCCATTGCAGGACTCATCGCGGTTGAATATATAAATGGTCTTGCTGTTTGAGTGAGTGCTGTTATCCAGTCTTTGTCCCCTACAACGATAGCGCCCACAGCCCCCAATGCTTTGCCAAATGGAATCATGCGCAAAGGAACTTCATTTTGTGTGAGTGCATGCGCTACAACACTACCCAGTCCATTAGGGCCTAATACGCCAAATGAATGTGCTTCATCTACGATAAGCGGGTAGTTTTTAGCGAGTGACGTGAGGTTTGGTATGTTACCGCGCATACTAAAAATACCTTCTGTTAGCACAATGGCGTCAGGTATATTGGGTTTTGGGGTGTTGTGGTAACGTGTGTAGTTGCCACCACTTAAACGCAGGCCGTCGTAAATAGATGCGTGCACTTGTTTATCAATGAGTGCATAGATATTAAGGGTTGCAAGTAGTTGCATGATGCTTAAATTTGCAGCGTAGCCTGAGGGGAATAAGCGCGCTGCATCAACCTCTAACGCGTTTGTAAAAGCATATTCAAGGGCTTCATGTGCTTCGTGATACCCAGAGACTAACATTGAGCCTGTGCTGCCGGCCGGAAACTGCTTAAACCCTGCCTGATAAGCGGCTTGAATATCAGGTAGGGTTGCAAGTCCAAGATAATCATTACTACTAAAGTTCAGATGATTTCTGGGTATGTGTCTCGGCACACGTTTTAGATGGGCGCTCTCAATTTTTTTTACATAGGCTTTTAGTTTAGGTTTCAGCATACAATCCGAGCTTTTCAAGTAAGCGGTTGTCGTCACTTTGTTCGGGGTTTGGGGCCGTCAGTAATTGGTCGCCTATAAAAATAGAATTAGCGCCTGCAAAAAAAGCCATGGCTTGCAGTTCATCTGACATGCTAGTGCGC
Organism: Gammaproteobacteria bacterium; assembly: GCA_030147855.1. Taxonomy (GTDB): domain Bacteria; phylum Pseudomonadota; class Gammaproteobacteria; order Legionellales; family Legionellaceae; genus JAALKW01. The sequence continues at coordinate 4,691 of JASBUO010000033.1, forward strand.
CCAGCTGTCAAACGTATTTTGCTTTTAGGCATGGTGATGCGAGCGGTTGCGATGGTACGAATAATTTCTAAGCCTTCTACTTCAGGGGAGCTTCCGAGTGGGGCGCCTTGAATCGGGATGAGCTTGTTGATGGGGACACTCTCAGGTGGAGGGGTTAGGTTTGCAAGGGAGTGAATAAACTCGATGCGGTCCTCACGGGTTTCGCCAAGGCCCAAAATACCCCCGCAACAGACTTGAATACCTGCTTTTCGTACTTTTTCGAGTGTATCAATTCTATCTGAAAAGGTTCGTGTAGTTGTGACTTTTTCGTAATAGCTAGGAGAGGTATCAATATTGTGGTTATAAAAGTCGAGTCCTGCGTCTTTTAGGGTGTTTGCTTGTTCTTCTGAAAGCATGCCGAGCGTCATACAGGTTTCAAGCCCCAGTGCTTTGACGTTTTGAATCATCTGGGTTAATTCAGGCATCGCTTTTGCCGGCGGAGAGCGCCAAGCAGCCCCCATGCAAAAGCGCGTTGCACCTTCAGCTTTTGCTTTTTTTGCAGCGCAAATAACGTCATCGCACGACATCAACTTTTCTTTTTTGAGTGCTGTGTTATGGTGTCCGCTCTGGTTACAGTAGCCACAATCCTCAGGACATGCGCCGGTTTTAATACTTAAGAGCTTTGCCATTTGGACCGCATTACGTGGGTGATGTTTGCGATGTACGGTGTGTGCTTCATACAGGAGCTCAAGAAGAGGTTGTGTGTAGGTATTGGTAACCGATTGAATGTCCATGTAATACTTACGCCTTTGTTATCTATTCATATAATGGTACTCATGATAGAGTGTGCCACACCATTGTCAACTTAAAAATTAAAAATGGTTAACGAAGACAATTTGCTTGCGCGTGATGCAGCGCATATATGGCCACCCTGTACCCCACTTAACCCTGAAGTTGAAATACCGCGTCTTATTGTCGAATCGGCATCTGGCAGTTATTTACATACCAACCAAGGTAAGGTGATTGATGCAATATCGAGCTGGTGGTGTAAGGCGTTTGGACATCAACCTGCGCCTGTTATTGAAGCAATTGAAGCGCAACTTCGGCAGTTTGAGCATGTGATTGGTGCGAATACTACGTATTCTTTACAAGTAAGGTTGGCTGAGAAACTATCTAAAATCACACAAAAGCAGCATGTTTTTTTTGCAAGTGATGGTTCGTGTGCGGTTGAAATTGCCTTAAAGTTGGCAGTGCATGCCATGCAACTACGAGGCATGCCTGAACGTCGCGAGTTCATTACTCTATCGAATAGTTATCATGGAGAAACCCTGGCAGCACTTGGTGTGAGTGACGTGGGGTTGTATAAAAAACCATTTGAAGGTATGGGGCCTATTTGTCATGTGTTGGACCACGTGCCATATGTCTCAGGGGAAAGTGACCCCATGTGGAAAGATTGTGCTTCTGCATGGCCTTGCATTGAGCGGCAGCTCGATACTTTTAAGACACGCGCGTGCGCGATTATTGTTGAGCCTATTTTGCAGGGTGCAGGTGGTATGCGAGTGTATAGCGCTGATTTTTTAAGGCGCTTAAATGAGTGGGCGAAGCAACATGACTGCTATTTAATTGCCGATGAAATCATGACAGGTTTGGGTCGAACAGGGGCTTTTTTGGCATCAGACCATGCAGGCATTAGTCCAGACTTTATCTGTTTATCTAAAACCCTAACAGCCGGCACTATGCCGCTTAGTTGCACTTTAATCGATGCAGCAGTGTTTGATGTGTTTGCAGCAAACCCCAAAGACCCATTCTTGCACTCGCATACCTACACAGGACATGCTCTTGGGGTTGCGGCGGCAGTGGCAACACTTGATGTAATTGAAGCAATAGAGGCTGATAAAAAAGCGTGTGAGTTAGGTGCCTACATGAAATCATCGTTTGAATCGATTGCGGCAGCGACGGGGCGGATTGAAAATATTCGAAGCATAGGAGGGATGGTCGCCGGTGACTTGATTGTGCCAGATAAGTGTTTAATGGGGCGCGCGCTCTCACGTGAAGCGCTTATGCGCGGTGCATTACTGCGCCCGCTTGGAAATACTGTGTACTGGTTTCCACCGCTTAATACAGAAACACATACGATTGATACATTGGCAGCCATTACCCAGAGTGCAATTGATGCTATACTTCCTCAGCCAATTGCGAACAGGCCCTAGAATATAAGTAAGCTTTGTACATAGCAGGCTGCGCGGGCATGACAGGGTTTTTGTCATGTACAGAGATAAGTAAAAGAATAACGTTGTCGAGAAGCCCCTGATTATGCTATAAAACGAGCGGAAATTGATTAATAACCTCTAAGTGTTTGTGAGTCTGTAATGCCAATTTATGAATATCGATGTAGCGCATGTCAACATACATTTGATGCGCTTCAAAAAATCAGTGATGCACCATTAACGCATTGCCCTCAGTGCGGCAAAGATACGGCAGAAAAATTGGTGTCTGCCGCAGGGTTTCAACTAAAAGGGACAGGTTGGTACGTGACAGATTTTAAAGACAAACCCAAGCAATCTGATACTTCGTCTGAGAAAGCGGTAAAAAGCACCGCTAAAAAGTCAGAGGAATAGCGAGTGAAGCGTACATCCATTCGTAGTTATTTGCTGGCAGGGCTTGTGGTGTGGCTGCCTGTGATTATAACGTTTGTGGTGTTGCGTTTTATTGTAGACTTGCTTGATAAGTCTATAGGCTTACTTCCACATGCTTATCAACCTGAGCAATTGTTTGGATTTCATATACCAGGATTTGGTGTTGTTTTTTCACTATTACTTTTGTTTTTGACAGGGATTTTTGCAACCAATTTTTTGGGGCAGCGTTTGGTTCGGTGGAGTGAGATTATACTCGACAGGATTCCTTTAGTGCGCTCAATTTATAGTGCTAGCAAGCAGGTAATGGAGACAGTTTTTTCAAGCAATAGTGAAGCATTTCGAAAAGTAATACTCATTGAGTATCCACGTGAGGGGCTTTGGACCATCGCTTTTCAAACAGGGGCGGCAAGTCAGGAAGTGTGTGAGCATACAGGAGAAGAGATGCTGTCAGTATTTGTCCCAACCACGCCTAACCCAACTTCTGGTTTTTTAATGATGATTGCAAAATCTTCGACGACCGAGCTTTCCATGAGTATTGATGATGCGTTAAAGTTAGTTATCTCTCTTGGGGTAATGCAGGCTAAAAGACCTGTTTAGTGGGTTTAAATATGAACAAAAAATCATCGTTTTTTTTGTTTTTGAAACTTTTTTTTGTGGGTTTTTGCTTAACGTGGAGTGCGGCAAGCATCGCATATGGAACAGCTACGTCAGGCCAGCTCATTGAGTACTTGGCTGCGGAAAAAGTTAATTTAACGTTAACAAACAGCAACTTGCGCGCATTTTCTGTTCCCATAACAGCGGATAATTTTTCTGAACAAGAAGAACGATTGGCTACACAAAAAACCTTAATTAAAACCAAAATTCAAACTCTAAAAAGTTTTCTGGAAAGCCAAGAGAAAAAACAGTCTGCTCTTAAAGCACGTTTAAAACGCTTCAAGCAGTCTTCATCGACGTCTTCAGAAGCGTTGGTTTTGCAAGAGTCTGTTAATCATATTCGTGCTTTGATGAAGGTGAATGAGAAAGCACTTGAACTGATTCAAACCAATTTGAGCCTTGCGTATCAATATCAAAAAACATTGTATCATCGAGAGCGCGAGCTTGTTTTATGGAAAGCGGCAGAAGATAAAAAGCATATTATTCAGCAAAAAGAAAATGAAATAAAAATACTGGATGAAAGGCGGACTGCTTTATATGAAAAAAATATTGTGCTCGAGCAGCAAAAAGAGTCTGGGTTTCGTCCTGAAGCGGAAAGCATCGGTGATGAAGGGGCTCTACTTTTAAATAATCAAGAAATTTTGTTGATTGAACAGGAAGCGGCGCTTGCGCAATTAGAAGTTGAGTTGGCTGAGGCAGACTATGCGTTTTTAGAGAAAAATCAAGAAGTCAAAGCATTGGAGTTATTGCTCGACATGTATGCGCGTGCAGCTGTTATTTTAAGCGAGATGACAGATGCTGTTGCAGTGATGCAGGAAACACTTAGCAAAGAAAGCGCGGTGTTATCTAGTAAAGCAGATAAACAAGCTATGAGCGTCTTGCAAAATAAAGTGCTGCTGTTTCAGCATCGAGTCGATGTATTAAAAACATTGGTTCAATACATATCGGAAGAAAAACAAGCAGTTTTAAAAAAGCAGCGTACATCTCGCCAGCGGCTTGAAGATTATAGGCAAGTCTCTTTGCGTGGTGTTACGCATCAAATGGCGGAGATACCGCTTTTATTTTATCAATACTTGCAAACGCTTTTTTTAAAAATGTTTGATCATTATCTATGGGAGAATGCTTGGCCAAAAATATTTTTCTGGGGTATGTTACTGTGTGTATTTGCCGGGTTTGTGCTAGTTCGGCGCTTGTTATGTCGTGTAACACAAGAGAAAACACGCTCACGTTTTTCGGGTCATTTATATGATGGTGCTTTATTGCTTTTGTACCGAAATTTGCCGCAATTTTTAGTTGTAGCATTGCTGGCGATTTGTTTATCACTTAATCAAGTCGTATTTGCGCAATCGCAATTGTTGTTTCATTTAGTATTTATTTGGCTTGTGTACCGGCAGTTAAAAGGTATTGCACAGCTTGCTTTATTAGAGCGTATGAGTGATGTGCCTGAGCATGAAATGGTGTTATATCGTCGTTTTAAGTGGCTCTTTTTAATGGGGGCTTGGTCAACAGGGCTTATGATATTAGGCCAAGAGTTACCGCTTTCTTTCTTACTGCAGGATGTATTTAAACGCTTGTTTATGCTGTTTTTATTAGCTATTGCATGGGTGCTTTGGAAAAGCCGAGAAACGTTCCCCGAACTATTTCATATATGGCTGCATGCCAATAAAAAACCATTTCGACATTTATTGTCGTTTTTGAGTGTTGTTATTCCAATCAGTTTAATGACAACAGCACTGATAGGTTTATTCGGTTACATTCATTTTGCATGGATTTTAGCGCGTTATCAGGCTTGTTTTATGCTGGTTTTAGTGGTTTACGTGCTGTTGCGAGAGTTATTGAGTGATTTGTTAGATTTAGTATCAGAACGCATGGTGTCTAGGTTGCATAATGGATGGTTGTGGGTTGAGGCGATTTTAAAGCCCCTGGAAAACTGGTTGCAGTTTGGACTTTTTTTGCTGAGCGTGCTTGTTATTTTTAGGGCTTTTAAGGAGAACTGGGAGTTTGGCATGCTCGCCAGTGTGAAGACGATAGGCAATTATCCTATTTTTACCGGCTCTGGAGTGCATATCACTTTATTTAGTAGTGCCGGGGCTATTATTGTTTTAATGATTTTAATTTGGCTGTCTAAATGGACGCGCGAATTTTGTTATCGCTGGCTTTATCGGGGTATTGTTGATGCGGCCATTCGTAATAGTGTTTCTATTTTTACCCAATATACCGTTATTTTGCTCGGCACCTTCGTCTTTTTACGGGTGTTTGGGGTTGATTTAACAGGGGTGGGCATTGTCTTGGGGGGGCTTGCGGTTGGAATGGGCTTTGGACTGCGTGATTTTGCGAGCAATATTGTTGGTGGGCTGATGCTTTTAATTGAGCGCCCTGTAAGAGAAGGAGATTTAGTTACCATTGGTGAGTATGAAGGACGTGTTGCACATATTGGTATTCGCTCTATTCGGGTGGCTTCTTGGGATAAGATGGATGTTTTAATTCCAAACGCTGAAACGTTTAACAAACCTGTTACTAATTGGACACACCAAGACGGAGTTGTTCGCACGGTGCTGCCTATTAAGGTGAATCGTACGGAAGATCCAGCTCTAGTGCGACAACTTATCTTTGATGTATTGGAGATTATCCCTGAAGTATTAAGAGATCCGCCATATCAAGTGTTTTTAAAAGCGATTGATGAGGCTCTGGTTGAATTTGAGGTGCGCTATTTTGTGAATGTGCAATTGCATATGCGTGTTGCAGTTCGTTCAGAAGTGTTGCTTGCGATTATGGCACAATTTAAAGCAGCAGGCATTCAGGCACCTATTCCGCCATTTCGAGTCGAGTTGGACACGAACCGCCAAGTTGAAAAAGATGCAGTTAAAGATGGTACATCAGAATCCACCCCAAAATGAGGCTGAGCTATTAACACGCGCTGCTGAGATTGAAGGCTTGAGTTTTGCGTCTCTTGCAGCGCGTTTATCTTTGCCTGTGCCGCTCGAGGCGTTAAAGCGAAAAGGATGGGTAGGTGGTTTAATTGAGTGTGCGTTAGGTGCCACAGCAGGCACAAGTGCTGCGCCGGACTTTCATCAATTAGGCATTGAGTTAAAAACGATTCCAATCGGTATACGAGGAAAGCCACTTGAGTCAACGTTTGTGACGAGCATTAATTTATTAACGATTCATCAAGAAACCTGGGAAACATCTCAGTGTTATTCAAAGTTAAAGCGTGTGCTTTGGGTGCCTGTTGAAGGAGATAAGCGTATTCCTTTTCCACATCGACGTATTGGACGAGGATTTTTATGGTCTGCTGATGAACATGATGCTTGTATTTTATCGAGTGACTGGTCTGACTTGGCTGGAATGCTGGGGCGAGGCGCGCTTGCAGAGGTTGATGCGCGGATGGGGGTTTATTTGCAAGTACGACCCAAAGCTGCAAATGCGCGCGCATTGTGTTACGGTTTCGATGAAGATGGGCAGAAAATTTTGACACTGCCCAGGGGGTTTTATTTAAGACCTTCATTTACTGAAAAAATGATGCTATATACGCTTCGTCATTGAATGTGTAACGACGCTAAAAACTTAATTGTGAAGGCATGAGTTGGGATGAGAGAATGAAAAAAATATTTGTACGTGTTTTGTTGTTGGTAGGTGTAGTACTGCTTGTTGTTGTTGCCTCAGTATGGCTTTCAACGCTCAGGAAATCTGTAACACCGATAGAAAAACCTGTTGAAATCCCAACCGAGCCGCAAGAAGCGCCTGTAGTGCCTCTTCCTCCAGTTGAATGGAAAGAAGCCTCGTCATTTAACTTACTGCCAGGCTGGGATGCAGCCGACCTAACGATGTCCTTTAAGGCTTTTAGGGTGTCTTGTGATGTGTTCTTAAGACAAGCGCCTGATAAAGTAGTGGGCAGCCAATATTTCCCTCTAAAAGCCAAAGAGTGGCACCCTGTTTGTCGGGCAGCAAACAAGCTTTTGAATCCTTCAAATGCTGAGATAAAAACTTTTTTTGAGGCTTGGTTTAATCCGGGAAAATTTTATCAAGGAGAGCCGATAGAAGGGCTATTTACTGGCTACTATGTGCCAGTGATTCCAGGCAGCTTGAAACAAACGGATGAGTATAACGTGCCTATTTATGCTTTACCGCGTAACTGGGTGACGTTTCGTTTGAGCGATTTTGATGAGAACTTACCAGACAGAAAGCTGGTTGGACGAATTGATGGGCATCATATTTATCCGTTTCATACACGTGCCGAAATTAATAAAGGCGCCATTGATAAGCATGCGCCTGTGTTGGTGTGGTTAAATGACCAAGTTGACCGTCTTTTTTTAGAAATTCAAGGTTCAGGCTTAATTGAGCTTCCGAATGGTCGCGAAATGTCGATTGGATATGCCGGACAAAATGGTGCGGCTTATACTTCAATTGCGAGCGTTTTGATTCGACAAGGTGTTTTAACAACGGATACAGCATCGATGCAAAATATCCGTGCTTATTTTAAAGAGCACCCTGATAAAATGCAGGATGTACTGAATCAAAATAAATCTTTTGTGTTTTTTGAAAAACAGAGACAAGCAGGTGCCCGTGGTGCACAAGGTGTCTTTTTAACGGCGGGTTATTCACTGGCGGTTGATAGAAGCTGGGTGCCACTCGGTGCACCCGTGTGGCTAAATACGGAAAGACCTGATGTAGAGAAAAAAGAGCAAGTGCCGCTACAGCGTTTATTTATTGCCCAAGATACAGGAGGTGCTATTAAGGGCCCTGTACGAGGAGATGTGTTTTGGGGGAATGGTGAGAAAGCAGGCGCAATTGCAGGTCGCATGAGAAATAAAGGGGTTTATTGGGTGATGTTGCCCCGTGATACGCCTCGAGAAGGGGCATAAAGAAGCCTTGTTTCAATTTTGGTTACGGAGAGGATTTTAGGGGGCGTTGCGAACGGACTTATCCCTGAGTGTTCCCTGCTTGTTTAAAGGTTAAGGCTGTGAAAGTTAGAGGCAAAAAAATAGGGCCTTATATGATCGAGTCCATATAAGGCCCTATTAGTGCATGACCACATATCATCAAATAAACGTTCTCGTAGCATTTATGTGTTAGAGCAATTTATGTTATGAGTAATCTTTTTTGATCTACAGTTAAACATATAGTTATTTTTTTGGGGACTGTCATGCCTGGTGATTTTGATGCATTGAATATGCGTTTTAATAAAGCAAGTCAGGTGTTTTCGCAAGATATTGGAATTGACATCAATATTTCAAAGCATATTGCTGCACTGGAAAAAGAGCGTCTCAAACTAAGAAAGGAATTTAGCCATCATTTAACGGAGGATGAGCGAGCACGTTTTGAGGTGCGCGCTTACCAGTTACATGGACAGTTACAAGTATTATTGAAGTTACAAGCAGACTTTAATGCACTCGCGCAAGTATTTTCAGGTGTGCGCGGAACAATGTCAGAGGCGCAAAGAGCTGCATTCTTGAGCCATTCGAGAAAGTTGGCCGATGATTTTTACTACGGCATTTCAAGGTATGACAATCAGTTTATCGAAAAAGTGGAATTATATGCAGGCCCCATTATCCATGTTGTTGATGATTATTCAAAGGCGTTAGGACACACATTAAATGTGGAAAGAGGGGTACAATTAGAGCAAAGTATTCAAACCATTATTGATGAGGCTGATAAGCTTCAAACGCGATTTAAACGTTATGAGCAAGCCTTTATAGGTGCAAAACCCCCAGAATCCTTAAAAGCGCGATTGCAGGCGCTATCACACACAGCACATGCCATTAAAAAGAACTATTTAGTGCGTTTGGAACCAGGTGAAAATCGAGTGCCAAATCCACAGGGTAGCGAAGTAGAAAAAGCAGCCTTTAAGGCACTTGCAGAGTTAGCCCATTTAGGGGCTGAGTTTAAACGTGAAGCAGAAAAACCCGAAGGTAAGGCGGTGATGCAGCGTGGGAGTCAGGATTTAATAACCCACGGAATAGATACACTGAGTGCTCTTAAGCTAGAGGATGAGGAAGACCCTTTACACATAAGAGATGGCGTTAATCTAAAAAATGCCCTAGCTACCTTAATAGACTCAGGTGATAAGCTAAGTAAACAGTTTAAAGAATATCGAGCGCAGATCCTCACATTAAGTGCAAAGCCAAGCGAGAATCTTGTAGAGCAATTAGAAGGCGCATTAGAAAGGGCAAAAAATTGTCAGGAGGCCTTGGGTGAAATAACAGCAGGTGAACCAAGTTTTCCTGCTGTAGGTACGGAATTGCATCATCAGTTACTTGAACTAGCACTGATACTGACTTTATTTGAGGCGGAGGCACAAAAGCCCACAGTGAAAGCGGTGATGGATAGAAGTGAGAGTGATTTTTTGGCAATACTGGATTCAGTACGCACAATTATTAAGCCGAAGCGTAGTTCAGCGGCTGCTGCATCATCGAGTGCAGAGAGAGATGCGCGTCACTCTCCAGATACAGTGGCGCATCATGCATACGAAGAAGCTACAGAGATGACTGGACTTCGGAGTGCTTCTAGGGCTGCACCTATTGCAGAGCGCAAAGTGTTAAGTGTTACAGGAGACATGCAAGCTAAGTTTCGTGGCGCACTAAGGATGTTTGAATCACGTATTGAAAAGCACATAGAGCAATTAAAAAAAGAACAGGTTAAGCTAAGGTTGAAGTTTAGCCATAATTTAGAGCCTGAGGCGCGTACTAAGCATGATGAAAATGCTTATCGAGTTCATGGTGTGCTAGAAACTTTGTCTAATATGCAGCAGGCCACACAAAAAATCAGTAAGCAGTTTGGTCCACATATGTCATCAGCACAACAACATGTATTTTTAGAAGAAGGGAGAAAACTTGCGGATAGTTTTTATTATGGGATTGCGCGATATGATGCGTCACTTATTCAAAATGTGGAGCAATATACAGGTGACATGGTAGATGTAATTGATGCGTGCTCAAATATGATGGATGCACCTTTAGGTATACGAAAAGGTCAGACTTTAGAGAGCACAATTCAAAATATGATAGATGAAGGTGAAAAGTTACAAGCACGATTTAGACAATATAAATCTGAGTTTACAGGGCATAAACCAACACCTGAACTAGAGCGCCAAGTGCAAACACTACTTGATAAAGCAAATGCAATAAAAAGTACATATTTAGTACATTTAGAATCAGGTGCGAGCCATATGCCAAACCCACAAGGTAGTGAAAAAGAGAGAGCTACTTTTAAAGCACTGGCAGAGCTTGCGTATCTTGCTTCTATGTTTAACATCGATGCAAGCAAGCCTGAGGTATCAAAAGTATTGATGAGAGGGTCAAGTGATTTCATTAAGAAAGGTACAGCGCGTATGGAAGCGCTTCCATTGGAAGACGCACTGGAAGTGAAGAGAGGGATTGTGTTAAAAGAAACAGTAGCGCTGATGCTTCATGAAGGGCAAGCAATTAAGCAACAACTTGACAATTATAAGCCAGGTCTTTTTGGCTCAAAACCAACGGATGTGTTGAAATCAAGTTTAGATGAGTTACTGAAGAGCCTGAATGATTTGAATGATGATTATTTGGTGCATGTTCAAGAAGCAGATAGAAAGGTGCCGGATCGAAGTGGTGGTGAAAAAGAACGCCGTGCATTTGATTTATTAGCGCAAATTTACCAGCTGTCTCAAAGCTTCAATGTGCAAGCGAAGGTCCCTCAGAATCAGAGTGTGTTGAAAAAAAGTGCACTTAAGTTTATAGAAAAAGGTACGAGTGTGTTCGATGAGATAGCGAAGTCAATATGGAATTTAGATGTTCGCAAAACGGGGAGGGAACGGCAGATAGTGGAGAAAAAGACTGCCGATATGACAGAGCTGTTGTTTCCTGGTTTTAAAGTTGCGCATTTATTTGCTTTAGGGGCGCAAGGCGACACACTATTAAAGGATGCATTGCATCTTGCAAGCCCAACTGATCAATTAAATACGAAAAAATTTGATATCGCTGCGTTGGATAAAATTTATCAATCTTTGCCTGAGGATGATGAGTCAGTTTTTGATGAAGGAGATGAGCCACTCTCGCAGTATGAGATCCGTGCTCAATATTTAAAGCTAAAGGTGATGGCGATTGCGGCACAATATTCTTTTGAGAAAAAAGTAATGGCTTATGGCGACGTGATAAATGCGCTTAATCTTGATGATGATGACTTACCAACCATAGCTGTCATCTTAGATGACATACTTGGGTCTGCTGCTAATGAAGGACAAATGACCGTGGATTTAATTGGAAACATGTTAAATCGTGTTTTTCAAGACGATGCAGAGTTTTCTGCGCAAGGTCAAACGGAAATATTTAAGCGCGTGCTTTCGAGTATTGTTTATGCTGATATGCGTGATAGTAAAAAAACACAAATATTACATGATATTTTGCCAAATATTATTGATGCCTTGCTCGTACAAGGAGCGTTTCTCTCCAGTAATGCTGTGAAATCATTATTAGAACCTGTTCTTACAGGAGACTTTGAACTTGACGTTAAGCTGCATGCGATAGCGGCTGCGGTCGGTAGTATTTCATACGAAGATGAAAATTTAAGTTCGGAAGCAAAAGTCGGGATGTTATATCAACTGATTGAAGAGGGAATAAGACAGCTTGTGGATAATAAAGCGCAAGGTGCTCTGTCTGCTGAGCATGTTTCAGAGTTATTTTCGAGTATATCTGAAGGGCTTCAGTTAGAAGCGTTGATACAGCTTCAAGTGGCTGCTATTTATTTTATTTTGTATGAACCAAGAATTGTTGAGGAAGCAGAAAGAGATGCATTGGCGCAAGCTTTACGCGACCAAATATATGTTTACCTAGATAACCCTAAAAATAGAGAGGGTTATACGCCAGAGGAGTATGGGCGTTTGATAGAAATGGTTGATGGCATCGATATGAACGCCTTTAAGCCTGAAGGTACTGCAGAGAAAACAGTGAGTTATCGAGAAGCACTTAAAGAGCATACGCAAAAAGGGCCTGAAGATAAAGATGAGAATTTGCCTGCCAGCGGGATTGGTTAGGGGGGTTTTGGCATCTTCCTCTACCGCCGATGTGCTGCGGCTTGACTGCATCATCCAGTGATCTTAATGCTACACATAAAGCACGCGGTCCATATATGTCAACACGCTCTAAAATGAATGGGGCGTCCTCATTTATTTTAGAGCTGTAGTAACTTTAACAGTGCCTCATGTGCGGCCATTGCCTCATCAACAAGTGCTGAGTCTGTTAAATCCTGAAAACTAAGCTCTGTACGATAATAAGTGTTAATGTGTGCTTCAAGTGCGTTTAATAGCTCATTTGTAATAATAATTCCTTGATGCATTGCATCTAGCTCTGTTTGCGTGAGGGGGATGCGCAGCCGCAAGCATGCAGGGCCACCACCATTTTGCATGCTTTGTTTAAGCGACACATAGTATACTGCACAAATTGGGTTTTGAGCATCTGCAATGAGGCTGTCAATCACGTGGCGCACAGCAGTGTTGGTATGGCACTCAGTGGGGGCAATGAGGGCCATACCGATGTTACTCGGCAAGGTAACGAGTTGTGCATTAAATAAGTAACTTTCTACTGCGGCTCTTAAAGAGAGTGCTTCTCTCTGAATCTCAATAAAAGTCATGTCAAACTTGGCACGTTGTTGTAATTGCTTTAATAGTGCTGCTTGGTTTAAAAAAGCATCTTCATGCAACAAAAAGACAGATTCATTGGCAAGAGATATCACATCGTTATGAAAAACGCCGGCATCAATCGCATTTGGATGTTGTGCGGCGAAAAGCGTTTGTCCAGGCGTTAAGGTATGTTTTGTAGCAATAGCCTCACTTGCCTCTTTTGTTTGTCGCGCAGGAAAGTGTGTGGGAGGCGTATCAGTTTTAGATGCTTCTCGTCCGTACACAAAAAGGTGCAGGCCCGTTGATGCGTGCGTGCTTGCAAAGCGGTTATGGTTGGCAGCGCCTTCATCGTTATAGTCAGGGGTTTTAGGGAGTATGTCATGATGAATAAAATGCGCATTATTTGAGAAAATATTTTTTAGCAAAGCTTTATTCATATCTGCTTCTTGGTGACGGTGTAGGTGATGTACCAAATTTGCAGCTGTAAAATGAACACGTGCATCAGCGGTGTCGCTACTTGGGGTAACGGTTGCTGCATTAGCACACCACATGCTGGAGGCTGAGAAAGCAGCACTGAGTGCGCGTGGATGGTGTTTTTGGGCCTGAATCAGTTGGTTTGAAATGGAACCTGTAAATCCTAATGCATGTAAAAATTGAAGGTTAGGGCGTAGTTGTGGTGGGAGAACAGCCTGTTTTAAACCGAGCTCATGTAAAAGACGCATTTTTTTAAGGCCTTGAAGCGCTGCTTCTCGTGGATTTGATAGTGTATCGGCATGTTTCATTGAAGCAATATTACCAAAGGCAAGCCCTGCATAATGGTGTGTTGGTCCAACCAAACCATCTAAATTTAGTTCATAAACCATTAGATGTCTCCAGTTGAATACCAGGAAGCTGGTTTTTGGGAAGGCATAATATGTCGCTTTCAAGGCTTGCCGTGGGGTAGGCCACGTAGTCTGCTGCAAAGTAGGCGCTAGGGTGGTGATTACCGCTATGGCCAATGCCACCAAAAGGAAGGCTACTAGAAGCACCTGTTGTTGGACGATTCCAGTTAATGAGACCGGCTTGTATATTTTGATAGAACATTTCGTAGTGGGTTTTGTTATCTCCAAGCAAGCCGGCTGCTAAACCATATCGGGTTTGGTTAGCGTGTTCAATGGCTTCCTCAAAGTGTTGGTATCGATACACTTGAATTAAGGGGCCAAAAATTTCTTCATCAATAGGTTTATAAACAGCTTGCATATCTAAAATACCGGGTGTAATAAAGGCGCTGTTTTCTTCAAAAAGATGCATTTTCAGTAAAGGGCTTGCGCCAAGCGATATGAGCTGCATTTCTGCATTTAAAACATTTTTGGCTTGATTGGGGTGAATGAGTGGTCCCATAAAAGGCTCAGGGGTATCATTGGGTGCACCAATGACGAGTGCTTTTGCAGCACTTAAGAGTTGTTTGAGAAAGCTGTCTCCTGTGTGGTTATCAGGAATCATAAGACGTCTTGCAGATGTGCAGCGTTGTCCTGTTGTTAAAAATGAAGACAAGAGAGTGTGGTACACAGCAGCCGGTACATCTTTGAGCGTTTCATCAACGATGAGTGGGTTATTGCCCCCCATTTCAAGTGCCAGCAATACTTCAGGGCGTGCGCTGAATTGTTGGTGAATGCTAAGGCCTGTGGGGTAGCTGCCAGTGAAGCAGACCACTTTTACTGGTAACTGAAGCAAGGCATGCGCCGTTTCAGCATCGCCTTGAATGAGGTTTAAAACACCCGAGGGCAGCCCACTGTCATGCCAACAGCGCGTGATGAGCTCAGCAGTGCAAGGGGTGTGTTCACTGGGTTTATAAACAACTGTATTGCCTGCAAGTAATGCAGGAACAATATGCCCATTACTTAAGTGGGCCGGAAAATTAAAAGCACCAAGTACGGCAACAACGCCATGCGGTTTATAGCGCAGGCATTGCGTCGCTTCATCCGTTTTTGTTGTGATAGGTGAAGTGCGGGCATTATAGGCATCGATACTGAGTTGTATTTTTTGTATGACTGCAGCAGTTTCTGTCTTGGCCTCCCAACAGGGTTTTCCGGTTTCAAGTGCGATGCACGTTGTCAGTTGTTCGCTATGGGTTTTGATAGATGCAGCAAATTGTTTTAAATGTGTTATGCGCGCTTCAAGAGACAGGTGTGCCCAGGTTTTATGAGCATGTAGAGCTGCCTCAAAGGTTGCAGCCACTTCGGGCGAGGTTGCGCAGGTACCGTTCCAAATGACGGTATGGTTTGCAGGATTGATGGAATGGAATGCTCTGCCTGAGCCTTGTATCCAGTGACCATCAATATACTGTTTACCGGTGGATTCATGCATTATTGCCATAGTACGACTCCTAGGGCCTGTTGACCTTTCCCTCCGCCTACTTGGCCCGACTTGTTCCTGAGAGATGGTCAGAAAATGCGGGGTTAACTTTTTTAAAAAATTGTGCAATTTAATTTGAAGTTGCACAACAAGCACGATCAAATAGCGTTCGACACATTATTTAGAGTAACGCTGTCATACAACTGATGAAATTATTACATAAAACCATTCAAAAAGAATTACCTTGTATCCATAAAACACGATTAAATAGCCTGATGTTGGCCTGCTCCACGGCGACGGGAACAAACCAGCTTTTTTGACTGGCCTCATCATGAAAAAAGTGAGGATTTCTCAGGAACAAGTCGGACCAAGTAGGCGGAGGGAAAGGTCAACAAATGAAATGGAGATTAGCCTTTGACAATATGGTCGAGTCCATATAAAGCCCTAGTCTGTGTTCCAGGTCTCATGAATCAAATGAACGCTGTAGCTTCCATCCCTATTTTTGACGCGGTGCAATAAACTGTAAAGGGTTCGTTTGAGTGTTTTGGTTTTAATGTGTCCAATATTTAAAAAATAGTTGCTCTCGAGGGTGATATCCTCTTCTGCAATGGCTAATTTTCTGAGTATAGTTCGGACATCACTCATCGACTCAATACCATCTTCACCGCGCGCTTGAAAAAGCGCTTCCATGTATTTGACGGCATCTGGCCCTTGTGCCATAGCCATGAGAAGGTCTTCTGATGCTGTATTAATATTAATGGGGGTTTTTCTCATAGCTGGCAGTGCCGTTAAGTAGGGCATGAGTATTTTAAGGTCTTCGGGCTTAATGTTGGGCACCAGTGAGAACTCAGAGAGACTCACAATAGGAAGGTGAGCTATAAGTTGTGTGTCGTGTTGGGTACGTCCTGGTTGATATTCGGTTATCCAGTTTGATAATGCACTTGTTATGGGATAACTTTTTTTATCGGACGCATCTTCAAGCAAGTGTTTGATTAAACGATAAAAAGTTGTTTTTCCGCTGGGGTATTTTAGGTTGTTAAGGTTGAAGCATGCATTTAAATCGATGAGTTCAGCTGAAAAGCGATATGCAGGAAGAGAGGGAAAGCTTATATTTTTTGCGATATGTTGAATTTGGTTTGGCCTATGACCAAAGTCTTTGTGTTTCTTGCTTTCAAGGAAGTCCATGGCCCAGTAACGGATGATGATACTGTCTCGTTGAAATTGATTGGTATTGAATAATAGCCTTGTTTCATTGAGGTTGCCTTTGAGTTGCAAGGTAAGAGTTGTTGTTGCAATCGCAACAAGGGTCATAATAAACAATGCCGAAAGAAGGGCGCTGCCTTTATCTTTGATCAACATCACTCCCTCCAGGAACACTAAAAACAAGTGCTATTTCACCGAGCTCCTCAAAAGCAAGGTATAGTTTAAAGGCGCTTGGTAAATGGGTGTCACCTGTACGCCACTCATTAGACCAAGTATGCCTGGAAGACGCGAATGAAAAGCCGCAGCGTTCAAGGTGGTCGAGTAGCACTTGTTTTTGTGGTATATCTCGTGCAAAGCCATCGAGGACAGGCCAAGTTTTTCGCACAAGTTGTTTCTTTTCGCACTGTATGGCAATGCGTCTCAAGGTGCTTTGAGGTGCTTTTTTGTCAAGTTTAATAAAGCCGCCACGTGTAAATTCAATACCATTGTCACTTGCTACAAAAGGCGCTATTTTTTTCATATCTTGGTCTCGAATGGCTCGAGATACCATTTGTTCAGCATCTTGCTTAATACGAATAACGGTGAGCTGTATATTTGTAAAAGGCTCTATTTGATGCTTTAGCCGTGCTTTGGTGTCAAAAGCACGGCTTAATAGGCCAACGCTTAAAGTACTGATAATAGCAAAGATTGCGAGTGCGATGATAACTTCAACCAAGGTATAGCCTTTCACATAAGCCTCCGAAAGCCAGTTAGTGGGTCGGAGAACGGGCCATCTGGTGAGCTGCTTGCTGTAACCTTAATGCGCTCCACGGTTTTAAGTGGTGTTGGATAAGCTGTCGCACGCCAAAACCAATGCTGGTTAAGAAGCGTCATTTCTTGAGTAATGGTTTGCTGTTTTTCAAGGGGAGCAAGATTGAGTTGAATGAGGGTTAAGGCTTGGTCTGTAACAAGGTAGGCCAGTGTTTTTTCTCGTAGGCGCTGTGTTCCTCTAACAGTTTCTGCAGTTGTCAGTAAGAGTGCTGTTAGTGCGATACTAATAATTGCAAGTGCCAGTAAGACTTCAATTAAAGTAAAGCCACATACACGTTTTTCCTTCCCCCGTGGGCGGGAGAAAGTGCCCGAAAGGTATGTTTTTGAGTGACGCAGAAAAGGAGAAAAAAAACGGGTACGTGGTGTTATGCGCATTAATGGCCACTCAACTTGTTTAAAACTACTGTACCATCACTGCTCGCATTAAGTTGAATGAGAGGCGGCTTTCCTGTGGCTCTGAAAGTGAGTGTAAATGGCGTGATTTCACCTGATGCTTGAATGGTTAGAAACTGTTTCTTGGATGCGGCATGCAAGGTTAATTCGGCTTGCACGGTTTTAGGAAAAGGGTGCATACCAAATCCTAATTGGCTCGTATTTTCCCATTGGCTGGGGGGCGAAAATCGAAATACTTCGTAGGACGTAGGCAGTACTTGGATATTGTATGGTGTTGCTTCTAAAATGGCACGATGACGAATGAGGCGTATTTTTTGTTTGAAGCGCTCGGCCTCAGCTTCAATCCGTTGACTTTCACCAAAATCTCCAAACGCCATCATAGCCATGCTTGCGGTGATGCCAAGAATGACGATCACCACCAAAATTTCAATCAGTGTAAAACCGGATTTATTGGTCTGCATTCCAGTTTCCGATTTCGGCATTGACGCCATCACCACCACTCTGACCATTTGCACCTAGCGTAAAGATATCAATTTCGCCATGTTGACCTGGGTTTAAATACAAATAATCGCGGCCCCATGGATCTTTAGGTAGGCTTTTTAAGTAAGCTTTCCAGTGTTGTGGCATCGGTCTTGTCGTAGGTTTTTTCACGAGAGCGGAAAGGCCCTGGTCGGTGCTTGGGTAGAAGCTATTGTCCAGACGGTAGAGGTCAAGGGCATTTTGTATACCGAGTATGTCATGTTTGGCTTTAACAATGCGCGCATCATCTGGGCGACTCATGAGCTTTGGAACAACAAGAGAAGCCAAAATACCAAGAATAATAACGACCACCATGATTTCAATCAGTGAGAATCCGCGTTGTTGCTGCATGGGTTAAATCTCCTACGTTTTTAAAGTTAGCTCACGAGCTGTTCCATCGAAAAAATGGGTAACAGGGTTGCAAGTACGATGAATAAAATAACGCCTCCCATAAAGAGGATGACTAAAGGTTCAAGCAAGGTGAGTGCTGTGTCAATAAGGCGACGAATTTCGCTGTCTAAATAGATAGCTGTTCGTTCCATGAGAGGCGCAATCTGTCCACTTTTTTCACCGCTAGAAATTAAGTGTGTAGCCATAGGCGTGAAAAACGTGGTTTCAGATAATGCTTGGCTGATTGGCATACCTTCTTTAACGCGTATGGTTGCCTGTTCAAACTTTTCACGCATAATAACATGGCTCACGAGACTCGAAGCAACACGCATGGTCTCAAGTACACTGACACCGGCTGCGAAAAGAATCGCAAAGGTATGACTATAGCGTGACACATTACTGGTGATTAGAATGTGATTAACACCAGGTATGCGTAATAAAAGTTGATGAAAGCGGGTTTTAAAAGGGGGGTGAGTGAGTGCTTTTTTAAATCCTATTACCATTAAGATGATACCGAGAATAGCATATATGCCAAACTGCTTAAGGCCTTCGCTCAATACAATAAGAAGATGTGTAGCAGTAGGCAGTGTTTGCCCACTCTCTGCAAACACACCGACAATTTTTGGTACAACAAATGCCAGTAAAAAGCCGATAATAGTTACAGAAATAACGAGCATAAGAGTTGGGTAAATCATTGCCTGCCTAACTTTTTGGCGTATGATTTGTTGGTGTTCTGTGTATTCCGCAAGTTTGAGTAAGACTTCATCAAGACGGCCTGTTTGCTCACCAGCTGAGACTGTTGCACGATATAACTCTGGGAATTGTGCAGGATATCCTTCAAGTGCTTGTGCAAGGCCATATCCTTCTAATACTTTTGCGCGAATGCCAATAACCAGTTGCCGGGTAGACGGTTTTTGAGATTGCTCACCAACACCTTGTAGTGCTTCATCGAGTGGAATACCCGCACTTAAAAGCGTTGCAAGTTGTCGTGTTAAGAGCGATAAATCTTGTGCCTGAAAGTGACGTTTTGTCGTGTTTTTTATTTTTTTTTGAATAGGTGTAACGTCGGTTGGAATCAGGCCTTGTTCACGTAAAAGTTGTCTTGCATGACGAGCTGAATCAGCTTCAATGACACCTTTTGATGGGCTTCCGGAGGATTTAAGTGCGTGGTACTGATAGGCGCCCATATATGACTGATTAAATTTTTGAATAAACACAGTTTAAACTATTGGGTTTCTTGTGTCATTAAGGTAAACTGAAGAACCTTAGGGTTGTCTTATATTTGAAGTCAGTCTTACAAGTCAATTTTAAGGAGAAGGACGATGGGAAGCAATGCAGTAAGTGATGCAATTGAGTATCACCAAGCCAAATTTGTAGATTTGCGATTTACTGATTTGCGTGGAAAAGAGCAGCACATCACGATCTCGAAAGAAGGAATAGATGACACGCTCATTGAAAATGGTAAAGCGATAGATGGCTCATCGCTTCAAGGATGGCAAAAAATCCACCAATCAGATTTAATGCTTGTTCCTGATACGTCCAGCATCATGCTAGATCCATTTTATCAAGACAAAACAATCTTTATCCGTTGTAATGTGGTCGACCCTAAAACCAACGAAGGTTACTCGCGTGACCCACGTTCTATGGCGGCACGAGCAGAAGCTTATTTGCGCTCGACAGGCATAGCAGATGAAGCGTTTTTTGGACCAGAGCCAGAATTTTTCTTGTTTGACGATGTACGTTGGGAAACAGGTATGAGTGGCTCGTTTTACCGTATCGACTCAGAAGAAGCACAGTGGAATTCAGGGAAAGTCGTTGAAGGGGGCAATATTGGCCATCGCCCGCGGATTAAAGGGGGCTATTTCCCAGTACCACCAGTTGATTCATCACAAGACATTCGTTCTGCTATATCTGATGTATTACAATCATTAGGGATGGTTGTTGAAGCGCATCATCATGAAGTGGCAACAGCAAATCAGTGTGAGGTAGCAACACGTTATAAAACAATGCTTGCAAAAGCGGATGATATGCAAGTACTAAAATATGTCGTACACAATGTAGCACACCAATACGGAAAAACAGCAACATTTATGCCCAAACCTTTAGTAGGGGATAATGGTAATGGGATGCATTGCCATCAGTCGCTTGCAAAGGATGGCGTAAATTTGTTTGCGGGTGACGGATATGGTGGGCTTTCGGAGCTTGCGCTTTACTATACTGGGGGCATTATGCATCATGCCCGTGCGCTAAACGCCATTACCAATGCAACTGTGAACAGTTATAAGCGATTATTACCTGGGTTTGAGGCACCGATATTGCTTGCTTACTCTGAGCGTAATCGTTCAGCATCTATTCGTATTCCTTTGGTGTTTTCGCAGAATGCGCGTCGAATTGAAGTGCGTTTTCCTGATTCTGCAGCCAATCCGTATATTGCATTTTCAGCAATGCTGATGGCGGGGCTTGATGGAATTCAACGAAAAATTCATCCAGGAAATGCAATTGATAAAAACTTATATGACTTACCACCTGAAGAACTGAGAGAGGTACCTCGCGTGGCAGGGTCGCTTGAGGAAGCGATTGCTCACTTGAGGGATGATCATGAGTTTTTACTGCAGGGCGATGTGTTCACCAAAGATTTTGTGGATGCTCATATTAGTCTATGTGAAGCTGATATTGCATATGTGCGTAGCATGGTCCATCCAGCTGAGTTTGAGTTGTATTATAGTAGCTGATCTGGAAGTTCAAATTTAAAGCATTTCTTGCGCCTGCCGCTATAGTGATATAGGTGGCAGGTCCCTTTGGGGAGGAGAGATGTATGGAAATTATTTTTGATGGCAAGCACGATGGTCAAGAAGCATCTGAGAGCCTTGCAAGTATTATTAAATTATTTAAAGAGCGGTATCAGATTGGTCAGTTCCGTGAGATGCATCTGTCACTCACACTGGTTGATGATAAAGGCGAAGATGTCGAGTTAGTTGATAGTCAAACAAATCAGCCTTATCGTGTATTAGAAGTGTATCGCACGCAACAAGCATATGCTGTTTCAAATGGTATAAGGCGTCCAAGTTTGAAGCTTGTAGTTGACAATACGCTTAAAAATTAGTTCTATAATAAATCATTATCTTTCATTCAAGGACGAATGGATGGGATATAATACAAAGAAAATAGCAAACCTTTCCCCTGAAGCACGTAGAAGCTTTCAAGGCGCGTGTCGTACTGCTGCTGCAACCATTGATATTACAAAAACCTCTGAAGATGTTGAGCGCTATGTAGAGAAAGAATTAGAGCGCGTCATCGATAGTGAGGGACGTAGTTTTGTTGATGCCTTAAAAGATAAGAAAGCGGCAGGTGTTGCAATTGTTGTGGCATTTAAATCGGTTGGAAAGTTGGTTGACTTCATTAAAGAAGGCTCACGTACCTTAAAGGCTAAACGCAAAAATTTACGCGACCAAATGAAACTTGGCAGCTTTGTATTTATGGTGCCGGATGATGAAGATGATTTTTCGAGCGAACAAAGATTCATCGCTGAATTCATGGATTTGGTACGAGAGACACCGATTGATAATTTAGAGTCTTTGCTGGGTATTCGTACCCTTGAGCCTGAAAAATCGGGCGATCCAACCGCTTATTGCGTGTTTCCTTTTTCAGACATGGATACAGGGGCAACAGAAGATGTCTCTAACACGGAAGAACTGGGTACGGTCCTAAGAGAGATACACGGTCGTCTCACAGTGACACTACCAAAACTACGTAAACGTCTTTTACAGTCATTTAAAGGCCCTTCAAAAGGCTGGAAAAGCTACTTAAAGCGACCCCAAAAT
>JASBUO010000085.1 GCA_030147855.1 Gammaproteobacteria bacterium
AATCATCAAAATGAGGTGCGTGATGCTGATAAAATGAAATGGTTTGTTGTGTTTCGTAGCAATTACTAATGACCTCAAAGGTTTCAAGGCTCCCTTGTTCTATGTTTTGTTGAATTCTATCGAAGTTAATATGATCGTGAAAAAAGAGATTTAAAGGGGTAGTATCGAGTAAATATCCTGAGTTGCGCGGCTTTATCATAAAGCGGCTTAAGTTTCTTAAAATAGATTTTCCTAAGGCATAATTACTTGCATTATAAATTTGTTGACAGTGAATGTTGTGCCATAAGCTTTCGAGCTTTTCAACAGCGGCACCGAAATCATCAGCACTTTCAGCAAGAATTGAGGCATTCACACTACCGATACTAACGCCGCTTATCATACTAAAAGGAGAGGTTTTAGGTTGAAAAATCTGGTGAATGGCTTTTAAAACACCGGCTTGATAAGCGCCTCTGGCGCCACCTCCGGCTAAATAAAGAGCTGCTTTGGCCATATTGCGCCGTTTGTTTTTTAGTAATACTTGCAACTATAGTTGAGCTTCGGGGGAAATTTCAAGCAGCTTACCAATTTAGCGTGGTTTTAATAAAAGGAATAGTAATTTTACGCTGCGCTTCAAGTGATGCATTATCAAGGCGATCGAGCAATGCGTGTAAATCATGCATATTACGTGCACTACGGTTTACCAAAAACTGTGCTACAGGCTGAGAGAGTTCAAAACCGCGCCGGTTTGCTTCAAGTAAAAGTGTTTTGACTTTATCAGCATCGTTAAGCTCTTCGACATGCATCACAAGCCCTGAACTTAGGCGTGACTGTAGGTCTGGGAGTGCGATTTTGGCGTGTCTTGGGGGGGTGAGTCCTGCGACGATTAAAATACTTTTATCATTATCACGAATACGGTTGTAGAGATGGAATAAAGCCTCCTCCCACACCTTATTACCGGCAATGGCGTCGAGTTCATCAATGCAAAACAAATTGTGTACATCTAAATCACTGAGAATAGTTGGGTCCCAGGTTTTCAGGGTGTCTAGGGGGAGATAAATGCTAGACTGGTAGGTGCCTGAGTGTTGGCAGCAGGCTTGTAAAAGGTGCGATTTTCCAGAGCCCTTACTTCCCCATAAATAAATAAATTGCTCACCTTCGCCGGCGAGCGCTTTATACAATTCTTTTTGGAGTTGTATATTTTCTCCCCAACAATAATCATTGAAGGTGGCTTCATCATTGAGCTGAATAGCCAGTGCAAGTTGTTGATTCATTGGGGTACAGGACTACTGGCATAGGCTTTTTTAGCACCTGTCCAAACGTAGTCAATGTAAGTGGCAGAGGTAGTAAAAGTCGTTAAGCCAATGAGCAAATAGGTAAGATTGGGCAAGTTTTTACCAAAAGCCAGCTCAATCAAGCAAAAAATAATGAGTGTAAGCTGCAAGAAAGTATTGATTTTACTAAGCCATGTAGGTTTAAAATCAAGGCGTTGCGGAATAAAGCGTTGCCATGCCATAACCCCAAGCGAAATGGTTAAATCGCGGAAAAAAACCAGACTTACAAGCCACCAGGGAAGTTGGTTTAGGAGAGCAAGAGAAATAAAACTGGATGCAATTAAGAGCTTATCAGCCATGGGGTCGATAAACGAGCCAAAGCGTGTTTGCCAGTTGTAGAGTCTTGCAAGCCAACCATCAATACCATCGGTGATGCCTGCAAATACAAAAATATACAGGGCTGTCGAAAAGTGTTCTCGGTGTAAATGCATCAAGAAAGGCGCTATCAACAGGAGTCGCATCAAGCTGAAGGCATTGGGTAAATATTTCAGCATGTAAAAAACCGTTTAAATAATAAGCACTCAAATAATCGTAGATTGTATCTAAATGGCGTGGATTTGTCACGTAGTAAGGCATTTTAAAAGGGCTCATACCCCGTGCGCTAAGCACGGGGTGAATAGGCTATTCTGCAATGAGCATTAAAGATTACTATCAATAAAGGCAGTCAGTTGAGATTTTGATAGCAAGCCCATTTTAGTGGCTTTCACTTGCCCGTTTTTGATGAGAAGTAGCGTTGGAATGCTCATCACACCATATTTAGAGGGGGTTTGTGGATTTTCGTCGATATCAATTTTTGCAAAAATGACTTTTTCACTGTGATTTTCAGCAGCTTCTTCAAAAATAGGCGCAAGCGCGCGACAAGGGCCACACCAGGATGCCCAGAAGTCTACTAAGACGGGCTGTGTTGCGTTGAGAACTTCAGCTTCAAAATTCTCATCGGTAACTGTTTTAACGTGATTGCTCATGAATGAACCTCAGTTGGTTTAATAATTCACACTCAACCACAATAACATCGGTACGTGGGTTGAGCACAGCCTATTATAGATCACCTAGAAGTGCTTGCAAGACACTGAGTGCTGCAAGTGTTGCCGTTTCGGTTCTTAAAATACGTGGGCCAAGTGCAACACTGTGAAATTGCTGCATTCTGGCCTCCGAAACTTCTTGCGGACTGAGTCCACCTTCAGGACCAATTAACAGGGTGATTGCGTCAGGCTTTTGGTCGGATAAGCGTTTCCAACTGGTATCCGCTTTAGGATCGAGTAAATATTTGTGTGGGGTATTACAGTGTGTAAAATACTGTGTCAGTGTGCACGGGGGGTGCACGGGGGGCAGAATATTACGACCAGACTGCTCGGCCGCTCCAATGGTGATGGCTTCCCACTGCGCATGCTTTTTAGCAAGCTGTTTTGCATTGTGTCTAACGGTGCTGTATTCAGTGATAAGCGGCGTGATACTTGCAACGCCAAGTTCGACTGCTTTTTGGATAATAAAGGGCATGTGTTCTTTTTTAGCGATGCCTTGTGCGAGATGAATAACGCAAGGAGACTCGCGGTTAACAGGTTGCACACCTTCAATGCGTACGGTCACGTGGTGCTTTTTAACACTGATAATGCGCGCTGAATACTCTTGGTTGTCGCCACAGAATAAGGTGAGAGAGTCGCTTGCACGCATACGAAGTACGCGTAAAACGTGATGGCTTGCAGATTCTGAGAGTTCAACTAAGTCGTGTAAAGTATAGGGGCCTGCTTGATAAATACGGACAGTTCGCATGTGATACTGCGGCCTTGTGTTAAGGATTATTTCTCACAGTGTATACCAACTTCTAGCAATTCGTTATCCTAACACCCTAAATTGACAGGTATTTGATTGAAGTTGGAGTAATAATTATGACAAAGACACGTATCGAAACAGATAGCATGGGCGAAATCAAGGTCCCTGCTGACAAATATTGGGGTGCACAAACCGAGCGTTCGTTACATCATTTTAATATCGGCGCAGATTTAATCCCTATTGAAGTAGTACATGCCTTTGGCGTACTCAAAAAGGCAGCAGCATTGACCAATCATGAGTTGGGCAATTTAGAAGATGAAAAAAAAGACCTTATCATAAAAGCTGCAACAGAGGTGATGGATGGCGAGTTAGACGCCCACTTTCCTTTACATGTATGGCAAACAGGGAGCGGCACACAATCCAATATGAATGCCAATGAAGTCATTTCTAACCGGGCTATTGAAATAGCAGGCGGTGTACAAGGCAGTAAAACGCCAGTACATCCAAATGATGATGTAAATCGTTCTCAGTCTTCAAATGATACATTTCCAACCGCGATGCATATTGCGGCAGCAAAAACATTTCATCATACGCTATTGCCTGCAGTTAAAGCATTACGTGATGGGTTAAAAGCTAAAATGAATGCCTACCAAAACATTATCAAAATTGGTCGGACACACCTGCAAGATGCAGTGCCCTTAACGCTTGGACAAGAGTTTTCAGGCTATGTTGCACAATTGGATGCATGCATTGCACGTATTGAGGCAGTGTTGCCCGAAATCTACGCCTTGGCGCTTGGCGGTACTGCTGTTGGTACGGGGCTAAATACACATCCCAAATTTGCTGAGAAGGTTGCGGCACATATTGCTGATTTAACGAAACTGCCGTTTGTATCGGCACCTAATAAGTTTGAAGCCCTGGCTTCTCATGAGCCATTAGTGATGGCGCATAGTGTATTAAAAACATTGGCATGTGCTCTCATGAAAATTGCAAACGACATTCGCTGGCTTGCATCAGGCCCAAGATGCGGTATTGGAGAGTTGCATTTACCTGAAAATGAGCCAGGCTCATCGATTATGCCAGGTAAGGTGAATCCGACGCAGGCAGAAGCGATGACGATGGTGTGCACGCAAGTCATGGGGAATGATGTTGCAGTCACAATTGCTGCAAGCCAGGGGAACTTTGAGTTGAATGTGTATAAACCGGTGATTATTTCTAATGTATTGCATTCTATTCGCCTGCTTGCTGATACATGTACGAGCTTCCAAACATTTTGTGTAGAAGGGCTTGAGCCGAATCATGGTGTAATTGAAAACTACCTTGAGCGCTCTCTTATGCTTGTAACGGCTCTTAATAAGCATATTGGCTATGATAAGGCGGCTAAAATTGCAAAAACGGCGCATCAAGAAAACTCATCGCTGAAAGAAGCTGCGATAAAACTGGGTTATTTAACCGCAGAGGAATTTGCTGAGTATGTACAACCTGCAAAAATGATAGCGCCTGCGGCGTAAGAAACTTATCCTTAAGAGCATTGTGCACCTCTTTCTCCCGCAAGCGGGAGAAGGGAAAAACGGTACAAACTTGTTACATAAGCGAATCGTGTTGTCTATCGACCTAAAATAAATCAATAAGAAAGACAGGTTGCTCTCTGTACATGATGAAAAACCTGTCATGTACAGAGCTGGTTATTGACAAACCTAAGAAATAAACGTAGTTTAGCCACCAATTGCCGAGGTGGTGGAATTGGTAGACACGCTAGCTTCAGGTGCTAGTGGGGGCAACCCCGTGGAGGTTCGAGTCCTCTTCTCGGTACCATGTATGTATTCACGAAAGGGCTTAAGACGATGCTTCTTTAGCCTGTATCTCGTAGAAATTTTTAAGTTCAAAATCTACATAATTTTCGAGTAAGCGTTTAATTTCGTTTTCTGCGCCCTGGTGCGTTT
This sequence comes from Gammaproteobacteria bacterium, assembly GCA_030147855.1. Taxonomy (GTDB): domain Bacteria; phylum Pseudomonadota; class Gammaproteobacteria; order Legionellales; family Legionellaceae; genus JAALKW01. The sequence continues at coordinate 5,024 of JASBUO010000085.1, forward strand.
CACCTTCGGCATGCAAATGGGTTTGTGTAAACCATGTTGGCGTATTAAGCAAATAAATAGCATTGCCATGTGCCTCGTAAGTACGGGGCTCATCTGGGGATAATGCCGAACCGACTTCGCTCACGGTGTATGAGAGTTTAAATCCTTTATAAATATATTCTATCACGGTTGTTGCTCCTACAACGTCCAACCACAAAGGGTCTTCCTTGGTTTGTTCGAGGTGCTAATGGTTGAGTCGACCTCTGAATATGTTAGATGTTTTTAACATGGTTATGGGAGCTTTGCAAAAAAATTGGGTTGATATTTATCAACTTGGGGATTTTTTTAGGAAAGACATTCAAATTATGGATGCAGTTGGGTATACTCAGCGAAGGCTTCTTGGGAGGGCTTTGAGGAATGATGGGTAATTTATTTAACATGTTTGGTCCGTCGCCAATTAAGCCTATCGAGCAGCACATGTATCAGGTGTATCAGTGCGCAAAACGACTGCTTCCTTTTTTTGATGCAGTACTCACCGAAGACTGGGATGAGGCAGCTAAAATCCATGCGCAAATTTCAGCGCTAGAGAAAGAGGCGGACTTAATTAAGCGTGATTTACGCCTGCATTTGCCAACGGGCTTATTTTTACCGGTGGGTCGAACTGATGTGCTGGAGCTTTTGAGCGTGCAAGACCGTATTGCAAATAAGTCGCAAGATATTGCCGGCCTTATCATGAGCCGACGTATGCAAGTTCCGGAAGCATTAACGGGTTTACTAATACCTTTTTTAACGCGCTCGCTTGATGCGGCAAAACAGGCATGTAAAGCTATTAATGAGCTTGATCAGTTGCTTGAAAGTGGATTTCGCGGTAGTGAAGTTACAATTGTTGAAGAAATGATTGTTACTTTGGACGAAATCGAGCATGATAGCGACGACAAATTAGCTGAGGTGCGTCATCGTATTTTTGAACTTGAAGGCACGCTACCAGCACTGGACGTTATGTTTCTTTATAAACTGGTTCAATGGATTGGGGACTTGGCTGATCACGCGCAAACCGTGGGTGGACGGCTACAAATTTTGATTGCGCGGTAATTTATTTTATGGATGCATCGGTTCTCTATTTTTCGCTGGCAGTATTTCTTTGTTTCATGATGACATGGGGTGTGGGTGCAAATGACCTTGCCAATGTCATGAGCACCACCATGGGCTCCAAAGCCATCACGGTTAAGCAAGCCTTGTGTGTTGCGGTTATTTTTGAGTTTGCAGGTGCTTTTTTAGGAGGGACGGATGTCACCGAAACCCTAAGAGACGGCATTATTGATGCGCAATTATTGGCAAACGATCCAGCCATTTTAATTCAGGGCATGCTAGGTGTGTTAATGGCGTGTACCATTTGGATGCATTTAGCGAGCTTTTTAGGGGTGCCAGTATCCATTACCAATGCATTGGTTGGCTCAATGGTTGGGTTTGGCTGGTTGGTGCTGGGCAGTGAAGCGGTGCACTGGGAGCAAGTCACCCAGATTGCGGTGGGCTGGATAACATCCCCTCTTATTGCAGGCACCACGGCATTTGCGCTATTTTTGAGCATTCAACAAACTATTTTTGTAAGAGCTAACTTACTTGAGCGTGCAAAGCGCTTTATTCCTATTTATTTGTTTTTAGTGGGCTCGGTTTTATCGTTTATTACTGTGTTTAAGGGATTATCTCATTTTGAAATTCAGTTGAATTTAAAGCAAAGCCTATGGGTAACGCTAGGCACAAGTGTTGTGATTACTTTGTTTGGGGTGTACGTCATGCACCGTATTCCCGAGAAAAAAATATTGCGTCGCCGTGAGCAGTTTTTGCAAGTAGAAAAATATTTTGCAGTGTTAATGGCGATGACGGCCTGTGCCATGGTATTTGCGCATGGCGCGAATGACGTAGCACTTGCAGTAGGCCCGTTAAGCATGGTGTATAGCTTAATTACGCATGTGGGCGAGCCGTTGCGCGCAACGGGTTACCCCGCATGGATTGTATTACTCGGTGCTGTTGGGGTTGTGATTGGCTTTTTAGTGCAAGGGCGCCGTGTGATAGAAACGGTTGGCAGCTCTATTACAGCCTTAACCCCCAGTCGTGCATTTGCGGCAACACTTTCAGCGGCAACAACCGTTGTGGTTGCAACAAGCCTAGGGATCCCTGTATCGGCCACACAAACCCTTGTTGGCTCTGTTTTGGGTGTGGGGCTTGCTCGTGGTATTGGTGCACTTAACTTAATTGTAATTCGCAATATTTTTACTTCTTGGATTTTAACGCTCCCTGCTGCTTCAGTGTTGACAATCCTGTCTTATAAAGTGCTTCATGCGCTGCTTGGGTAATGTTAAATAAAGTCATGCTGACTTATATTTTCTTGAATTGTCATTTACATGAACTATATTGAGTAGTGTAATGACTAATTCGGGAGAGAGAAATGAAAGAACAATATGCTGAACAGCACCAGCCTACAGAAGACGAGTTGGCGGAACATAAAGCAAAATGCACGCAAATATTGTGCTTTGCTCTGGAAGAAGTAAAGAAGTTAAAAGAGCATTTTGCTACATTTCCTGTAGAGCAGACAGACTTAGAGTCGCAACGCCAAGTAATTGGTGATTTAGTACTCCAATTACAAAATGAGCTTTCACAGCTAGCTACAGAAGATAAAGTCCAACTGAGGGACGTGGTTTCTGAGGTAGCACAGCAATTCAACGAGTTATTGGATGATATTGCAGATCAACATCGTGTAGGGAAGCCGATAACCATTACTGATGGCAAAAACTGGGAGCAGAGTGAAGCGAAAGTGCACCAGAAAATTGCCACGCTCAGCGATAAAGCGCTTCAAATAACCGTCTATGACCTTTTGTCTAAGTGCTATAACAATATAAAGAATGCCATCTCTAAGCTTATCAGCAAAGGGCAAGAATACGGTGGCGCCTTCTTCAAAAAAGAAGAGAAAAAAGTTGAGGGCGGGAGCGAAGTAGACCACGAGCATGATAAAGGTCAAGAAAAAGGTGGCCCCCAAAATCAGTAACAAGCAACTCTAGTTGTTTGTGTCATTAACGCCGCTGATACTTTCAGTGGCGTTAATGTATGTCTAGCAAAGTTTCATATTGGGGGTAAGGCAGATGGTTGATAAAAAAACAAAATTAGAGCCAATTCTTGAAGGAGAAGACGAGAGAGCTTCCGCAATTCTCGCCGAATTCGAAGAACAGCTCCAGAGATTAACTAAAGACTTACCTAATTTGCGTCATAGAGCTCGAAAAGAGCTAGCACCTACCTCTAAGAAACAATTAAAAACCGTGATTGCAACGGTACAGCAATATAATGCTTTACGTAGTCTAGAAGGGCTCAAAGCGCAGCCTAAGCTGGAATTAGAAACTGCGGAGGCAGAAGTAAGTAGTTTGGTCGAGCAGTATATAGAGGCTTTAGATAATTTTAAAATAGATTGTCAAGCAGCTGCAAAAGACGATCCGGAACTTGCCAAAAAAATTAAAATTCTTGAAGATAATATCGAACATCTAAAAAAAGATGCCAAAGAACCGTGGAATTTAGAGCGTGCCATGTGGCAGATGCGAACGCTTCTGAGAACGACGTCCTACTTCTTTAGAGACCTTCCAGCAAATACATGGTCGGTACTAAAGGGCGTGGGTGCACGCCTGAAAGCAGCGTTTACTTCCTTGCAAGCATTAACAGCACATAGTGTACGTAAAGAGGCAGAAAAAGTAGAAGCGCTGCAAAAAGCAGTTGGTGATTTGTCTGTTTTTACAGATGTGGATGTTGATGAAGATGATTTTTACTTGTTTGATGAAGGGGGCAATGAGAAGCTTCCAAAAGCGCAAGCTATACCTGTTACTGAAGTGGTGCATAAAGAAGAGGTCGAGCCGCTTACATCTGAGCTTGTGGATGAGTGGATTAGCTCAAAAAAAGATGGGTGTATTGAACTCCTAAATGAGCAGCGAGAAAGCTTAACAAGTTTTATACAGCTTAAAAGTCACTTGTTGCATGGAGCAGAGAAAAAAAGACCTTCATTTTTTTCACAACGTACACTTTCTGAAGGTATGGATCCAAACAGATTTCAAAGGATGTTGGATGAGCAAGCTACGCTCTTAAAAGAGTGTCAATGGATAAAAGGTGAAGCAAAGCAAATACTTCGGGAAGCGAAAGCGCAAGAAGGATTTGAGCTAACACCTGTTCAGAATGCAGCGCTACAAGCAATCATTAAAGAAGCTCGAAAAATTATCAAAGAGGTAGCTTTTAGCACCCCAGAAAAAGTCAAAGTTGAAGCGTATCAGCAGCAAATTAAAGCATCGCAAGAAACCCCAGGGCAAACTCAAGTGACAACTGGGCCTGGGTTCAGGCCTAGCTCTGGTGGTGGCAAGAGCGATGTTTAATATCACGAGCCGCTTTTTTATAGCTTAAGAGTTTTCTTATTGATTTAAGTGATTTTTTTAGGCTGTTAGAGCAATTTAGAAATGTCACATTCTAGAGCAAAGTAGAACTGTCACATATGTTCAAGTATAGAACATTTAATTAGCCGTCATTGCTGAACCCGAGCGTAGCGAGTGGTTTGGCAATCTAGTGGCTTTAACCTCTGGACTGCTTCGCCTACGGCTCGCCGCGACGAAAAGTATACTAAGCTTGTTGTTACAGAACAGGCGGAAGCGCCGATGACTGTGACGTGATTAAAGGATGCCGCCATGTGCATCCTTTTTTTATCACGTCTGTAAATACTTTGGGGTTTAAGGGGCAAAGCCCCTTTTTTAATGAAGATGTCTTTTCCTTAAGGTATTAGTATGGTGGACATCATTTTCTTCAAAAAGAAATGAGTTGGATTGATGCCAAGGGGTTTCTGATGAATGCTGCACCTTCGCACGTGATTTAAGATAATGCACTTTCTGTGCAACTGGTCTCTTATTGAGCGCCTTGAAGGTCAATCTTTCTTCTTTAAACCAAACACTCAGACTGTTATTCAAGTGCTTGCGAATCGTAACCCTTGCTCTGGGCCTCACGTAAGAACCATAGCGTTTTTCTATTTGATAGCATTGACCAGAAAAGGAAAAGGTCCAGTCATGTTGGACTTGTCGTTCATACTCCCAACAAAGTATTTGGTTTAAATCAATCTCACCTAATGGACGGTGTGCAGAAACGGGGTTACGTGCTGGCTTCTCAAATTTGTTATTTAATTTATCAATGAATTTAGAGTCTAATACCTCATTGGCCTTAGTTATGGTTTTAATCTGACGTAAGCGCAGCTCTTTTACAAAACGGTCTTGATACACACTATGGTTTCGCTCAACACGCCCTTTTGCTTGTGGTGAATATGCTTTAATAAGGCGTATACCTAACTTCTCGCATGCTACCTGTAAGTGACTAAAGCCATCAGATTTAGGTGATACGTACACGTTTTTTAAATCAACATAAAACGACAGTGGGATGCCATAGCGTTCAATCCATTTCCATATGCACTCAAAAACAACGCGTGTGGTTTCACCCTCATCGAGCTTGGATAACGTTTTGCTGGTCGCATCATCAACCATATTGAGTAAGCACTTATGTTCTCCCGTTTCAAACCAGTCATGAATTGAACCATCAATTTGTACCATTTCACCAAACTGAGCCTTCGCTTCACGGCGTTGACGGTAGGGCGAGCGTCTACGTTGTTTCTTCCAGAGCCCTTCAGATAGAAGCCATTGCCTTAGCGTCTCATGATTTACAACTAAGCCGTCCTCTTCAAGTAAATACTCTGATGCAAGCGTTGGGCCAAAGCCATCGTATTTCTTCTGATATATTGCTATGATTTCCTCGCGATGAGGGTGTTTCCTATTGGACCGTTGACCGCGGCTTTGATGGATTAACCCTACATCGCCTTTTTCAAGGTAATCCGCATAAACCCTTAACATCTGTCGATAGCTTAAGTCACACTGCTCGGCTGCATGTGTGAGCTTAATACGCCTTTGTTTGACCATCTCACAAACAGCTTTACGCTGCCG
>JASBUO010000015.1 GCA_030147855.1 Gammaproteobacteria bacterium
TTATCACAGCATTTACAATGCTTTACTTCGGCTTGGTGTTCAGTCACCTCAATTTGTGGGGATAAAATATTAAAAACCTGACGTTTAATTAGCTTGATAATGGGAGATGAAGTAAGTGCCAACTGACAGTTAGGGCAAACCGCTAGGTTATGTCGTTTGATAACATCTGGTGTTTCAACCTGCTTCCGTGTTTCTCCTTTATGCCCTGGTTGACCACCTGTTTTATGGTTACCAGCCCATCACTTGATGGTGGCTTAGAACTGTTACGGCTATTTTTATTTAAGCGCTTTTCAAGCTCAGCTATCCTTGCAGCCTGTTATGCAATGCTCGCTTCTAGGGAAGAAATCTTTTCTTGAAGCGCCAATATAATTTGCTCGTAATCCTTCATGAGCTTATTTGATCATAACGGCATCATTTCGCAAGCTTTTTTTAACTGCTCCGTGTCACTCTGCAGTAGATCCTTCGCAACGTTCAGGATGATGTGGGGGAGTTACTAACACCTTATAGTGTTACAAAAATAGATTTTATGTTACATTTTCGGTTATAGTGACACCTTTTTTAATCACATGAGTGACAAATATGCCTTTATCCGACGCAGACAAAACCTATATTACACTTTTCAAAGCAGCGTGTACTGCTTTCGATGAAACAAGCATCACTGTGCATTATAATATATTAATGAGCAAAGAATACCTTAGAGAGGAGCTAGACTTTCAAGTTATTCCTGACGCTTTAATTGCCTTAAGCGCTGGCATGGCGCCAAACCGCACCCATCTTGCAGAGAAGATTCTCTTCCCAAATCATGTACACCAACAACCTTACTCTTTAAGGTTTTCCACTCCTCAGGGCTTACTGCTTAAAACAGCTAATAACCTGGAAGCACTTCAACGCATCCTCGAGTGGCCTCCAACCCGCTCACTATTTAATGAAACGCACCGAGGACTTCAAAAGTACTTTTTAGATGCTATTAATAATGCAGATGAGGCAGCTGTTCAGCTACTACTCCAGCACTTTCCAACACTAGCAACCGCTAAAGTGAACGACTGCAATAGTCCACTCATGATTGCAACGTCAGCTAAAACGATTAGCTATCCCATTATTCATGCACTACTTCAGGCAGGGGCAAATCCTAATGGTGATTTTGATAGCAGGGAGACTCACTTGCAGTTTCGAGAGTTTTCTGACAAAGCAAAGCATAGACCTATTCATCAAGCCATTATAAGCGGTCACGTTGAAGCTTTTGAGCTTCTGTTTCATACATCAGGCATTGACCTAAAACGTCCAGATGGTTTTGAGTTTCAGCCTGAAACAGCTAACCACCTGGGAGAATCTCGCAAAAGAAATTACACGCTAAGAACAGCTGAACCATTGACCCCACTTGCACTTGCAGCCCTACTCCAGCAAAATCGAATGTTGGCACTGTTTAAAACAAGTGGCATCATGTTGTCTTCCAATGGTAGCGCAAGTCCAGAGCAACCGGGTAGCAGAAAAAGAGCAAGGAACCGACACCACTACTTTGGCCCAGAAAATCAACAACAAGAAGAGCAACTTACCACCCAGCAGCAAAGCGACGCAACCAGCGAAGACACCTCATCGGTAGCACCATCAAGCATAACAAAGATGCGATAAGAGGCACATTATTTTTCTCGAAGCCAAATCAAGGCAAGCAAGGTAGCGCCAAGACAAATGGCGCTATCTGCCACATTGAATATAGGCCAGTGATGCGTTTTATAGTACACATCGATAAAATCAATCACATAACCAAACCTGAGTCTATCCATCAAATTACCAAGCGCTCCTCCTAAAATAAGCGCAAGCGCTAGCATCTGTGCAAAAAAACGTGATTCAAGGCGCATAATCCATACCACCAATGCAATACTCACCAAGCCACTAAAGCCTGTAAAAAACCAGGTATGCCAGCTACCAGACGCTGCTAAAAAACTAAATGCAGAGCCCGAGTTAAAGGCAAGTGTCCAAGAAAGCATAGGAAACACTACAACCGACTCATAAGGCATTAAATGTGTCATTGCCCAATACTTTGTGATTTGATCAAACGCTATCACGAAAAAGCTTAACCCCAAAGCAATGGCTTTTTTCATGCCCAAGTCCTTGTTTCACCAGCACCCGCGACATTTGTTACGCAACGCCCACACAACTCGGGGTGTGCACCATGCTCACCAATATCTGCCACTCGATGCCAGCATCTCACACACTTTGCTGCCTCAGATGGACTTACTTGAACAGCAAGCCCTGGTATATCACTCTCAATTATATTCTGCGGTTTTTCATCGAAAGGCAGTAATGTTGCACCTGAAGTAATCAAAACAAACCTGAGTTCGTCTCCCAGCGGCGCTAAGCGTACTTGATTTGATGCATCTACATATAAAGCAACGTTTGCTGCCAATGCTGAGCCAATGATACCTGCTTTACGCGCAACCTCCAGTGCTTGGTTAACGATTTCTCGCATCGCGTATATGTCATCCCAGTTCACCGCATCACTTACTGCTTCTAAACCTTCAGGCCATGCGTCATACCAAGTTTCAACAAATAAAGCGTGTGCTTTTCTGCCAGGCATTACATCCCATACTTCATCCGCTGTAAACGATAATATGGGGGCCAGTAGACGCACTAGCATTTGTAGCAAATGATACATCGCATTTTGGCAAGAGCGTCGCGCCACACTGCTTTTAGCTGCTGTATATTGGCGATCTTTGATAATATCTAAGTAAAAACCACCTAACTCAATCGCACAAAACTGGTGAATTTTTTGATAAATTAAATGGAATTGATACGTATCATAGGCTTCTAGCACTTCAGCTTGTAGTGCACGCGCACGCGCTACAATAAAACGGTCTAAGTCTACCCATTCTGAAACGGGCAAAGCATCACGCTCAAACTCAAAGTCGAATAGATTAGACAACAAAAAACGCATCGTATTTCGAGTGCGTCGATATACATCTGCAATACGCTTAATAATTTCATCAGAAATACTGACATCTTGCTTATAGTCAGCTGATGCTACCCAAAGACGTAAAATATCCGCACCATACTGCTTGACCAGCTTCTCTAAACCTACATAATTTCCTTTTGATTTAGAAAACTTTTTGCCCTCGCCATCTACCGTATATCCATGGGTTAATACAGCACGATACGGCGGCTTTCCATGCATTGCAACCGCTGTGGTAAGCGAAGAGTTAAACCACCCCCGGTGCTGATCAGAACCTTCCAAATATAAATCAGCCACCACATCAGTACTACCTTCAGGGTTTAATACCGCGCGATGCGACACGCCTGAGTCAAACCACACATCGAGCACATCTTTTGACTTAATGTAGTTCTCGTGCTCATCCCCCAAAAGTGCTTCAGGCGCTAAATCAAACCAAGCTTCAATACCACCTTCTTCAATTTTAAGGGCAACTTTTTCGACAAGAGCAGATGTATCTGGATGCAATGCGCCTGTTTCTTTGTGGGTAAAAAACGGAATAGGAATACCCCATGCACGCTGACGTGATATACACCAGTCGGGGCGCCCTTCAACCATGCCTCGAATACGTGCCTCACCCCAAGCTGGCATCCATTTCACTGTTTTAATTTGCTGAAGCAGGCTGTCTCGCAAGCGTTCTTTATCCATGCCAATAAACCACTGTGGTGTTGCACGAAAAATGATGGGGCTTTTATGACGCCAGCAGTGCGGATAACTATGCAATAACATTTCTTCATTTAACAGCACGCCTCGAGCACGCAGTACATCCAAAACAGCTGCATCTACCTTTCGAACTGACTGCCCTCTAAATAACGGAGTATCGTCAGTGTAACAGCCATTCGGAAGCACTGGGTTCACACAAGGCAATTCATATTTTAAACCAACCAAGTAGTCGTCTGGACCATGTGCTGGTGCCGTATGAACACAACCCGTACCCGATTCAATCGTAACATGAGTGCTTAATACGACTGGCACCACACGCTCATCAAATAAGGGATGCTGTAAAGCTAAATGCTCAAGCACTTCTCCTTGCACCTCGCCACAAATTTGCCAAGAGCTCATATCGTAGCGAGCACGTACTGCATCAAGCAGCTCGCTTGCAAGCACTAAATATTGCGTGCCCGTATCTACCAACGCATAGGTTAACTCGGGGTGCACAGAAACCGCTTCATTGGCCGGTAACGTCCAGGGAGTTGTAGTCCAGATAGAAATACTCGCGGGCTTTTTTTCTAGCGTCACAGCAAATGCATTAAACAGTGCTTGGGTATTTTTCACCTCAAACGCAACATCAATCGATGGCGAGCGTTTATCATCATATTCTACTTCAGCTTCTGCAAGTGCTGATTGACAATCAAGACACCAGTGTACTGGCTTAAAGCCTTGCTGGAGGTGTCCTCCCTCTAAAATTTGACCAAGCGCACGCACTACATTGGCTTCATAGTGGTAATCCATGGTGATATACGGCGTGCGCCATTCTCCAAGCACACCTAAGCGCTCAAACTCATCGCGCTGAATATCAATTTGGCTTGCTGCATAAGCGCGGCAATGCTCGCGAAATGTATTGGCATCGACCTTTGCCCCCGCTTTACCAATTTTTTTCTCAACGTTTAATTCGATTGGCAAGCCATGGCAGTCCCACCCTGGTCTATAAGGCGCATCAAACCCGCTCATAGTTTTTGACTTCACCACAATATCTTTTAAAATTTTATTAAGCGCATGTCCTGCATGTAAGTGTCCATTCGCATAAGGAGGGCCGTCATGCAAAATAAATGTTTTATTTCCTGCACGTGCTTGTCGAATGGTTTGGTACACATCGTTAGCCTTCCACCCTTTTAAACGCTCTGGTTCACGGTTTGCAAGGTTTGCCTTCATGGGAAAGTCTGTATGCGGCAAATTTAAGGTGCTTTTATAATCAATCGTATTTGTCTGTTCGGTCATCGGCATACTCTAAACGGGAAACGCGTCCACTAAACGAGGAAACAAGGCGCGAGCCTCTACAATATCTGCTTTAATTTGGGCAATTAATGCCTCAAGAGATGGAAATCTTACCTCGCCTCGCAACTGATGTAAAAAAAAGACTTCGAGATGCTCGTGATATAATGAGCCTTCAAAGTCAAACAAATGCACTTCTAATCGATTGGTCAATCCATCAACCGTTGGCCTTCGGCCTAAGTTAGCAACGCCTTCATAGGTTAACCCATTCGAACGTTGTACTTTAACACAAAAGACACCGGTCATGGGAAGTATTAAACGCTGAGGGTTAATATTTGCTGTGGGCACCCCAAAGGTTCGTCCCAATTGTGCACCCATCACAACACGCCCGTACATACTATAAGGGCGTCCTAGAAGTTTTGCCGCCTTATCTAGCTTACCTGCTTTAAGTGATTGCCTAATGCGTGTGGAGCTAATACGTGCATTCTGAAACACACAATCAGAATACACTTGAAGCGTTGCGCCCACTTCACTTGAAATGTGCTTTAATAAAGACAAATCACCCAAGCGCCCCGCACCAAAACGAAAATCTTCCCCAATCAAAAGTGTATTCACCCGAAAGCTTGAAAAAAGCAGTTGGCGCGCAAAATCATCTGCACACATGCTAGAGAGCTTGGCGTTAAATGGCAAACAACATACGTAATCGATATTAAACTGTGAGAGTATGCGCCATTTTTCTTTGAAGTTGGTAAGCCTTGCTGAGGCAGACGCACCTCTAAAGTATTCATGCGGCTGGGGCTCAAAAAGCACCACGAGTGTTGGTAATTTTTTTTGTTGAGCAATTGTTTTTAATGCCTGCAAAAGCGCACGGTGCCCACCGTGCACTCCATCAAAATTACCAATCGTTGCTACTGTATCTGTTTGCAGAACAGCAGCACCCTGAATACCTCGTAACAACCGCATACATTCACATCACATTCAATCAAACTTACGCTTTAGGTTGAGGCTGAACAATCAACATATCACAGTGAGCACCATGTAAAATGGCATTAGCAGTCGAGCCAAGTAATAAAGCCAATCCATGCTTGCCATGACTACCTGTAACAATTAAATCAACCCCATGCTCCTCCGCAAGTCTTAAAATTTCATTTTTAACTGAACCAAACTCGAGTAATCGGTGCTTCATATCTACACCCAGTTGGTTTGCAAGCGCATTCAATTCCTTCTCTGCTTGCTCACGAATAGATACTTCAACTTCAGCAAACCCCGCAAAACCGGGATAAGCATACGCAGGAATGGGCTCAACTACATGTACCAAAAGCAATTCTGCACGATTTTCATCTGCAATTTTCTTTGCCTTATGTGCTGCACTCACACCAACTTCATCAAAGTCTGTCGCAAACAACACCTTCTTATACATATTCATCTCCTTGATTAGCCCTGCTGTCCATACGCCCCACACCCGTTATTCTAAGTAAAATACCCTAGAATAGCCATAATAAAATACTCTACCCCAATAATGTCCCTTGCTGTACTCAGGATAACATGGGGGTTATCACTTTTCTCAAATGGTTTAAGTTAATACACGATATCTTCTTTTTTTACTGAAGTTTCTAAGTAACACTGCCCCAGTGCTCTCATTAACACAAAAGGCACATTCCCATGAGTCGCTTTTTTATCTTGCTGCATCAACGTATAAAGTGCGTCCCACGAGATATCATCAGGCACACGTCTTGGCAACTCACATGAAGCTAATAACGCATCTATCTGTTGGACAAGTGCTATATCTAGCTGTCCTAGTCGATGTGACAGGCGTGCTGCACAGTAAAGACCTATGGCAACTGCCTCCCCATGCAGCCAGCGGGTATAATTTGTATATGCTTCCAATGCATGCGCAAAGGTATGGCCTAAATTAAGTAAAGCGCGCACACCAGTTCTATCTGTCTCATCTGCCTTCACAATATCAGCTTTAATACGACAACAACTTGCAATTAACTCAGGTAATGGCTTTGAAAGCAAAGATAAGTCCCCTGAAAGCAGGGCATATTTAATAATTTCCCCAAATGCTGAACGAAACTCGCGCTTTGGTAAGGTATCTAAACACGTTAGATCTACACACACCGCCTTCGGATGATGAAAACTGCCCACGGCATTTTTAGCATTGGGATAGTTAATGGCTGTTTTACCACCAACTGCCGCATCAACCACTGCGAGTAACGTCGTTGGACACTGAATAAAATCGACCCCTCGGTGGTAAGTCGATGCAGCAAAGCCTGTGATGTCGCCTATCACGCCACCGCCAAGTGCAATGAGCGTAGTATCTCGGTGATGCTGATGCTTGATAAGCGCTTCGTGAATACGGGTGGCACTCTCTTGGGTTTTATACGCTTCACCATCAGGTAACACCACTACATCACACTGAAATGTTTGTAGTGATTGGGAAAGCACATCTAAATATAAGGGGGCTATAGTCTCATTTGTTACAATTAAAACTTGCGTACCTCGAATAAGAGACGCGAAGCGCGTGGCATCTTTTAAAAGATGCCGACCAATTGTAATGACATAATGTATATGAGAGCACGTAACATAGACTTCTTCAAGAACTTCAGGATTCGCCATAAATGTGTTTAACAATGTTGTTCGTCACGGCTTTAACCGTTAATTTATCGGTTTCAAAACTTACATCTGCCAGCTCTTCATAAAAGGGCTCTCGCTCATCACGTAAACTCTCAAGACGCCCTTCTAAATCATCGGTACGTAGCAGCGGACGCTTGGTGTCACGCTTAGTACGCTCAAACTGTTGTTGAAGCGATGTTTTTAAATAAATAACCGTGCCGCGTGCAGCCAATGCATTACGATTTTCAGGCGTCACAATAACCCCGCCGCCGGTCGCTAATACAATGTTTGTCTTTTGGGTTAATTCATCAATGACTTTCTGCTCACGTCGACGAAATCCTTCATCGCCTTCAACATCAAATATCCAAGACAAATCAGCACCTGCTCGCTCTTCAATGACTTCATCTGAGTCATAAAAATCGAGCTTAAGCTCCCTTGCTAATGTTCGACCAATGGTACTTTTTCCAGCACCCATAGGCCCAATCAAAAAAATATTACGTACTTTGACAATGCTCATAGTTAGTGACATACCTCTATTCTCAACGTCCAACCAAAATAAACCCCCATTGAGTGTAGCGCAACAATTCTAGCATGCGGTTGGCTTTCTCGCATCTTTTCTTGATATAGGGCTTTGAGATAGTACCCTAACTTTAAAAAAATTGGAATTTTAAGCCTAATTCCTTTTAACATTTCTCGCATTAAGCCCATAGCTATGTTAATTTTTCTAGTCTGCATCGTTATAACATAAACTTTTTGTAAGGGGCATGTATGAAAACCTTTGAAGACATACAGCGTGGTCTTATGCAGGTAATACTTGATTATCACGCCAGTAAAAAAAAACCAGTCGATACAGAACTCACATCAGAAACTAAAGGCGATGAAGATACCGATGATGAAATAACGCAAGATGTTGAAATTTGGGATGATTCGAAAGATGCCACGTCAAACACCTGGACTAAAATTACATCTCGACTCAGCCACGCCATTGAGCCATCCCCCTTAGACGTTTTACTAGACTATGATGCCGAGGGAAGAAATCGCGGGCTCGACACCTACATTGCTGAAGCAACAACTCATACACAAACACGCCGTGAATTATTAATGTCTTTAAAAGAAATAATCTCTCTCCTCGATACTGTAAAAAACATTCAGGCCACAGATACTCCAGAAACTTACAGTGATACATTTGCAGCACTCACCGAACGGCTTGTAACACTCCAACAAAACATACCGCGCTCAGGTGATGCACACACAGCACTCAATACCTTTTTTTGCGCCATGAGGCACACCCATGTCACGCTTGCTGTTGCATTAGCAGAGCAGATACGAACGGTGCAGGAAACTGTTATTCAAAAACAAACGACAACCATTCAATTTTTAGACAATAAACGAGAAGAGCTAAGTATTCAAAACCGGGCCTTGCAACAAATGCTTGCTCGTCAATATCCTCAAGAACCAACAGCAACACCTAAGTTAGCTAGTGCAGGATACGTGCCACCAAAAGGCGGAAGTTTTATGACTCAGTTTAAGGACTGGCTAGCCACACATTCAAGCCCTGACTCTGAAACAGATACCCAGCTTATGTATCATCCTGCAGAATATCTATAATGAAGAGAATACCCTATGCCCAAACAGCGCGAGTATAACCACTTATGAAAAAACCACTCTCTTTATTTTGGCGTCGTGGCCTTTGGGCACTGATGAGCATTGGCTTTTTTTTGCTGATTATTTTTAGCATTTTTTATATTTATACCGAAAGTCAGCTGCCTGATGTTGAATCGCTTAAAACCGTACAACTACAAGTCCCTCTTCAAATTTACAGCCAAGATGGCAAACTCATCCAGGAATATGGTGAGAAAAAAAGAACCCCTGTCAGTTATGACGAAATTCCACAAACACTGGTATATGCAGTCCTTGCAACTGAAGACCAACGCTTTTTTGAGCATCCAGGTGTTGATGTATTCGGACTTGGGCGCGCGGCAATTCGTATGGTACAAACCGGTACTAAGTCACAAGGTGGTAGTACCATTACCATGCAAGTGGCACGTAACTTTTTTTTGAACCGTAAAAAAACGTTTCTTAGAAAGTTTAATGAAATTTTACTCGCCATTAAAATTGACCGTGAACTCAGCAAAGAGAAAATTCTCGAGCTATATCTCAATAAAATTTATTTAGGAAACCGTGCGTATGGAGTAGCTGCAGCAGCCCAAGTCTATTACGGCAAACACTTAAGTGAATTAACGCTTGCTCAAATGGCTATGATTGCAGGCTTGCCACAAGCGCCTTCATCACAAAACCCTATTGCAAACCCTAAAGCCGCCTTAAAACGCCGTAATCATGTACTAGATCGCCTACGCGAAAATGAATACATTACCGAAGCAGCTTATCAAGAAGCTCGAAATGCCCCTGTTACCGCAAGCTACCACGGCATCGACACAGAAATGGATGCACCCTACGTTGCTGAAATGATTCGCCAATCGCTTTATGATCATTTTAGCTCTGATGCCTATACCCGAGGCTATAAAGTTTACACCACCATCAATAGCCATCTACAAGAGCATGCTAATAAGACCGTTGAAGATCATTTAATGGCGTACGACAGACGACACGGCTACCGCGGCCCCGTCTATAAAATGACACCGCTTGCTGATTATACACAGCAACAATTACAAAAAAACCTGAAAGCCTACCCCGTTATTAACGAACTTGAACCTGCTGTCATTCTTTCAGTTGATGAGAAAAATGCTGAGTCACTTAATGCAAAAGGCGAAAGGCTAACACTCGTTTGGTCTGGCTTTTCTTGGGCACGTCCAGCACTTAAAAAAGGTTGGGTAGGTAAAAAACCTCAAAAAGCATCTACCGTTGTCTCACCAGGCGATGTCGTTTATATCCAAAAAAATGAAAAAAATGAATGGGAACTGTCACAGGTTCCACAAGTTGAGGCAGCCCTTGTTGCGCTAAACCCATCTAATGGCTCTATTGAAGCCTTGGTGGGTGGCTTTAACTTTCAGCGTAGTAAGTTTAACCGTGCAACCCAAGCCGACCGACAACCCGGTTCAAGTTTTAAACCATTTATTTATGCGGGAGCCCTCGCTAAAGGTTACACACTTGCCACCATCATTAATGATGCACCTATTGCAATGGACGACCCAAGCCAAGAAGGCTTGTGGCGCCCGCACAATGCCAACAATCAATTTGGTGGCCCAACACGCCTTAAAGCAGGCTTAACTGGCTCTCGAAACTTAGTGTCTATTCGTATTTTGGATGACATAGGTATTGATTATGCCATCGACTTTGTAAGCCGCTTTGGCTTTCAAAAAGGCACACTGCCGCACACCTTATCCCTTGCGTTAGGAACCCTCACCATAAGCCCACTAGACTTGGCTGCAGCTTACGCTGTATTTGCCAATAATGGGTATAAAGTAGAACCTTATCTCATTGATAAAATCACAGATACAGAAGGCAATATACTCCTACAAGCCACCCCAACAGCCGTACCAAACGATGTAACCCTTAAAGAAAAGCCCTTTGCCACACAAGCGCCACGTGTTATTTCAAAAGAGGTAGCATTTTTAATGAACACAGCGCTCAGAGGTGTCATTCAAACAGGTACTGCACGCGCTGCACGTGTTTTAAACCGTGAAGACATTGGAGGAAAAACGGGTACTACAAACGACCAACTGGATGCTTGGTTTGCAGGTTATAATCCTGATTTAGTAGTAACCGCATGGGTTGGTTATGACAGCCCTATTTCACTGCATGAATATGCCTCACGCGTGACCCTCCCACTTTGGGTAGACTTTATGCGCGAAGCACTCAAAGATAAGCCTGAGCAGGCCCTTGAAGTGCCAGAGCATGTTGTCGTCAAAAAGATCAATCCTAAAACCGGTTTGGTCGATGCAAGTAACAGCCCCTCAAGCATTGATGAATATTTCCAGGAAGATTTAGTGCCGGGAGAAGCCGCGGTACATGTTGAAGTGACTGAAGACGGGAACTCGCATGAACGCCCTAAAAAACAGAAAGCAGCACCTGATTATTTGTTTTAACCTCCTGTATGGACCCCGCCACTTTAAGAAGGCTTCGCAATGAGCCAGAATGAAATTGTTACGTTCATTCAACGAAAGTGAAAGATATTAGGCATCGATTTGTAGTCGAAAAGGACCAAGAGCAAGATGTATCAGGTTAAGACTTAACGAATATGGCTTGAACAGAACGGCCATGGTTATAAATTTGCACATCGCCATGAGCTTAGCTACATAAATTTAAATCATTCGCCACTCTAGTAACAAGCTTCGATAATCTGACTTTTTAAGTTTCAATTAAATCCAGTTGGCATCGCTTAGAAACTTTCCAGATTAAAAGCTTTTTATCCCCTATAGAATAATGCTTAGACGCACTACAACGCACTTTTCTTTTGCCATAAAAATAAACTTGCTCAAACTCTAGCAAGTACCTCCCCGGCTTAAATACACCGCCGCTTTCACACCCCAACTGCTTAATATGTCCCGGTGAAATAGCACCCTTACTATCACACGTAGTGTTTCCTAAATAGTGAAATTTATAAAATACTTCATCCTTTGTGGTATTTGTAAGGATATGCTTCATTGGCAGAATGCTTTGCGCATATACAGCATGACTAACCCCCAAGAATAACCCGCATATACAGACCAATCGCTTCATCACTTTATTATCTATCTCTCAAAAGTATGGTGAGTATCGTTATCTCATAAATTAATGTCTGAATCCATTAGATGCATCATGACTATCGACCAAGTGTGGTGTATAAGATGAAATACGACTATCATCCTCAAAAACTCGCTGAGCTGCCTCAAGGTTTTCAGGTTTATCATCAAAAAAAGTAATCTCAAATGGTCCATCATTTTCTTTCGCCACGCGCTCAAGCAAACATTCGAGTTGCCCTTTTTTATCTGTATCTCCAGTCATTGCTAGGTACATGGGAAGCGCATCTGCTAAAGACTGATTGGCTGCACTACCAGGACTCTCAGCATATACATCCCCTAATGTTATTTCTCTAAATATTTTATGTAGTAGTTGGTTATCAATGGCTTCATCTCGATAGTTTGAAATGTATCGCTCAAATACCAGATAAAATTTTGCTGCGGAATCTCCTGCTTGAACTATGTCAAAGGGTTCATCACTTTGTTTCATTAAATAATGATCATATGGCATTGAAATAGCAGATATATTGACATGGCATTGTTCTAGATATTTTTGAATCTCTCCTAATAACTGAAATCGCCAATTGTGTGGCTTGTTGCCCATTTGCAAGACATGCTGCCAAAAGTCATTCACATTTCGTCCTGTCACTAAATAGAATGCATCAAACCCTGCTGTCGCTAAATGTTCGATAAGTGTGTCGTTATAGGATGAAGTTTGATTGTCAACTAGCGTCATATCAACATCAATAAAAGCTATCCTGCACATTGTCGAATTCTCCAAATAAAACTTGGTTATGCTATACCTTTTATAATTGTATTGTATTTTCTCTTTTACTCAAGAAGAGGTGCATATGCCTTATAACAAAATAGTAAAGGATATAGACGGAGGAGTAGCAGAAGCAATAAGTGTTGAATTTGCTCATTTAGCGAGTATTCCACACCCAGCACAAGATAAGCCAGAAGTGGTTGTTACACCAAAGAGCGGGTCGCCTCCTCTCAACACGCCAAAAAGGAGAGCAAGCGATGCATCCGATACGTTTTCTGTCAGTTCTGATACAAGCTCAGAGCATTCTGTTACTTTGCCTCGCTATACAATGAATCAGTCTTTATCTGATGTAATGTTTAGCGTTGCATTTGAAGAGGAAGAACCCACACTGTTCACAGATGAAAAATTTTTAGCCTCTTTGGGACGCTCACTTGCGTTTAATTGGTATTGTGGTCAGGGCGATTTAAACGCCACAAATCTGTCTATTTATGCTGGAGAATGCTACCCCTTTGATTTTGATTGTAATTTTCAAAGCATACAAAGTGAAGATTCATTTTCCAGAACCAGAGAAGCGGCGTTTCAAAGTGTAGACATGGATGCTTTAGAAAATATGGATGAAATAATTTTGGGAAGCATATCCAACTTAGCTCGCTCTGTTAATTCAGTTATTCCGGACGTCGGCGAGTCTTTTTCAGAAATAGTGCATCAACCAGAGCATATGGCACATATTCGAAATGGGTTTAAAGAGCAGCTCAAAAAGTTAGATAACATACCAAGAGGGGCCATTGACGCAGTACTCGACAAGCATCTACCAGATGATACCATGCGAGCACAATATGAAAACTATCTAATGGAGAAAAAACAGGTAACTCACGCCATGCTAGCAGCAACAACGCCTTCCTTTCAGATGTTTAAATCAGAAGTCAAAGGCCTCAGAGAAGACTCACAGAAGGCAGATAAGCATGATCCCTCTCATGATCAAAAAGATGTCAACAGCCCCTAAAATAATATTTAAATTTTTACCCATATTATTTTGATAAAGCGTCTCAAATTAACGAGGTCCGCATCTTTGGTTTGATAAGCTCCTTTAATTTCTAATGTGCTATTCTGTAAGATAAGAGTGGTTAAGATTTTAGAGAACTTAAGATGAAAAATAAAAAGGTAATTATTACCTGTTCTTTATTGTTTTTTGCTTTCTTTATGTCGTTCGTAATATTAGCTTTTTCCTATATTCGGTTCACCCAACATAGAGATGAACAAGCGAGAGAACAGCTAAATTTAAAAGCACAATTATTTAATATGAGAAGTTTAAACATTTATAATGTATTGGAGAGATTCTACAGTCATATTAAATTAAAAAACACTCTAAATAGAGACCTTTTTAACCAGTACGCTTATAAGTTACTAAAAGACTACCCAGAAATACAAATGATAGATTGGGTTGATGATAAAAATATTATCACTCTCGCTGCCTCTACTAAAAATAATCCAAAGATGTTAGGCCTAGATGTAGAAACTGAAGATAAATTATATCGTGCAATTATGCACGGAAAAGTAACAAGATCTCCTTTTGTAACTGGCCCCTTACAGCTAGTCGGAAGTCAAGCACAAGCCATAGTGATATTTCCTGTGTTTCAAAGCAATATATATAACGGAGCCTTATTAGCAGCAATTCAACTGGATCAAATATTAGATTATTATCCATTACAAAATCTCCACCCAAAGTTATATCACTATACACTCTCTATGGATGGCCATGTTTTACGAGGAAATGACTCAGCAACAAATACATCATATAGCCCTTTGGTTCTTACCCAATCCTTTCCATTACTAGGTCATCAATTTAAGTTAAATACCCAAGTTTATCAAGGTTATTTTAATTTTAAGAATAATCCTCTAATTTGGTCCCTTATGGCATTACTCATCATTTTATTTTTGCTAATTGGAGGCAGCTTATATCTGTTAATTTCAAACTGGCGTGATAGTAGAAAATTATCACAATTACAGGCTCAAATGGAGAAATGCACGCATAAGTTACTGCTTATCGAAGATAAATATAAAAGTTTACAAATACGCTATCACTCAGCAGTAGAGTCCGCAAAAATAGGCATCTGGGTATGGGAGATAGATACAGATAAGCTCACATGGAACCATATTATGTATCACATGTATGATGTTCCAAGAGACGCCTTCCTAACTTATAAGACTTGGTATAATAAAGTACTGGAAGAAGATAGAAAAAGAGCTGATAGTGAAGTAAAAGCAGCAATTCATGGAGCTCATCCCTTTGACACTTCTTTTAAAATATACTCAGATGACGGCATTAAAGTTATTAAAGCAAGTGGCGTAGTGAGCAGAAATGAGGATGGAAGCCCTTACATGTTTACCGGAATGAACGTGGATATCACGCAAACCGCTCATTTTGAAGCCATTCTTGCTAAATCGGAAATGGCATTTTTTGAAGTCAACCTTAAAAAATCAACAATCTCATTTTCAGACTCTGCCGGCATAAACTTAGGCATTGTAAAAAATATTAAAGGTCACTACCCTCTAAATAAATGGGTTAATGACATCTCAGCAGAACATCGTAAAACCTATGTCCAACACATTTTCTCTGATCAAAATCAAAGTGTTACGTATGAGTACCAAATCTATGATGGGAATAATAGGCAAATATGGCTTCAAGACATGATTATTAAAAAAATCTTTCCGCATAAAAATAACCAAGATGGAATTATCATTGGCTATACGCAAAATATATCGGATCGCAAGAAAAAAGAATATAAAAAATTACAACTTGCAAGTCATGACACACTCACAACACTTCCAAACTTATATCTTGTACAAGAAAAACTTAAAAGTCTTACATACCATACACAAAGGGGCAATGATAAATTTGCATTGCTATACCTTGATATTGATAATTTAAAATCAATAAATGACAATTTTGGCCATAATGCTGGGAATGAAGCACTTGAAAAAATATCACTATTTCTTAAAAAAAGTTTGAGGAAAAGTGATTTTGTTGGACGTATTGGTGGGGATGAGTTGCTCATTATTATCACTCAAGTTAAAGACATTGACTTTGTTGATTTTCGTATAAATGAAATACTTAATGGAGTAAGATCATTAAAATTTTCTTTTGACCCTCAATGTCCAATCACAGCTAGTATAGGCGTAGCTTTATATCCTGATGACGCGAAGAACATCGACACCTTGGTAGACTTAGCCGATAAAGCAATGTATCGGGCTAAGAAATGCGGAAAAAATAGGGTCGTCTTTTACAAAGATATTTCTTAACCTCTCTGGTCCGTCATACTGAGCGGGCTGCTTCCCACGAAATTTTTTGGTAAATTTTATTTGCAACAGTCATTTTTTCAACCTATACAGCAAC
>JASBUO010000023.1 GCA_030147855.1 Gammaproteobacteria bacterium
AGTGGTTGAGTACGCTTGCGGAGACAGGGTGTGATGGTTTAGGGGTGGATTGGACCTGTGATTTAACGCGTGCGCGACATGAAGTGGGTGCACGTGTTGCACTGCAAGGTAACTTAGACCCAGCGGTACTTTTAACCTCACCTGATTGTATTCGTGCGGAAGTGAGGCGTGTGCTAGACGCTTACGGCTCGGGCAGTGGGCATATTTTTAACCTAGGTCATGGCATTACACCTGATGTACCACCTGAGCACTTGGAAGTGATGATTCAATCGGTGCGCGAGTTGAGTGCTGCTTATCATCCCTGATAAGCAGCCCCAAACCTTTGCGCAATGTCGAGTGCTTGCGTCTTGTTTAAGCGTGGGTCGAGCAAACTTTTGTATGCTTTTTCTAGGCCTTTCTCGGTAGGTCCCCCTTTACCGCCCAAGCATTCGGTGACAGGATCTGGGGTGATTTCGAGATGAATGCCGCCTAAATGACTTTGGTGCGCATTATGAATGTGTAACGTTTCTTTAATTTCATACCAAACGTTATCGATGTGTCGCGTTTTAATGCCTTTTTGAGTTACTTCCGTATTGCCATGCATGGGGTCGCACGACCAAGCAACAGGAAGTGTATGTGCTTGAATAGCCTGAATAAGGGGGGGTAGAAGCGTGGTGACATGCTTGGTACCAAGGCGTGTTATGAGCAAAATGCGGCCTTTTTCCTGGTTTGGATTGAGCTTGTTGATAAGTGCGAGCAAATGCTCGGGTGTCGTACTTGGCCCAACTTTAATACCGATGGGGTTTTCGATGCCGCGTAAAAACTCAACATGTGCGCCATCGACCTGTGCGGTGCGTACGCCAACCCAGGGGAGGTGCGTAGATAGGTTGTACCATAGCCCTTTGCTACATTTGCGTGTCAAGGCGGCCTCGTAGGGCAAGTGTAGCGCCTCATGTGAGATATAAAAGGGGGCGTTTTTTTGTATGGCGTGAATAAATTGTAAGGTGTGTTTTGCTGAGGCGTATCCCTTGAGGAGCAAGTTTGGGTTGGGTTCACGAGCCTTGGCATTAAATGCTTTTGCATTGATTAAGTCGCCTCGGTAGCTTAATAGTGTTGTACCTTCTTTGGTTTCGTATTCAGACGAGCGTGGTTTTGCAAATTGCCCTGCAATGCGCCCAACAGGGATGGTTGGGCGATGAATATGCCGCTCAATGAGATGGGCTATTTTGCGCATTAATTGTAGATGTGCCCGAATCACTGCAGGGCGACAGTCTTGAAAAGACTCAGCGCAATCACCCCCTTGAAGCATAAAGGTGCGCCCCATTGCTGCATCAGCAAGAATTTGTCTGAGTGCTAAAATAGGCGCTTTGGATACCAAAGGGGGATACTGATTGAGTTTGGCAAGCACTGCATCTAAAAGCGCTTTGTCTTGGTAGACAGGCGCTTGCGGATTTGGGAAATTCCGCCAAGATGTAGGTGTCCAAGAATGTGCCATAAACAACAATAAAAAGCTGACTTAGGGCGCCTATTATCAACGTTATTGCTTAAATGAACAACATGCCCTTGATTTTTGAATGAATGCCCCCAGTTTTAAGGCCAACCTGAATTGATAAGGCGACGAGATTATTATGAGTGAGCAAACAAAAGATTGGGGAAAAATTAAGGAAGCGCATGAAAGGGAAGAGCAGCTAGAGGAAGCGCTGTTTGATGATGAAGACGATGAAGAAGGTGGCGAGCGTGGTAGTGCTACCGAAGACCGCCCAGACTATGCAACCCTTGAAGCACAGTTAGCGGATGCAGAGAAAAGGGCTGCTGATAACTGGGATAAGCTCGCGCGTGTAACAGCTGATATGGATAATTTGCGACGTCGTTCGGAGCGCGATGTGGCGCAAGCGCACCGGTATGGGCTTGAGAAGTTTATTAATAATTTGTTGCCTGTGGTAGATAGTCTTGAACAGGCGGAACAATTAGCAGAAAAGCATGGTGACGCAGCAATGCATGAAGGGCTTGAGCTGACCATGAAGCTATTTTTGGACATGCTGCAAAAGGTGCAGGTTGAGCAGTTGAATCCTGTGGGGGAGCCGTTTAACCCCGAAATGCATGAAGCCATGAGCATGCAAGAAACAGCAGATGCAGCGCCTAATACGGTGCTTGCAGTGTTTCAGAAGGGATATAAGCTAAACGATCGTGTGATTCGTGCAGCACGCGTGATTGTGGCAAGAGAAAAAACGAGCTAATCCCTTGAAAAAGTAGAAGTCCCCCTCATATGTAGTTCACAGGGGTATATTTTAGATTGATGAAATTGGAGCATAAATATTATGTCAGCGATTATCGGAATTGATTTAGGCACCACAAACTCATGTGTGGCCGTAATGGAAGGAAAAGATGTGCGAGTGATTGAAAATGCTGAAGGGCATCGTACAACGCCATCGATTGTTGCTTATACAGATGATGAAGTATTAGTGGGCCCATCTGCAAAGCGTCAAGCAGTTACCAATCCAGATAATACATTGTTTGCAATTAAGCGATTAATTGGTCGCCAATTTTCAGATAAAATTGTTCAAAAAGACATTAAAATGGTGCCTTACAAAATTGTCAAAGCAGATAATGGCGATGCGTGGGTCAGGGTTAAAGGTGAAGATAAAGCGCCACCACAAATTTCAGCTGAAGTTCTCAAAAAAATGAAGAAAACAGCAGAAGAATATTTAGGGAAAGAAGTAAAAGAAGCGGTTATTACTGTGCCTGCGTACTTCAACGACTCACAGCGTCAAGCAACGAAAGATGCTGGCCGCATTGCAGGGCTTGAAGTAAAGCGTATTATCAACGAGCCAACTGCTGCAGCGCTTGCTTACGGGATGGATAAAAAACGTGGTGACTCAACTGTTGCTGTATATGACTTGGGTGGTGGTACATTCGATGTATCTATCATTGAAATTGCAGAAGTGGATGGTGAGCATCAGTTTGAAGTATTGGCAACTAATGGTGATACGTTCCTCGGGGGTGAAGATTTTGACTTGGCGCTGATTGAATACTTGGCAGCTGAGTTTAAAAAAGACTCAGGCATTGATTTGCACAGTGACCCACTCGCACTACAGCGTTTAAAAGAAGCTGCAGAAAAAGCAAAGATTGAGTTGTCTTCATCGCAGCAAACAGACGTTAATCTGCCGTACATTACAGCAGATGCAAGTGGACCAAAACACTTAAACATTAAGTTAACTCGCGCAAAACTCGAGTCTTTAGTTGATGCGCTTGTAGCACGTACGGTAGAACCTTGTAAAACAGCATTGAAAGATGCGGGGCTCACTGTTTCACAAATTAATGAAGTCATTTTGGTCGGTGGTCAAACTCGGATGCCATTGGTCCAGAAAACCGTTGAAGAGTTTTTTGGAAAAGAACCACGTCGTGATGTAAACCCTGATGAAGCGGTTGCTGTAGGTGCTGCAATTCAGGCCGCTGTATTGTCGGGTGATGTAAAAGATATTTTGTTATTAGACGTGACGCCGCTTTCACTCGGTATTGAAACGCTGGGTGGCGTGATGACAAAACTTATCGATAAGAACACAACGATTCCAACCAAGGCGAATCAAGTATTCTCAACGGCTGATAACAACCAAACTGCTGTTACCGTGCATGTATTGCAAGGCGAGCGAGAGCAAGCGTCAGCGAATAAATCACTAGGCCGCTTTGACTTGGCTGATATTCCAGCAGCTCCTCGTGGTGTGCCACAAATTGAAGTAACGTTTGATATCGATGCGAATGGTATCTTAAATGTTTCGGCAAAAGATAAAGCCACCGGTAAGGCGCAGTCGATTGTCATTAAAGCATCAAGTGGTTTGAGTGATGAAGAAGTTGAAGCAATGGTGAAAGATGCGGAAGCGCATGCTGAAGATGATAAGAAGTTTAAAGAAATGGTTGAGCTTCGAAATCAGGCAGATAGCCTCATCCATAGTTCTGAGAAATCACTCAAAGAATTAGGGGATGACATTGAAGCGTCTGAAAAACAAAGCATTGAAGAAGCTGTTTCTGCTTTGAAAGAAGCACTTAAAGGCAATGATAAAGCGGAAATTGAGGAAAAGCTTGAGGTGCTCAATAAGGCTTCTTCATCGATGGCTGAGCGCTTGTATGCGAAGCAGTCTGCTAATGCTCAAGCAGCAGGTGCTGAGGAGCCAAAAGCGGACGCAGGTTCTGAAGAAGATGCAGTCGTTGATGCTGAATTTGAAGAAGTTGACGATACTAATGATAGTAAAAAAGGCGATAAAGCTTAAGTCTTACACCGAGAGAATCATTTCATGCAACAGCAAGATTATTATGAGCTTCTCGGTGTCGCACGCGACGCCAGTGATGCAGAGATAAAAAAAGCCTATCGTAAACTCGCAATGAAGCATCATCCGGATAGAAATCCGGATGATAAATCTGCCGAGGAGAAATTTAAAGAAGTTCAAAAGGCATATGCCATATTGTCCGATAAAGAAAAGCGGGCAGCCTACGACCAATTTGGACATGCTGGTATAGATGGCATGGCGGGGGGGCATGGTGGCCCCGGTGCAGGTGGTTTTGGCGGTTTTGGTGATGTCTTTGAGGATATCTTTGAAAATATTTTTACCGGTGGTCGTGCGGGTGCACATGGAGCTACAGGCTCGCGTGCACAACGTGGCGCTGATTTACAAATGAGTGTTCAGTTGACACTAGAGGAAGCAGCACACGGAAAAGAAGTTGAAATTACGGTGCCTCGTCATGTGAAATGTGACCCATGTGAAGGGTCTGGTGCTAAAAAAGGTACCAAACCAACCGCTTGTGAAACTTGTAATGGCGTGGGGCAAGTTCGTATTCAACAAGGCTTTTTCTCAATTCAACAAACCTGTCCACATTGCCATGGTGAAGGCTCAGTCGTTTCAGATCCATGTACATCGTGCCATGGTCATGGTCGTGTGCGTGACAGTAAAACACTCACCGTTAAAATTCCGGCAGGGGTTGATGAAGGTGATAGAGTGCGTTTGGCCGGCGAAGGAGAAGCAGGCTTACATGGTGGACCTACAGGTGATTTATACGTGCAAGTTTCCATTAAAAAACATGCTATTTTTGAGCGTGACGGAAAAGATTTGCATTGTGAAGTGCCAATTGCCTTTACGACAGCTGCATTGGGTGGCACCATTGACGTACCGACCTTAGACGGACGAGTTGCGTTAAAGATTCCGCCAGAAACACAAACAGGTAAGTCATTTCGCCTACGGGGTAAGGGGATTAAATCTGTGCGTGCCCATGGGGCAGGTGATTTGCTGTGCCGCGTGGTACTTGAAACACCTGTGAAGCTATCGCGTGACCAAAAAGCACAGTTAAAGCAGTTTCAGGAGTCTTTAGATGAAAATCCAGGGGCACACTCACCTAAGTCTGACTCGTGGTTTGGGCGCGTGAAACAATTTTTTGAGGATATGAAACTGTAAATGATCACTCAACCGGCAGTACTTGTTCTTGCGGATGGCTCAATGTTTGAGGGTATTTCTGTTGGTGCTTCTGGAAGTACGGCCGGGGAGTTAGTGTTTAATACAGGGATGACCGGTTATCAGGAAATTTTAACCGACCCTTCCTATGCGCATCAGTTAGTTATGTTGACCACAGCACATGTGGGTAATACGGGTTGCAACCAAGATGATATGGAGTCTTCTCGTGTTTGGGCTGAAGGGTTGGTGCTGCAAAATGAAGTGTCTCTTCCAAGTAATTATCGTTCAGAACAGAGTTTAACTGATTTTTTAAAAAAATATCGGGTGGTTGCGATTGCAGGGGTCGATACACGCGCTTTAACGCATCACTTAAGAGATAAAGGTGCGATGGCCGCATGTATTACAACCGATGTAGGGAATATTGCCTATGCTACTGAGCGTGCACAGTGTTACCCTGGGCTTGCAGGGGTGGATTTAGCGCGTGTGGTTTCTCGAAAAACGACTGAGCGTTGGCATGCAGGCCGTGGTGCGTGGGCGCTGGAATCAGAACCACCACGTTTGCATGTAGTGGTGTATGACTTTGGCATCAAACATAGTATTTTGCGTCGTTTATACGATAAAGGGTGTTATTTAACCTTGGTACCTGCGGAAACGTCTGCAGAGGAAGTGATTGCAATGAATCCTGATGGAGTTTTACTTTCAAATGGCCCAGGTGACCCTGCTGCGTGTGATTATGCGATACAAGCGGCACGCGATTTACTAAAAGCACACATTCCTTTGTTTGGGATTTGTCTTGGGTTTCAAATTTTGGCACTTGCTTGTGGTGCGCGTGCCATCAAAATGAAGTTTGGGCACCATGGTATTAACCATCCAGTGGCTCATATTCAATCTCCTAAGCAGGTGTTGATTACGAGCCAAAATCATGGATTTGCCATTGATGAGGCATCACTTCCTGAGTGTTTGCGTGTGACGCATCGCTCTTTATTTGATGACAGCTTACAGGGCATTGTCCATGAGCACTTCCCTGCATTTGGTTTTCAGGGGCATCCGGAGGCAGGTCCAGGACCACATGATGCCACCTGTATTTTTGATCAATTTATTGCGTTAATGCATGCTTAAATTTGAGGATATATCGCCGTGAGTTCTATGAATGTTTTTACCTCAGAATCGGTTTCGGAAGGGCATCCAGATAAAATAGCCGATCAAATCTCTGATGCAGTATTGGATGCGATTTTAAAACAAGACCAGCATGCGCGTGTTGCGTGCGAGACTTTCGTAAAAACTGGTATGGTGCTGGTTGGAGGTGAGATTTCTACCAATGCGTGGGTTGATATTGAAGCAATTGCGCGGGGTGTGATTCGTGACATTGGATATAACAGTTCGGATATGGGGTTTGATTGGGAGTCTTGTGCGGTTTTGTCGGCTATTGGTAAGCAATCAACTGATATAGCACAAGGAGTTGATCAAACAGATAAAAATATTCTCGGTGCAGGGGACCAGGGGTTGATGTTTGGCTATGCATCCAATGAGACAGATATGCTGATGCCCGCGCCCATTGCTTATTCGCATCTTTTAATGGAGCGTCAAGCAGAACTCCGAAAAAGTGGTGAGCTTCCGTGGTTAAGGCCTGATGCTAAATGTCAGTTAACGTTTCGCTATGAAGGTGGTGTGCCTGTTGCGATAGACACGATTGTATTTTCAACGCAGCATACGCCAGATATAACACAAAAAGCCCTTACATCAGCCGTTGAGACTCATATTATTAGGCCTGTGCTACCAGAGCATTGGATAACCAAAGATACCCGTTTTTTAATTAATCCAACGGGGCGTTTTGTGATTGGTGGGCCACTGGGTGATTGTGGGCTTACGGGACGCAAAATTATTGTAGATACCTATGGAGGAATGGCCCGCCATGGAGGGGGATGTTTTTCGGGTAAAGATCCTTCTAAAGTTGATCGCTCAGGAGCTTATGCTGCGCGCTATGTCGCTAAAAACTTAGTGGCCGCAGGCATTGCTGACAGATGTGAAATTCAAGTGTCTTACGCCATCGGGGTTGCTGAGCCAACATCGATTTATGTTGAAACATTTGGTACAAGTCAGCTGGAGAGTGGTGCAATACTTGAGCTCATTGAAACACATTTTGATTTAACGCCCGCAGGGATTATTGCACATCATGATTTGCTAAGACCTATCTACCAACAAACTGCAACACTTGGACACTATGGCCGTGATATATTTCCTTGGGAGCGCTTGGATAAAGTAGATGTGTTACGTGCGGATGTATCGCGTTTAACTAAGGAGGGTGAACATGCAGGGAGCAAGCGGGCAACAAACGGATTACCGTGTAGCTGATTCAAGTCTTGCCAAGTGGGGTCGTAAGGAAATTGCGATTGCTGAAACCGAAATGCCGGGGCTTATGGCATTGCGGGCTGAATTTTCTGCCTCAAAACCATTAGCAGGCGCGCGTATTGCAGGCTGCCTGCACATGACCATTCAAACAGCGGTGCTCATTGAAACCTTGTGTGCATTGGGTGCCGAAGTACGTTGGTCCTCTTGCAATATTTTTTCAACTCAAGACCATGCCGCCGCTGCAATAGCCGTTTCAGGTGTGCCTGTGTTTGCATGGAAAGGCGAGACTGAAGAAGAATACACTTGGTGTGTGCATCAAACAATTGAGGGACCAAATGGCTGGACTCCAAACATGCTGCTAGATGATGGTGGAGATTTAACCGCCTTAGTGCATACGGAGTATCCCAAGCTTTTATCTGATATTAAGGGGCTATCTGAAGAAACCACAACCGGTGTTGCGCGATTATATGAGATGGCGAAAACCGGTACGCTTGGTATGCCTGCAATGAATGTGAATGACTCAGTCACAAAATCTAAATTTGATAATTTATATGGGTGTCGTGAGTCATTATTGGATGGCTTAAAGCGCGCAACAGATGTCATGATTGCAGGAAAAGTCGTGTTGGTTTTAGGCTATGGTGATGTTGGTAAAGGATGTGCACAGGCGCTTCGTGGGCAAGGTGCGACGGTTTTTATTGCAGAAATTGATCCTATTTGTGCGCTTCAGGCAGCGATGGAAGGGTATCGTGTGGTGCGATTTGACGATGTGGCGGATATAGTTGATATCGTCGTGACCGCAACGGGTAATTATCATGTCGTGACGCATACGCATATGGCGCGCATGAAAAACCAAGCTATTTTGTGCAATATTGGGCACTTCGACTCTGAAATTGATATTGCGAGTTTGCGGCAATATACCTGGGAGAATGTGAAACCACAGGTTGATCAAGTGATTTTTCCAGATGGAAAGCGCCTGACAGTGCTTGCCGAGGGGCGGCTTGTGAATTTAGGGTGTGCAACGGGGCATCCAAGTTTTGTCATGTCGGCATCGTTTACGAATCAAGTGCTTGCGCAAATAGAATTGTTTCAGCATGCAAATCAGTACAATAAAGAAGTGTATACCTTACCCAAGAAGCTTGATGAAAAAGTGGCGCGATTGCATTTGGATAGAATTGGTGCGAAGTTGACGGCCCTAAGCTCAGAGCAAGCGGCTTATATTCATGTTGCAGTAGATGGACCTTATAAACCTGACTACTATCGATATTAGGGCCTTTCAGCCAATTAGGGCCTTATATGGTCGAGTCCATATAAGGCCCTAATTGCATAGATCTGAGGATTTAGGCTAAATTGGCGCGAGATCAAAATCAGCTTGTTTGTGGTTGGATCTGAGATTGCTAAATCTTGTCGTCGAGTACTTCTGATTTATCTTAATTTTGAGCTACAGTTAATAAATAAGGCCTAATTGGACAATAGGAGCACTTATGCATAAACCAGGCCATTGGATGGTAGGTATGCTAATAATGTTCTTTTCTTTTCAGTTAAATGCAGAAAGTTGTAGTCATGCAATCGATTGTAAAGAATGGGAGCCAGATAATTGCGTATGTGGGGTACGTGCAAAATGTCATGGTGTGACAGCACAAAGTCCAATCGGCATATGCCGATGTTTTGGGGCTGAGGGAGCGTGTCATGACAGCTCTCCTAGTTCTGTGCGAATTCGTGGCGCAAACTCACTTCGCATAAAACCACCTGTTCGGGATGATGTCGAAGATTTGCAAATACAAACAGTAGACTAACCATATATTGAGGAGAAAGGTATGCTTGAAAAAGGGATCATCGCGGTATTTCTTGTGTTGTTCTCATTAAACCTCCATGCACGTGGGTGTGGTGGAGATAATGACTGTAACAAGTGGTCTGAAACCAACTGTGCTTGTGGGGTGTCTGCCCGCTGTAATGGGCTAACAGCGCAAAATACAACAGGTACGTGTCAGTGCTTTGGCGCAGCAGGACACTGTAATAGAGCTAAGGATGATGATACAACCGTGTATGCAGTGCCTGCTGGACGTGTGCCTGTAAGAAGAGGGGCTGCACCTGTTAGGCGCGGTGCTGCGCATGGGTATGTTGATGTTGACGTTAGTAAAAGTCGATGACATTATGTTTTTAAAAAACACAGATTGAAGTCATTGCCTTTTGAAGACAAGTCATTAAAAACACGATAAAATAGGCCACCTTACACGTTGATGCGTGATAGTTATGCCTAAACGAACTGATATTGAGTCTATTTTAATTTTAGGTGCAGGCCCTATTGTAATTGGGCAGGCATGTGAGTTTGATTACTCGGGAACCCAGGCAGTTCGTGCGTTAAAAGAAGAGGGATATCGCGTTATTCTCGTGAACTCGAATCCTGCAACCATCATGACTGATCCGGAGCTTGCTGATGCAACGTATGTTGAACCCATACGCTGGCAGGAAGTGGCGCGTATCATCGAAAAAGAAAAACCAGATGCGTTATTGCCAACCATGGGCGGGCAAACAGCACTGAACTGTACCCTTGATTTGGTACGTGAAGGGGTTTTAGAGCAGGCAGGCGTTGAGCTCATCGGTGCTAACCGAGAAGCTATTGATAGAGCAGAAGATCGCGAAAAATTTCGTGCGCTTATGGAGTCCATTGGTCTTGAAATGCCACGCTCAGCCATTGCACATAGTCTCGAAGAGGCGTTGTCGGTGCAAGCACAGTTGGGTTTCCCAACCATTATTCGACCATCGTTCACAATGGGAGGCTCAGGTGGTGGGATTGCTTATAACCGTGAAGAGTTTGAAGAAATTTGTGCGCAGGGGTTGGCTCTTTCTCCAACGCGCGAGCTGCTCCTAGATGAGTCAGTGATTGGTTGGAAAGAGTTTGAAATGGAGGTGGTGCGCGATAAAAACGATCAGGGCATTATCGTTTGCACCATCGAAAACTTAGATCCCATGGGGGTGCATACTGGAGACTCCATTACTGTTGCCCCCGCCCAAACCCTAACCGATAAAGAATATCAACGCATGCGTGATGCAACCCTTAAAGTGGTGCGTGCGGTAGGTGTTGAAACAGGAGGAGCAAACGTGCAGTTTGCTGTTAACCCGCTAGATGGTCGCTTGTTGGTGGTTGAGATGAACCCACGTGTATCAAGAAGCTCGGCACTGGCCTCAAAAGCAACGGGTTTTCCAATTGCAAAAGTGGCTGCAAAGCTTGCGGTGGGATATACCTTAGATGAGCTTAAAAATGAGATTACAGGTGGGCTAACTCCTGCATCTTTTGAGCCTACCCTTGATTATGTAGTGGTTAAAATTCCGCGCTTTAATTTTGATAAATTTCCACAAACACCAAACACACTTTCAACCCAGATGAAATCAGTGGGTGAGGTCATGTCGATTGGGTCTAATTTTCAATCAGCACTACTGAAGGCTGTTCGTAGTTTAGAAACAGGGCACTGTGGGCTTGAACCCCGTTTTAAGGGTGAAGATATGGCCGTTTTGCGAGGGTATTTGCGTGAGCCAACGCCAGACAGACTATGGATGCTATTGGATGCATTCAGGCAAGGTTTAACGCTTGATGAAGTGCACCAAGAATCTAAGATAGACCCTTGGTTTTTAGCACAGCTTGAAGACTTGGTACATGCTGAGCAATTTATCCAACACCATACCTTAGAGGATATCGATGCGCATCAATTGCGTGCGCTGAAACGACGCGGTTTTTCAGATGCTTATCTGGCTGCGCATTTATCGGTTGATGAGGCAGCTGTGCGTGAGCATAGGCATGCATTAGGAGTAAGGCCTGTATATCGGCGTATAGACTCATGCGCTGCAGAGTTTCCAAGCGAGACGGCTTATTTATACTCCTGTTATGCTTCACACTGTGAAGCGCGCCCAGATGACACTTCCCAAAAAATTATGATTTTAGGGGGAGGGCCTAATCGTATTGGGCAGGGGATTGAGTTTGATTATTGTTGCGTGCATGCAGCACTTGCCTTGCGAGAGGCGGGTTATCAAACCATTATGCTTAATTGCAACCCCGAGACGGTCTCTACAGACTTTGATGCGTCTGACAGACTTTATTTTGAACCAGTGACGCTTGAAGATGTGTTAGAGGTGGTTGCGATTGAAAAGCCGATGGGGGTGATTGTGCATTATGGCGGGCAAACGCCGCTTAATTTAGCACGTGCACTTGAGGCATCCGGTGTGTCTATTTTAGGAACGTCACCGGACGCCATTGATGGTGCCGAAGACCGTGCACGTTTTCAAGCCTTGGTGGAGCGCCTTGGTTTGCAACAACCTCCGAATGCGATGGCATCGAATGCTTCCGATGTATTTAAGCAAGCAGCTGAAATTGGTTACCCCTTGGTGGTGCGGCCTTCTTATGTACTGGGTGGTCGTGCTATGGAAATTGTTTATCACGATGAAGATTTAAGACATTACCTGCAAAAAACCAATATCGACCTAGGAAAAACGCCTTTACTGCTTGATAAGTTTTTAAATGATGCAACAGAGGTTGATGTGGATGCAGTTTGTGACGGTGAGGCTGTCTTAATTGGTGGTGTTATGGAGCACATTGAGCAGGCCGGGGTGCACTCGGGTGACTCTGCATGTACGCTGCCGCCATGTAGCTTAGGTATTGTGATTCAGCATGAGATTATGGATCAGCTTAAAAGAATGGCTTTGGAGTTGGGTGTTTGTGGTTTAATTAATGCCCAGTTTGCAATTCAGGGAGATGATATTTATGTACTAGAAGTGAATCCTCGCGCATCACGAACCGTACCTTTTGTCTCGAAAGCAACCGGACTTTTGTTGGCAAAGATTGCAGCGCGTTGTAAAGTGGGACAACGTTTGGTTGACCAAGGTTTACTCTTGCATGATAGGCCTCCTTCATTTTATGCTGTAAAGCTTCCGGTTTTTCCGTTTGTGAAGTTTGCTGGTGTTGACTCAATCCTTGGGCCAGAAATGAAATCAACTGGCGAGGTGATGGGGGTTGCTAAGCGTTTTGGTCAGGCGTTTGCAAAGGCACAGTTGGGCGCTAATGCTAATATTGTACGGCGTCGCAAGGCGTTTTTATCGGTACGAGACGCAGACAAAACTCGAGTGGGTGAAATTGCAAAGCAACTGATTGCGTTGGGCTTTGAGTTATTGGCAACGCGAGGCACGGCCCTGGTATTACAAGCTGCAGGGTTGGATTGTCGCCGAGTGCTTAAAGTGACTGAAGGTCGTCCGCACGTGGTAGATTGTATTAAGAATAACGAGATTGATTTTATCGTTAATACAACAGAAGGAAAGCAAGCGATTGCGGATTCGTTCGCAATACGAAGAAGTGCCCTGCAGCACAATGTGAGTTATACCACAACGCTTGCGGGGGCCGAAGCAGCTTCTCTGGCTATGAAATATGAAGATAGAGAAACAGTGACACGATTACAAGATTTACAAGTGAGGTAGATTAAGATGGAAAAACACCCAATGACGCCCAAGGGGGCGCAAGTTTTAACGGATGAGTTGGCACGTTTAAAAACAAAAGTACGCCCACAAATTATCGAGGCAATTGCAACGGCGCGTGCGCATGGTGATTTAAAAGAAAATGCTGAGTATCATGCGGCACGTGAACAACAAAGCTTTGCGGAAGGACGTATTCAAGAGTTAGAAGCTAAGTTGTCTCAAGTTCAAATTATTGATGTAACTAAGCTCACTAATAACGGAAAAGTTGTGTTTGGCACAACAGTTACCTTGCATCATCTGCAGGATGAAACTGAGCTTACCTATCAAATTGTGGGTGAGGATGAGGCAGATATTAAATTGAACAAAATTTCATATACGTCACCTATTGGACGTGCCTTGATTGGAAAGGAGCTGGATGATGTGGTTGTTGTAAACACCCCTGGCGGTATGGTTGAGTATGAAATTATGGCGGTAGATTATGTTTAATTTTCTTAATGGTTTTTGGGCTGACTCGAGTAAGAAAGAAGCGCAGTCGGATGATGCAGTTGAGGTTGCGGTGAAGCCTCGTGATGTGTTTATTGAGGCTTTGGTAAGAGGAGATAGCGCTACATATACATCGCCTGACTATGCCGCAGAGGTTCAATTAATAACACCCCAAGTATTGTTGCGTTTGCTACGCTCGAATGCGACCGAGGCTTTTAGTTGGGCGCTTCAGCAAAAAGAGTTTGATTTGGATGAGCCTGTGTCTGGTGAGAGCGAGGAATTATCTCTATTGTCGTATGCAGTGCAGCATCGTAATGGGGCTTGCTTTGCGGCTCTAGCAAAGCAGAACCCAGAGGCAGCGCTTGTGGTACCCACAGAAATATTAACGAGCATTCAAAAAACAGAGTGGGAGGCTTTTTACAGGGTGGTTGAACGGTCGTTGGACCCACAAACGGCTGCTATCCGATATTTAAATACGGTGCGCCGTATTGCAATCGATGAAGCAAATTTGACGGAGCTCCATACTGGGACGGGTAAAGACTATCGTCCTGCTAATTTGA
Source organism: Gammaproteobacteria bacterium (assembly GCA_030147855.1). Classification (GTDB taxonomy): domain Bacteria; phylum Pseudomonadota; class Gammaproteobacteria; order Legionellales; family Legionellaceae; genus JAALKW01. The sequence goes on from JASBUO010000023.1 coordinate 14,267, forward strand.
ATAGGCTGAGAGAAAAGCGTGACAAAATATTTACAGAGCTAACCGGTTTTGAAGAGGTTTATCCTGATATGGATGAGGCGCGCGTAGCGAAGCTTAGTTTTGGTTAATTTGGGGGTAAAAAAAGGTTCTCTTTATGAGAACCTTTTTGCTTTGAGGCGGTGCGTACATCGTGTGCGTTTAGCGTAAGTGGTAGTAGGGGTTGGGTAGCTTAAATGTTTTTTCAGCATATCCTCCTGCTAAGTCGCTGTCTTGGTCACCAATAGATGCAACAATGGTATAACCACTTCTTTCGATATTCGAACGAACTTGTGCTTTATACGGCACAACAGACTGGTTGGTATCTTCTTTGGGTCTGAAGTAGATGCCATTCCAGGTAGTGTATCCCGCAGTTTTTAAGTTTCTTTCGGTTGCTTTTTGTAGTTCTGGGCCGCGTCCCGTGACAAAAAAGATAGCCACTTTTTCATTTCTAGCATCTTTATAAAGGTTTAGTATAGGGGCAATAGCGGGCGCATTTCCACGCCTTATTCCCGCTTCGATATCTTTGGCATTATCGCAAAAATTACGATTCACAATATCTGTGTAATTAGACAGTGAGGTGTCGTCGATATCTAGCACAATCGCGAGTTTCTTAGGGCTTGCCATTTTGGCATTGGTTTTTGCGCGCGCATTAATGTAGGCTTCTGCCTGCTCGGCAACTGCTTTAACTTCTTTGTCGTAAGCGCCGGTGTCGTAGTAATTTCTGAGTTCAGCCCTGAGTTTTCCTATGTTCATTGGCTCAGCAAATGACTTGGTGCCAACGCATAGCAGGGTGGTAATGGCAAAAAAAGCGTGTGGCAGCATACGTTTATCCATGATAAATCCTTGGGTTCTATTTTTGGGTTGAAATTTGCCAAAGTATTATTCAGTGCTTAGGTAAAGTTGTCAATGCATTGCTTGCACTGACGACTCAGTGTATGATGTGGGCGATTTATTTTTAAATAGAACCGAAATAGTCCTATATTGGCGTTAGATATGCTTAGAATGAACAAGTTAGCCGATTATGGTGCGGTTGTGATGGTTTTTTTAGCACGGCATGCGCCAGGCCTTGCGAGTGCGCGTGATATTGCAGCGGGTACGTATTTAGGCTTGCCGACGGTCAGTAAGGTGTTGAAGCGCCTGCTCGCGGCGGGCTTGTTATTATCTGTTCGTGGGACGGCAGGCGGTTATCGCTTGAAATATCCGGCAACGGATATTTCGGTAGCCGATATTTTATATGCATTAGATGAATCGCGAGGGCTGACGGAGTGTAGTGCAACCCCTGAGGCGTGTGCATTACATCACGTATGCCATGTGCAGGATAATTGGCGCCTTATTAGCCAGTCTATTGAGGCAGCATTAGAGAGTGTGAGCTTGCATGCTTTGGCAAAGCCTGTAATGCCACTGAAACAGTTAAACCAAATGAAGCAAGTTGTGATGGGAGTGAATCGTGTCGAAAGCGCATGAACCGCTGAGTGTATTTTTAGATGGTGACTACCAACATGGGTTTGTCACAGAGGTTGAATCAGAGACATTTCCGCCAGGACTTGACGAGCAGGTGATTCGCCGTATTTCTGCGATAAAAAATGAGCCTGAATTTTTATTGAACTTTAGATTGAAAGCGTTTGCGCACTGGCAAACCATGACGCCACCAGAGTGGTCGAGCGTGCACTATCCACCCATCGACTTTCAGGAAATTTCTTACTACTCAGCCCCTAAAAGTGTTGACGATATGCCAAAAAGCTTAGATGAGGTTGACCCTGAGCTTTTAAAAACCTATGAAAAATTAGGTATTCCATTGCACGAGCAAGAAATGTTGGCAGGGGTTGCGGTAGATGCGGTGTTTGATAGCGTATCGGTTGCAACAACTTTTAAAGCGAAGCTTGCTGAAAAGGGTATTATTTTTTGCTCTTTTTCTGAGGCAGCAAAAGATTATCCTGACTTGGTTGAAAAATATTTGGGCACGGTTGTGCCATACCGAGATAACTTTTACGCGGCACTTAATTCAGCAGTTTTCACGGATGGCTCCTTTGTCTATATTCCTAAAGGGGTGCGTTGCCCGATGGAGCTGTCAACTTACTTTCGAATTAATGCGGCGTCGACAGGGCAGTTTGAGCGTACCTTAATTGTTGCAGATGATGATAGTTACGTTTCTTACCTAGAAGGGTGTACAGCGCCAATGCGTGACGAAAATCAGTTGCATGCGGCAGTAGTTGAGTTGGTTGCTTTAGAAAATGCGAGCATTAAGTATTCAACAGTACAAAACTGGTATCCTGGTGATAAAGATGGGCTCGGAGGTATTTATAACTTTGTAACCAAGCGCGGTGCGTGTCGAGGGAAACGCTCCAAAATTTCTTGGACCCAAGTTGAAACAGGCTCAGCTATTACCTGGAAATATCCAAGCGTTATCCTAAAAGGGGATGACTCAGTTGGAGAGTTTTACTCAGTTGCTGTGACCAATAATCTGCAACAAGCCGATACAGGCACGAAGATGATTCACATCGGAAAAAATACACGCTCAACGATTATTTCTAAGGGCATTAGTGCGGGACGCTCACATAATGCATATCGAGGGCTTGTGCGCATTTTGCCGATGGCAAAAAATGCACGTAACTACACGCAGTGTGATTCGATGCTGATGGGAGACAAGTGTTCCGCACATACGTTCCCGTACATTGAAGCACGTGAAGCAAGCAGCCAAATTGAACATGAGGCAACGACTTCTAAAATTAGTGAAGATCAACTGTTTTATTGTGAGCAACGCGGTATTGACACGGAAGACGCCGTTTCAATGATTGTGAATGGGTTTTGTAAGCAAGTTTTAAAAGAATTACCGATGGAGTTTGCGGTTGAAGCCAGTAAATTGCTCGGCATTACGTTAGAGGGGGCAGTGGGATAAATATGTTATCGATTAACAATTTACACGTATCAGTAGAGGATAAAGCCATTTTGAAAGGCTTAAACCTTGAAGTCAAACCGGGTGAAGTACATGCCATTATGGGCCCCAATGGCTCAGGTAAGAGTACACTTTCAAAAGCACTTGCAGGTCACCCTGCATATACTATTACAGATGGTGTGATGACATATTTGGGCTCAGATTTGTCTCCTTTGTCGCCTGCTGAGCGTGCACAGGCGGGTGTTTTCTTGTCGTTTCAGTACCCTGTTGAAATTCCAGGTGTTCCTAATATTAACTTTTTACGGGCATCGGTCAATGCAATTGCAAAAGCAGAAGGTAAGCCTGCGATGGATGCGATGGACTTTTTAAGCTTTATTCGTGAAAAGTGTGAAAAGCTTGGGATTGATGAGCACTTTTTATATCGAAATGTGAACGAAGGCTTTTCAGGAGGCGAGAAAAAGCGTAATGAAATTTTACAGCTTTTTGCGCTCGAGCCCAAGCTTGCCATTTTAGATGAAACAGATTCAGGTTTAGATATTGATGCGTTACGCGTGATTGCAAATGGGATTAATACCATGCGTGCTGCTAACCGAGCCATTATTTTAGTGACACACTATCAGCGGTTACTCAACTATGTTGAGCCTGACTATATTCATGTATTAGCTGAAGGACGTATCATTAAATCAGGTGATAAATCACTAGCGCATGTGCTTGAAGACAAAGGTTATAGTTGGCTTGAAACCATGGAGAAGTCATGAGCGAGCAAGTGACTTTTGAGGTGTCATGGGTGCGTGAATTAAAGCAGAAAGCAAAGGCTGATTTAGAACGGTTAGGGTTTCCAACGCGTCGTGATGAGGCCTGGAAGTATACATCAACCGATGCGTTGTTAAAGCATGAATTTGCTGTTAACAAAGACACGTCAGGCGTGCGGATAAAGCATTTGCCTGAAGGTGTTTTAGTCCTTCCAATGGAAGACGCCTTAGAAAGCCATGCTGACTTAATGAAACCATATTTTGGCAAAATCTTAGAACAAACTCATGGTTTTCATGCACAAAACATGGCGCAATTTAATGCGGGATTTTTGATTCATGTGCCAGCAGGCGTGAAGGTGTCAACGCCACTTCATATTGTACATACACCGAATGCCTCTGGGAGTATGCAGTGTGTTCGTCACCTAATCATTGCAGAGGCGTCCAGTGCATTGAAGTGTGTGGAAACCTACGAAAGTACACTCGATGCGCCCTATTTTACGAATACTATAACCGAGATAATACTTGCAGAAGATGCGTGTGTATCACACCTTAAAGTACAGTGTGAAGGGTATGATGCGTTTCACGTGGGAGACGTGGCTGTGAAACAAATGGCGCGTAGCCGGTTTGAGGGGCATAGCTTGAGTTTGGGGGCAATATGCGCGCGTAGTGACACAACGGTTACATTTACTGAGTCGCATGCTTCATGCTTTATGAATGGTATTTATATGCCAGTTAAAACACAGCATATTGACCACCACACAACTGTTAAACACACCGTGCCGCACTGTGTGAGTGAGCAAGATTACAAAGGCATTTTAAATGATCGTGCACGTGCTGTGTTTAACGGCAAAGTGTTGGTTTCTGAGGGCGCTTTTAAAACCGAAGCGAAGCAGTATAATAAAAATGTACTGTTGTCATCTGATGCAGAAGTCGATACAAAGCCTGAGTTACAAATTTTTGCCGATGATGTCACATGTGCACATGGCGCAACGGTAGGTCAGTTAGATGAAGAAGCGTTGTTTTATTTAGCGACGCGTGGTATCGATGAAACGCTTGCGCATCAGTATTTAATGCGCGCATTTTTGGCTAAAAATTTGGAGCAAATGACAGCGTCTGGCCTAGATAATCAATTGAATGAGCAAATCACACAACCGATGGAGTGACGTATGAGTCAACACCTACTGGATACGCATGTGTTAGATACGGATGAAGTTTATCATGATTTTCCGTTGTTACATCAAACGGTGAATGGTTATCCGTTGGTGTATCTGGATAATGCTGCAACAACGCAAAAACCGCGAGCGGTTATAGAGGCAGTGAAGCAGTATTATGAGGAAGATAATTCGAATGTACATCGGGGGGTGCATGCGCTAGGCGTGCGGGCTACTGAAAAGTTTGAGAGAGTGCGTGAGCAAGTACGTGCTTTTATTGGTGCGCAATCAACTAACGAATGCATTTTTGTGCGGGGCACCACAGAAGCTATCAATTTAGTGGCGCAAAGCTTCGTATTGCCGAGGCTGTCACCCGGAGATGAAATCGTTATTACAGCACTTGAGCATCATGCAAACATTGTGCCGTGGCAGATGATTTGTGAGCAAAGTGGGGCCACGCTTCGTGTGGTGCCAATGACAGGTTCTGGTGAAATTAGCGTTGAAGCGTTTGAGGCAACGCTTTCTACAAAAACCAAGTTTGTTGCGGTGAGCCATGCTTCTAATGCGATTGGCACAATTAACCCCGTGCAAGCAATGGTGAAGGCAGCGCACGCATACGATGTGCCGGTGCTTGTCGATGGTGCACAAGCTGTATCACATGTGGCAGTGGATGTGGCGGCTTTGGGATGTGATTTTTACGCTTTTTCAGCACATAAAATGTATGGTCCAACGGGAATTGGCGTGCTTTGGGGGCGTGAGACGTTGCTTGACGCCATGCGCCCCTATCAAGGTGGGGGAGAAATGATTGCAGAGGTGCGCTTTGATGGCACAACGTATGCGGAGCTTCCTTATAAATTTGAAGCAGGGACTCCAAATATCTCGGGTGTGATGGGCTTTGGGGCTGCACTTGCTTATCTAAATGCGCTTGATAGGGTTGCTGTGTCTGCTTATGAAGCCACACTGTTTGGTTATGCAACAGAAATGATAGAAGCAGTTCCAGGTTTTCGTATTGTGGGAACGGCTGCATCTAAGTTGCCAATTATTTCTTTTGTGCACGATACGGTACATGCACATGATGTAGGTACCATACTCGATAGTTTTGGGCTTGCGCTGCGTAGTGGGCATCATTGTGCAATGCCGTTGATGGACTTTTTCAAAGTGCCCGCAACCACGCGTTTGTCACTCGCTTTATATAATACCCGGGAAGATATCAATCGTTGTATTGAAGGCTTATACCAGGTGAACCGGATGTTTAATGTATGATGGATTTAGCAGCCCTTTACCAAGAAGTGATTTTAGATCACAATCGTGCACCACGTAATCATCATGAGATGATGTGCCCAACCTGCCAGGCTCGCGGAGTGAACCCTTTATGTGGTGATAAATTAACCGTCTATGTTTCACTGGATGCGGGAGTGATTCAGGACGTGAGCTTTTTGGGAGAAGGGTGCGCTATTTCACAAGCCTCAGCGTCTTTAATGACAGAAGCACTGAAAGGGAAAACTGAAAAAGAGGCAAAAAGTTTGTTTGATGCATTTCATACACTCTTAACGGAAGAGGGTGCTGCTAAGTCTTCAAATTTAGGTAAGCTGGTTATTTTTGAGGGGGTACGTGCGTTTCCAGCAAGAGTTAAATGTGCGACGCTTGCATGGCATGCCTTAGATGCAGCCCTTAAAAAAGAAACCGAAGTTGTGACAACGGAGTAGGAGTGCATGCTAGGCTTTAAAAAGAAAAAAGCGGAAGATGCGTTAAAAGATGCAGTAATTGCTGCATTAAAAACGGTATTTGACCCCGAAATTCCAGTTAATATTTATGATTTGGGCCTTATTTACGATATTTTAATTGATGAGACACAACATGTAGATATTAAAATGACGCTAACATCTCCTGGGTGCCCTGTAGCACAAACCTTTCCTGGCACAGTTGAAACCGCTGTTAATCAAGTAGAAGGTGTTCGAGAGTGTACGGTTGAGTTGGTGTGGGAGCCACCCTGGACGCAAGAACGTATGAGTGAAGCGGCTCGTCTTGAACTGGGGATGTTTTATTAAGTATGTCTGATTGGCGTCCTTCGGCTTCGATTGAAACCTTACATTTGCGTGCTGCATTTCTCAGAAAAATTCGCACTTTTTTTATGGAGAATGGCTACCTAGAAGTAGAAACCCCGGTGATGGGTGCTTTTGGCGTGACCGATGTGTACTTGGAATCGATTGAAGTACAGTGCTTAGGTCAGCCTTATTATTTGCAAACTTCCCCTGAATATCACATGAAGCGCTTGCTTGCCGCAGGCAGCGGACCTATTTTTCAACTGTCGCGTGCATTTCGAGATGATGAGGCTGGTCGGTGGCATAATCCTGAGTTCACGATGCTTGAGTGGTATCGCCCAGGCGTGAATCATTATGGTATGCTTGAAGAAATGGACGCGTTTTTTCAGCACATGTTGAATACCAAGCCACTTGTCATTAATACCTATCAAGCGGTTTTTGAAGAAGTGTGTGGGTTTAACCCGTTTGATGTAACGCCTGCGCGTTTAAAAGAAGTGTTGTGCACGTTTGAACTGGAAGACATTTTGCCGGTGGGTGAAGATGACATTGATCAGTATTTGTTTTTATTGATGAGTCACATTATTGAGCCTCATTTAGCACGCAATGATACTCCCTTTGCAATCACTGACTTTCCTACGTCACAAGCAGCCCTTGCACGTGTGCAAAATGGTGTTGCCGAACGATTTGAGGTGTATTACCAAGGCATCGAGCTCGCCAATGGGTTTCATGAATTAACAGACGCAAAGCAGCAAAAGGCACGTTTTGAGCGTGATAATCAGACACGCCTCGAACGAGGGCTTAAGGTGCGTGCGCTTGATGATCGTTTTTTAGCAGCCATGGCACATGGTTTGCCGCAGTCAACGGGCGTTGCGTTAGGGGTTGATAGATTATTTGCATGTGCATCATGCCATGAAGCGATTCAAGATGGTTTGGCATTCGATGTGTCTCGGGCTTAACCGGTTTTTGCTAGCCTTTAGCTTGTCGAGCCTCGCTTAACAGAAAACAAAGTTGCATAGTGGTGGGCCATACATGTCAACAGCCCCCATGTGTTTTGCGTGAGGTATGGCGAAGAGCAGGTTTATCTTAGAGGGTTGGAGTGGGTGTAAAGTTGTTATTTGTTTCTTCTAACACTGCCTTCAGGCATAGTTTAGTGAGGCCGACAACGGCAGTTGCACCGAGCGCCGCTATTACAACACCAAGGCCGATGGCGGGCAATAGAGTGCCTGCAGATAAACCAAATAGTGCACCACCTAAAGCCACACCACAGAGAAAGGACGCTGCAGCCAGCACTGAAAAACCAATGCGCGTGACAGGGTTGTTCGACAAAGCGGCCATACTACAAAAGAAGACGGTGGGTAGAAATGCAAGCCTTAAACCAAGTGCTGTTGCACCGATGATACGAGCTGTTGTAGTGAGGTTATGGGGAACAAAGAGTGTGCCAACGCACGTACCAATAAAAACAGAAGGGACTGCGGCACTCGCTGTGAGCCCGGTTATGACGGCATCTTTTAGACTCATTGAATATCTCCACTTAAATCTGAGAAAATAATAATCTAACTGCACTTAAATGTAAAGCAAAAATAGTGTCGCAACATATATGTTACATAGATTTTTTCTGATTGGTTTTAAGTGGGTAGATTATATCGTAGGTTTAGATAGAACACATTATTAGCCTGTGCGAATGGGGGGTCTCTAAATAAATATTGGTTCATATAGCCAATGGCAAATGCATAGTTTTGAGAAAAAGTTTGCACAATTGCAATATAAGCACGATTTTGATCGAATGCAGTGGTATCAATCCATGGTACGGAGTTTAGGTTATATAGAAGCTCATCACTGATTTCATAAGACATATTGTTTGTGAGTGGAAAGTTAATAATTAAGCGCTCACGTATGCGAAAAGCCCACTGTGGAAAGTCGAGTGATTTTCGCTGCTCTGCCCTGAATCTAGAATTAATTTTAATATCGTTTTGTGTTTGATAGTTCCACATCAGCTGTTCCCAAATACGATACTCTTCACGGCTACGCGCGACGGCATCCTGTGCGATGGTGCTGATGGTTTGCCCAAGCCAAAAATCCCATCCGCGGTATATTTTATGCCCGCCAGCAAAGTTTCCTAAGAACTGGTTAAATATACTATTTCTTCTGTTGAACGCAGGGGTTCTTGGCTCAACAAAACGGGGTTGCGGTTCAACAAAATATAAGAAGTTGCCATAGTTTCCATTGAGTGTGATGGGTATCCAAAACTTATTTGTGCTGGAAATTGACCATGCAAAGGTTGGGAGCAAGGAAAGTGTAACGAGTAGTAGGATAGGTAGCTTTAAGAGGTGCACAGGCATATATATTGTTTTTCCTTGTAGTGTGCCTGGAATCCGGTGTGAGGACAAGCGGCTGTTTGTGACACCTCAGTGTGTTATCAGCATAAAAGCAGGGTTGAACCCTGATAGTATGAGTTTCATTGATGTTAATCCGTATTGGGTAAGCGTAATAAATAAGCGTCAAGTTGGAATGCGGCATAAAGTATGGAAGTTGCATGTTTGACAGGTGCTATCTTTTTTAGGCTCGGGTGGGCAGTGGCCTCTGTAGAACTCATCTGAAAGTTCAGTGAGTCTTTGGTGCCAGAGCTGCTGATAGGTTAACCAGTTTTCATCTTGACTGAGGGCTTTAATGCCATCCACAAGATGTGAGTCTTCAGCAAAGCCACGACACGTAACGCGTCCTTTTTTAAGTTCAATAAACAACAAGCCTCGAATGGCATTATCGAGTAAAGCATAAAGCAAGAGTTGGGGAGATTCGGGACGTTCTTCATGAAACGGCAAAGGAGAAGGAATGCGGCTTTTATAATCAATCAGCCATTTCTCACCTGTCTCCAGTAAATCAAGCCGGTCGAGTTGTATACGAAACTCGAGCTTTCCAAGAGTGAGCGTGAAGCGTGTTTCGAGCGATTCAATTGTAAAAGCCGGACGCGTCTTATCCCAGTCAAGTGCTGCGTAAATTAAACGTTTCAAGCGCTTGAGCTCGATGCTTTGGACAAGTAGCGGGAATGAATGAGGCCTTTGCTGCTTAAGTGGTTTGAGGGCCCTCTCGATGAGGTGTTTGACCGCCGCCTGCAGTTCAGTTTCTTTATAAGCAAGGAGTTTTTTTTGAGTTTTTAAGGTGCGCCATAACTCTTCTAGTACACGATGGACGATTTGACCGCGTGCGTTTGCATCAAGGCCATCGACGAGTGCTGGGTATTCAGTTGCATGTAGGCGGTGCGCTGCAAAGGCCTGAAAGGGGCAGAGGGCTTGATGCGTGAGTCTTGCACTGCCGCCTGCTGGTGTATCGCATGGTGTGAAGGGGAGGTGGTAGGTTTCGGGCTCAGTAACAAGAAGACTGCACTTTTTCTTTTTAAAGGGGGTATTGGGATACTCAGGGAGCGCCCCAATTAGTGGGCTTGGCAGGGTTGGAATATCGTTAACAAGTGACGGATAGCTAAAAATGAGAGTGTTAGCCACATTTTTTAGGCGATTAATGCGTTTTTCAGCGAGGAAGTATTCGCGTTTTGCGTCGGCATAAGGCATACACATTTCACGCTGGAGTGTGATGGGGATGAAGGCGTTGAAGTGTACCTTACTAGGTAAATTTTGATGCGTTACGCCAGCCATCCAAACTGCATCAAAAGGGCAGCCAGAAGCTTCGAGCAACCCTAGAATGGTCACAGGTGTATCTGCTTTTTCAGGTTGAAAAACACATGCTTTAGCAATATCTTGAAAGGCCGTGAGCGCTTCTTGTGATGTCATTTCTGGCTGGATGATGGATAGTGAAATAAGCGTATCAAATAAGCCAATAAAGCGCTCAAAGCACTGGTACTGTATAGATTGGAGCGGCTTTTCTCCTGGAAATCCGAGTGTCCTTAAGCGGTCTAGAAAAAGGGTTGCCCAATGACGCATAGGGGCCTTTTTCGGGTAAGGGGTGAGCGCATTGAGTGCATCAAACAAGTATGGCGTTTTATCTTTGAGCGCATATTTAAACGTTTTAAATGACAGGGCACGTTCTTGTAGGAGTGGAAGATGCTGTAGCGCTGCAATACGCGCATGCCATTCTTTTGTTGCACCGATTAAATAAGGTGAGTTTAAGAGCAGTTGTACGTCGTGATGACTGACTTCAAAGAGGTTTAACTTAAGCCACTGCAATGCATGGGCAATGAAGGGATAGTCAGCCAGAGGCTTTCCTAGTGAGAAGCTAAACTGTGTGTCCTTAATATGGCGTTTTAAGTGGCGCTCTAGTGGAGCAGCCTCTTCGTGTAGGCTCGGCACAATAATACCAATGCGTTTCGTATTTTGTTTGAGCGCTGTTTGGATAAACTGGGTAATGCGCGCGTACTCATCAGTTTTGTCGCTCGCAACAGTTTGGTAACAAGTATGTGTGTTATCCCCGAGCTCTATGTGTTCCTGCGTTACACCTAATGCGCTTAAGTGTGCCTGCAGGGCTTGTTGTGCAGGCGTATAGTCATCAAAACAAACCCACAGAATACGCTCGGCAGGCCGGGCTTTTAGGTGGTTAATCAAGTAATCTGCAAGCTGATATTCTGTGATTGCATGGCGCTTCTTAAGCGCACTCAAAAACTTGACTCGATATGTTTCGAACTGCTTGGCTTGAGGAGTGCTTTGAAAAGCTTGGTGTGGACACGAAAGCTGCCAGTGCGTACAAATAACAAATGCTTGATGCAGGGTATTGATGAGATTTTGATGCGGCTCTACATCTTCGGCGTTATTTAAGATATGACGCCATAGGGCCTGAATATGTGCATCTGATAAGAGGCGCGGGTGAACTGTTATAGGTGTTTTGTGAGTGAGCGTTTTAAAGGTTTTTCTTAAAAAAACGGGATAAGCAAAACATGCAGGTTTGGGGCGTGTTGTTTGTGTGCCTGCTTGTAAGTATTGGTGGAGCAACGCGTCACTTAAGCGATTATTGGGGGTGACAATGGTCGTCCCATTTTGCATGGCTTTTAAAATTTGCTGCATAACAAAATATACTCTTTGCAGGAATTGCAGTTATTGGGGTTTTATTTTATCGTGAAGATTAGATAATTCCCATTATCCATTCGATGACAAAAAAAAAATATTATTTACTGTTTATTGTCATATTTTTACCTATCTTATCTGGGTGCGCGCTATATGGACCCAAGTATAAAAAACCGCAAATTAATACACCACAGACTTGGCATAGCACCGATAATTTATCAAAGTCAGGCGATATACAATTGCCAACCTTGCCGTGGTGGCAACAATTCAATGATAAGCAGTTAACGTATTTAATTAACCAAGCTGTTCAAAATAACAATGATATTCAAGTAGCAGTTGGAAATATTTTAGATGCCCAAGGCCAATTGATGCAGGTGCAGTATTCTATTATACCGTCTACAAATGCATTACTGTTTGGCTACGCAAACTCTAAGCTGTTTATTTATAACCCAGGATATAACATGGGGATATTGCCGAACTATGCCATCAACTTGTTTCAATACATGCGTTCTAGTGAAAAAGCCAAAGCAGAAGTATTGGCTGCAGCCTCAACACGAGATACGGTTGCTTTATCGGTTATTAGTCAAACAGCTGCCGGATATTTTGTGTACTCGGGGCAGTCACACTTATTAAAGCAGCAAAAACAATTGGTGGCTGATTTAAAAGAGTTGCTCTATTTAAGTAACAAGCAATACTCACAAGGGCTGATTTCACTCTATACCTTGCAATCGTATGAGCAACAATATGAGCAAGCAAATGCTGTTTTGCCCATTGTCGCGAACAATGTGGTGCTGTCACGTAATGCATTGAAACTGCTCTTAAATGAAAACCCAGGTGAGGTAGGAATTGGTTCGCAGTTTATGCGTTTGAAAAGTGATGGCATGATACCCACCAATGTGCCGTCACAAGTCTTGAAAAATAGGCCCGATGTAAGAGGCGCTGAGCAGAAGTTGATTGCCGCGAATGCCGAGGTCGGAGTTGTGACGTCTACCTTTTTTCCAACGATTAGCTTAACCAACTTAGGAGGCACCGCAACCAAAGAGTTAGCGCGCCTTTTTGCCGAAGGAACAGACTTTTGGAGCTCGTTATCGCTGACAACAATGCCTTTGTTGGCGCCTGAATATCCAGGCCAAATGAAGTCGGCGAAAGGGTTGCGTTATGGGGCTTATCGTGATTACATTCAAGTAGTTAGGACGGCGTTTAAGTCGGTTGATGATGATTTGTCGGCGCATCAACAATATTATACAAGCTTCATTGAGCAAGGGAAAAACTTCTCGAGTAGTAAAAAGGCTTACAACTTAGCACAAGACAGTTACCGAGAAGGACTATACAGTTATCCAACACTGTTGGTAAATAAGATTAATATGGATGTTGCAGCCATTGAGCTAACAAAATCTAAAATAGCGCAATTAACCACTATTGTTAAACTGTACGAAGACTTAGGTGCAGGTTATGCGTATCAATGTAAGAGTAAAGCATGAAGAAATATGCATTGATTCAGCTGATATTACTCGTACTGCTTACGGGGTGCTCTGATCAAAAAAAGTCAGACGATGCACTCTCTCATGTTGATGTTCAAAAAGTGACAGCACATGACATTGAATATGTTTTAAATTATCCGGCTTTTGTACAGGGTCTGATTGACTATAAAGTCATTCCGCGTGTAAGCGGTGTTATTTATAAAAAATATTATACTGAGGGTACCATGGTTAAGAGGGGGCAACCGCTTTATCAGATTGATCCCCGTCCTTTTGAGTGGGAATTGAGGGGCTATGAAGGGCAGCTCATTAAAGACAAGGCAGCACGTGATAATTACAAAATTATTTATGAGCGATATCAAAAGCTTTATAAAAACAGAGCCGTTTCAAAGCAGGACCTAGAATTACAGCGCATCAACTATTATACCGCTGTTGGTAATGTAAAAACGGACGAAGCAGATATTGGACGTACAAAACTGAGTTTAAAATACTGTTTAGTACGCTCCCCTGCAGATGGCTATATTGCCGAACGTGCAGTGACGGTTGGCACGATGGTGACAGCGTTTGAAACGGTTTTAAATAAAATTAATTCTGTTAATCAAATGTATTTGCTTTTTTCGATGCCAGATAATCAACGCCTAGACATCGAAGAAGGCATGCTTGACAAAACCATTGAGATTCCAAAAGAGGCAAAATTTCCCATTGGTATTGAGCTTGCAAGTGGGAAAAAAATTGAAAATGCAGGCTACGTGGAATTTACAGATACCCGAATTGATTTAACCAATGGCTCTTGGAACATGCGAGCTTATGTGGATAACTGTTTGTTAAGAAACAAATTATTGGCAGGGCAATATGTTACCGTCTTCATTAAGGGGGTACGCTACCTAAATATGATAAGCCTCCCACAAGCAGCAGTGATGCAGAGTGATATGGGGCACTATGTCTATGTAGTGCAAGATAAAAAAGCAATTAAGCGGTATATAAAGCCCGGAAAAATGTATGGCAAAGGACGCTGGATGATTAAGGATGGGTTAGACGATGGCGATGTTGTAGTGACTAAAGGAAACATTCGCATCAGCTCTGGACAATCTGTAATTGTCGACAAAATGAAGGTGGCTAGCTGATGTTTTGTCGTTATTTCATTATGCGTCCTGTCTTATCGTGTGTTATTGCAATTGTTTTGGTCATTGGGGGGCTTGTTGCAATTTATGGCTCAGCTGTTGAGCAATACCCTAATATTGTTCCACCAACCCTTAGCGTGACGGCTGTTTTTCCTGGTGCAAGTAGTGAAGCGATTGCCGAGGCGGTTGCAGCACCCATTGAGTTTCAGATGTCGGGAGTTGCTCATATGATTTATATGCAATCTTCTTCTTCAACAGGCAACAGTACCTATGTTTTAAATATTTATTTTGAGGTTGGGACCGATTTAGAAATGGTCGAGGCCGATGTATTAAACCGTATTAGTACCGCTATGCCGCAACTACCATTTCAGGTACAGCAACAAGGGATTACCGTACGGATGATGAATCCTGATTTGTTCCTTGTAATTCCGTTTTACTCCAAAACAGGCACGCCTGATAACACGTATATTAGTAATTATGTAGTGCGCTATATCTATCCGATTATCTCGCAGGTACGTGGCGTTGGTGTGGCACTGTTACACGGTGAGCGCGTGTACGCAATGCGTGCCATCTTAGATACGAACAAAATGAATTATTACAAGGTCAACACAAAAGATATTGTAGATGCAGTGAACGATCAAAATATGCAGTATGCCATTGGACAGAATGCCATGGAGCCAATGAAGTCGCATGAGCGGTTTAACTTTGTGATTAATCCCCCTGGTTTTTATAAGCGCATCCAACAACTGAAGGACACGGTGATTCGTGCAACGCAAGATGGTGTTCAAGTGGTCAAGGTTGGCGATGTTGCAGACGTTAAAATGGATGCACAAAGTTATGTAACTTACTTTTATTTTATGGATAAAGATAAACATAATAAGGTGCATGAACATAAAGCAACAGCACTGTTGGTGTATTTAATTCCAGGCTCTAATCAGATTTATGTTAAAAGTGAAATTGCAAAGGCGCTCAATAAAATTAAGGCGCATATGCCAAGTGGAATTGAGTTTTTTAACTTATATGATTCTTCCCAATTTATTTTATTATCAGTCCAAGCCGTTGTGAGCACATTACTGATTGCTTTTGCCCTGGTGTTTGTTGTGGTGATGCTATTTATTCAAAACTTTCGTGGCACTATTAGTCCTATTTTGGCGATCCCCGTGTCAATTATTGGGGCGTTTGCGTTTACCTACATTTTAGGATTTTCCATTAACACGATGACCTTGTTTGGTATGGTGCTTGCCATTGGGATGGTAGTTGATGATGCAATTGTGGTACTTGAGTGCACTGAGCGCATCATGAAGGAAACAAAATGTAGCTCAACCAATGCTGCAATTGCTGCAATGAAAGAAGTTGCAGCGCCTGTGATGGCAATTGTGTTAGTGCTGAATGCTGTTTTTATTCCAGTAACCTTTTTGGGTGGATTCAGTGGTGTATTGATGAAGCAGTTTGCAGTGACTATTGCGATTTCTGTAACCTTATCAGGCCTTGTCGCACTGACACTCACACCAACGTTATGTGCTATTTTTCTTAAAAACATTGATTATTCAAAGGAGGAGAAAAAAAATATTTTCTTTCGAAACTTTGATAAAGGGTTTGCTTATATTACAGAAAAATACTTGCAAGTGATTACATGGACAGTGTCGCATGTTCAAAAGACATTGATGCTTTGGGGAGGCATTTGTATGCTGGTGTTGCTGCTATTTGTTAACATTCCAACATCATTGGTTCCTTTGGAAGATATGGGATATTTCTACAATCGGCTACAAGTCATTTCGGCAGGCTCTCTCGATTATACGGGCACTCAGGCGAAAAAAATTGCAAGAAAAATGATGGAGCTTCCCTATATGGATAGAATAGGGATTATGGTGGGGCGAGATATTGCAGATAATAATAGTAATAAAACTAATACAGCTACTTTAAACTCCCTGTTAAAGCCCTATGCTGATAGGCCTGGCAAGCGTCAAGATGTAAATGCAGCTATTGCTGCGACTATGAAGATAAACAACGCAGATAAAGATATTAATGGGCTTGCGTTTAATCAGCCACCGATTCGAGGGATGAGTCCGCTTGGAGGCGTTACTTTTTATCTGCAGGCAAGGCAGCCTGTAACAGTGAAAGCGATGTATGAAGACTCCAAAAAACTAGTCGATTATCTGGAAAAGCATTATCCATCTGTTGCGAGTGCACAGCAGTTTTATGAAGTAGATGTGCCGCAGCTCTACATTGATGTTGATGCACGTAAAACTTACTTATATGGTGTGAAATATGAAGATATCTTTCATGCACTGCAGTCTTCTTATGGTAATTTTTATATTAACTTTTTCACAAAGTGGAATAACTTATACTGGGTGATTTTACAAAGTGAATATCGCTATCGTAGTGTGCCAGAGCTGATGGAAACCATTTATGTGAAAGCAAAAGATGGCTCAATGGTTCCAATTGGCAGTCTTGCTTCAGTGCAATATAAAACGGGACCTGAGGTCGTGACACGGTTGAACGACTTCTTGGCCAGTCAGATTGTGGTGAATCCTGATGTTGCACATGGGCATACCCAAGGGGAAGTGATGGATGCCATTCGTGATGCAGCACCTAGAGTAGTCGGTAAGAAATACTCAGTGCAGTGGTTTGGTCCCTCTTACCAAGAAAACCTTGCCGGCAATAAGTCGGTTGCTGCGGTGGTGTTTGGACTCATCATGGTCTTTTTAATTTTAAGTGCGCTTTATGAACGTTGGTCTTTACCATGCGTAGTGCTATTTGCGCTGCCTTGTGCTTTATTTGGTGCGATGTTTGCTTTATTTATTTTCCAAAAACCAAACGATATTTATTTCCAAATCAGTTTGCTCGCATTAATTGGGTTGTCTGCAAAGAATGTGATTCTTATTGTGGAGGCGGCTTATGATAAATTGCGCACAGGCGAGATGACCCAAATAGAAGCCGCTATGCATGCAGCTCAAATTCGTTTTCGACCCATTGTGATGACATCGCTTGCCTTTATCTTTGGAGCAGTACCGCTGGTGATGGCAACGGGTGCTGGTGCGCATGCACAGCACTCGGTTGGAACCGGTATTATTGGCGGCATGCTGGGCTCAACCTGCTTAGCAACGTTATTTACGCCACTCTTTTTTGTGCTGGTTATGCGTCACTATCAACCGAAGGCAATTGAAGTGGAAAATGACGCTTAGCGCCTGGTTAAAGAGGAACGATGGCATTTATATTTGATTCACAATATCAGGAATTGAAATTAAATACACCTCAGGTGGAAGGCACGATTCCAACGTGGCTTTCTGGCACTTTTTTGAGTAATGGACCGGCTCAATTTGAGGTAGGAGACTTTCAGCTTAAGCATTGGTTCGATGGCTTTGCCATGCTGAAAAAGTTTGAGTTTTATGAAGGACATGTTCATTTTCAAAATCAATTTTTACGTAGCCTGCAATATACGCATGCAGAGCGTACAGGACAGTTATATACAAGTGAGTTTGCAACCTATAAAGATACGTTTTTGCCAAAGCGCCTTATGAATGGTCTCATGCATGCTATTAAAGGCGTTCTTTATGATAATTGTAATGTGAATATAGCGAGATTTTCAGATACACATGTAGCATTGACAGAAAGTCAGCATATGTGGGCACTGGACTTAAAAAATTTAGATACACTGGAGCTGTTTGCGTTTGATGATGCAATGAAAGGGCCACTGACAACGGCACACCCGTATGTCGATCATGTTACAGGTGATGTGATTAATGTTGCCATTGATATAGGGCGCTTTGTTTCTTATCACGTGTATCAAGTATCACCTGGTACGAATGAGCGGATGTTGATACAAACATATCGGTCTGAGTACTTATTCTATATGCACAGTTTTTGTGTAACATCTAATTATATTATTTTGTTAAAAAGCTCTCTTGTTGTGCATCCCATAAAGCTTTTGTTTGGTGTGCCATTTAATTTGAGTTTAGAGACATCAAAAAATCAGCAGGCCTCTTTTATACTCATTCACCGAAAAGAGGGTTGTATTACAGAAATGCCAGCTGAGTTGCCCTTTGTGTGCTTGCATAGTGTGAATGCGTATGAGGTACGTGACAAAATATTTTTAGACTTGGTGTGTCACCCTGCACATAATCCATATGATTTATTGTATTTAGATAATTTAAGAGCTTCGCATCCCGTACTGCCATCGGGAGAGTTGGTGCGTTTTGAATTGACACCTAAAATAGGGCACTGTATGCATGAGGTGTTATCGGCTACTCAACAAGAGTTTCCCCGTATAAATGAGAGTGCGCATACAGTGTATCAATTTGTGTATACGAGTATTATTCAGAGTAAAACAGCGCGATTTTTTGATGGCATTCAAAAATTTGATTTACATGCGAGGAAATCTTGTCGACTTGAAAAACCTCACTATTTAATGGGGGAGGCGGTGTTTGTTGCGGCACCTCGTGCTACCCAAGAAGACGAAGGGGTTCTATTGTGTATTGCTTATAATGCAACGACACAGTGTTCTTCGTTGCTGGTGATTGACGCGCGAGACATGCAGCAATTAGCTGAAGTGTATTTGCCGGTGCACTTGCCAATGGGATTACATGGGCAATTTTTTAGCAAAGCATGATATTTGAACGCGGTTCGTGAAACCCCTTAGAGTGCTTCGCCCTGCAGCGCAGCACTTGAATTTCTCGCAAAGATGCGCTCATAAATTGTGCCAAATTAGATTTTTTTATCCAGAAATTAGCTTTAAATAGGGCCAAGTAGGCGGAAGGAAAGGTTAACAGGTCCTAGATTGTAATACATATAAGGTGACTTTCAATCCTTCATCATCTTGCTGTCGTGCAACAAAGGTTTTTTGTTCAAGGATGTTAAACTGATACTGTTTGGCAAGAGATATAATGTAATCAGGATGGTGTGCAAAGCGTGCTGTTTTTTGAAGGGTCCACTCGGATGTGTCGCTGATTTCTGTGGTGAATAAGAACAAGCCTGAAGGGGCCATATTTTTTTGAATGGCTTTAAAAAGTGTATCAAGTTCTCCTAAATAAGGTAGAACGTCAGCTGCCACGATGAGTGAGAATGCGGCGTGAAGCTTATTTAGAAACATGATCATATCTGATTCATAAAGCGCGTCGTAAATACTTTTTTGTCTTGCTTCTTCAAGCATTTTAGAAGAGAGGTCAACGCCCGTTAAATGATGACTTAGTTCACGTAATATAATACCACTGAGCCCTGTGCCACAGCCCAAATCGAGTGCGCGGTCTACTTGTAGCGGGGTATCCTGTGTGGTGAGTGTTGTACTGGGAAGAATCTGATGTAAGTGTTGTGCAATGTGGTGAGGTACGCTGTAGCTTAATGTATCTTGCATATGTTTTTCATAATGCAGCGCGTAATTGTCAAATAAGTTCTTGGCATACTCAGGAGACGCTTCGTGCTTGGCATGACTTTGTGTGAGTGCGTCTAGCATAAAGGCACTACTTTTATCATTGGGGTTTGCCTTGGTTGCGCGCTTTAAATAACGCACAGCAGAAGCTGTTTGATTGAGACGAGAAGCAATGCTTGCGAGATTTGTGAGCGATGGTGCATGATTTGGGTTTTGCGTGAGTACCGATTTAAATTGCGCGCGCGCTTCATTGAGGTGCCCGAGCGCCATATCAGCAACGCCTGCATTATAGTGATACTCAGGGTTATTTGGGTGATCTTTAATTAAAATGGCGTAATGTGTGCGGGCATTTTCAAAGCGATTGTGATGTATGAAGGTTGCAGCAAGATTGTTGCGTGCATTTTCATGTGTTTCATCAAAGCCGAGTGCTTCACTAAAATAGGTAATGGCCTGTTGGGGTTGTCCTCGTCTGAGAGCAATAACACCTAAGTTGGTACGTGCATCGGCATGTGCGGCATCTAGCGAGAGCACAGTAAGAAATGCATTTTCTGCAGCGTTTAGTTCTTCTCTTAGTAGAGCAATGACACCCGTGTAGAACTCTCTGTCGATTTTGTTGGTAAGATCGTTATCCTCAGGAATGCTTTCTAGCTTATGTAGCAAAGCACTTAATGCTTTTTGATTGAGTTCGGTCATAGTTTTAATGGAATTTCGGCTTTTTCAATAGCTGCGAGGACCTTAGCATTAATATCACTGTTAATGCCATACCTGTCGTCTGCATCTTTAATAATGCACCAGAGTGTTAGTACAATACTCATGGCGGTTTTGTCTGGGCGGAGATCAACCATCACTTTAGGCTTATTTTTTTCATCCTGATGAATATCGGGATGATTATTAGCAACTTTTAACATGAGTGCTTTGGCACGCTTTACGTCGGCAATGTCTTTTAACATGATATTGGTTGTAGTGCGGGTGCGCTTATTTTTATAAGTATAATTGATAACAGATTGGCTGAGCAGAGATGAGTTTGGCAAAATAACATTGGCTTCAGCCAACGTTCGAATTTCTGTAGAAAGTAGACGAATTTTTGAAATAAAGCCTTCAATTTCTTTGATTTCAATGTGATCGCCCGGGCGCAGGGGTTTACTTAAGAGTAAGATAAGCCCACTGATTAAATCTGCCGCGATGCCTTTTAGACCAAAACCAATCCCAACAGAGAGTGCGCTTGCAACCAGTGCGAATCCGCTTAAATTCACGCCAATAACAAGAAGAGCAACAATAACTGCTATGACAAAAGCAATGTAGTTGGTGAGGGTAATGATGGTAATACGCGCATTCTTTTGTTCGAAAGCAGCATTTTTACGTGCAAACAATGCACCGAGTATGCGACCTAAAATGATGATGGCGCAAAAAACTGTTAAACCTCGCAAGATACCAATCAGATTAATTTGAATATCGAATATGTAAATGTCGTTTTCAAAATAGTCGAGTAGATTGGAAAGGTAGTAAGCAGGTAAACCCCAAAGCCATAAGAAAAACTTAAAAAATGCGCGTGTAAAACCAAGTATCAGCAAAAACTTTAAAATGGTCACTTCAACAAAGTTTTTGTTGGGTTTTAAACCCACCCATTGGTGAAACTTAAGGGATAATGGGTGAGTTTTATCGTTGAGGATACGTGAGTAAGTCCATATAAAATAGATGGTTTCTGAAAAGGCAAACACAAGTAGTACAGTCCTTATGATATGGTCAGTAATGAATATCGCCGCCATGTCATATCCAATGCCTGCTGCGACTGCAAGGCTTAGAAAAAAGCAGAAAATAGCACTTTTAATCAGTCGACTTTTGAGTTTTGAAAATAGTTTGTAGTGTACACAAAGCTTAAGACCTGCATTGAGCCCCCATAAAAATGTGATGGTGATGAAAAAGAAGTAAAGCAATAGAAAGCCAGTTAGATTGTAAGCGGCAATGACTTCTGTAGGGCTTAGGGCGCCGATGATGCTGCCAAGCACAAGTAAAGCAGTGAGTACGATGGCCGATCTTCTGACTTTTTGGGTTTGATTTTTTATGGTTTTCTTTTTTTTGTATGAAAATAATATGTAATTAACATCAATAAACAATAGCATGCAAAAAGAGTTTCTAAGGTCTTGAACGATATCAATGATTAAGGGTTGGGGATAAATATTCTTTGATTGAAGAAGTAAAAACTTCCCGACTGCAAAGAGAATAAGTATGAAAGGCGCATACAAGGCAATTGGTTTGGTGAGGGGAGCTGTGCGCTTATGACGCTTCAGTAATTTACTTATGGGGCGGTAAATGAAGTAGGCTATCAACAAGGCGCATAGTAGTTTTAGTAGCAAGTTTGCGAGCTTGCTTTTAACAAAAAACAGCTTAATGCCCGTTAATTCGTAGAGCTTGGCTAAGTTGTATTGTGGCAGAGTAAAAAGGCTTGGTTTATTTTTGATTTTCCATATAGGAAGTGTTCTGACGAAAGTACGCGATACCCTGGTGCTATCGGCAGCATGTTTAATTTTTTTCTCAAGCTTCTGTGCCTCATAGAGTAGTAATTTACAGTCAGACAAGGTTTCTCTTGTTTTAATTTTTTCTTGTGTTAGAAAATCAGTAGTTGCTTGCTCGTTTGAGAGCGCTTCTGAACCATCCGCTGATGATGACAGTGCATCTAATTGGGATAAATCTTTTTTATTCTTTTTGATACAGTTTTCAGCTTGTTTACTGAGAATGATGACCGCTTCTCTCATCTTATCGAGTTGTTCATATTTAATAGTACCTTCATCAATACGTGCTTCAAAGGTGTCTAATTTAAGGTGTGCTCGCTTGACATTGAACTCGGAGTGTGGGTCCGTCTCTGCATGTGTGATGGTTGCTGCAGATATGAAGAACAACATGCAACACAATAACTTTATGGGTCCTTTCAAGCTGTATCTCCGTTGAAGCCATACAGTGTTATTGTGACGCATCAGAGTTGTTTTCTGCAAGTATCTGCGATTGCCATAACAATTCCCCAAAATGTTCTAAAATTAATTTGTATGCTCTAAAAATATATTATTATTTGGGGTTGCTATGACACAGCTTAAAAAAGATATTGAGGATTTGAATGAAAAGTTAGGGATACTTATTGATAAATTCATTCCTGATGAAGTAGATAGGGTGAAGGCAACAGAGGCCTTAAAGGCTTTATATTCTTGTGCAAGCTTAATGAATGAGGTGCTTGAAGAAGTCTCTACTTCTGGCGGGGATATCGATGCAATAATGGACTCAAAACCTTTTTATGCAACGCCTGATGAAACGGTTAAGGCACTGGATGCAATTGAAGCTGCGTTTCATGCAACACGTGCTTCGGCTGTTAAAGCACAAGTGATCATTAAAAGGGATGCTTTTAAAACGATTTTTCACCAAATAACAGTTGCGTTGGATGCCATTGAGCGTCAGCAACTTGGGGATACTACAAAAGTTAGTTAATAGCCTCCAATTAAATTCACTTGTTGTGTTGGCTCAGACTTTTTAATACCAACAACTGGCTCTATTTCTCCAAGCTTATTGTACTGGAAGAGCCCAAAGGCTGGAATTTGCTCATCTCTAGGTAGTTGCGTACGCTGATTCCAACCACCCCCCAATGCTTTTACCAAGTATACCGTTGCAACCATTAGGTTTTGTTTAATTTCGACTTCATGGATACGTGCTTCAAGTGTGTTGAGCTCGGCATAGAGCAAATCAAGAGATGATGCGAGCTTGCCTTGGAATAAATCCATGGTAAGTTGCTGGGTTTGAAATGCTGCGTCAACCGCTTCTTTTTGTCGTCCAAGCGATTGATTAATGAGATTGGTTTTACTCAAACCGTGCTCCACTTCTTTAAAGGCTGTAAGAATACCTTCGCGGTAGTTATTGAGTGTTTGTCTGTAGACAGACCAAGATTTTTGTAGTTGCGCTCTTCTGTATCCTGCTTTAAAGATGTGATAATCAAGAATGGTTCCAAATGCCCAGACAGGGTTAGAGATTTGGGTGAGTAGGAAAACACTGCTACTGCCATTTAAATTGATTTGAGGAAAGAAAGCCGCACGTGCAATCCCAATGGCTTTGTTAGCCTGTGCCATTTTTCTTTCTAAGTCAGCAATATCAGGTCTTCTTTCTAATAATTCAGCTGGTAAAACATTAGGAATGGTAATTTTAGGGATAGTGAGTGTTTTCACGGGCTTAATGCTGAAAGTAGATGGTGAAATATTTAAAAGTGCTGCAATGGACTGCTCAACCACTTGTCGCTCTGCTTCAACATCGAGTTGTTTAGATTGGGTGCCTGCAAGTAAAAATTTTGCACGCATTACATCGATTCTTGAGGCTAGATTGCCTTTGAATTGAATGGTGACTAAGTCGAGTGACTTTTTGTAATAAGCAATGGATTGTAAATAGACAGCATTTTTGGCATCGAGTGCCCGCAAAATATAATAGTTTGCAGTGAGCTCTGTTTGTAGTAATAAGCGAATCGCGCCATAGTGTGCGGCAGAGCCTTGTGCTTGAAATACGCGAATATTAGTTTCATTTCTGTATCTTGAAAAAATATCAGGCTCCCAAGATAAAGGTCCCATAAAAGACGATGTATTGCCAAAGGCAAACTCGTTGACTTCTCCATGCATTAAGTCATCGACAGAACGTTGGTTTTGGTCATAAAAACCTTTAATACCAATGTGTGGTAAGTACATAGAGCGTGCCTTCATCATTTCATAGCGCGATTGGATAAAACGCTCTGCCGCAGCTTGCAGTGTTGGGTTACTTTCATGAAATTTTTCTTGTAACTGATTTAAGGTGGGGTCGTGAAAAATTTTCCACCACTGACCGTTGTAAGTGTTGTCTTTGGGGCTTGCCAACCTGAAAGGGCTTTGTCCTCGCCAGTCTCTTGGTACGATCAGTTTTGGAGGGTCGTACTCAGGAGATAAGTCAATGATATCTCTTTTATGGGGTGATTGATTGGACGAGCAGGCAGACAATACACCCATTATCAAGAGTGCTAAGAGCGCACGGAAAAAAGTTGCTTTCCTAGGATACTTGCTTTGTACATTGTTTGGCTGTTTTTTTAACGTTTTCATTCCCCGCTTCCTATTGAAGGTAACCGGTTACGGGTGTCACAATATTGACTTTACTGCCCTCAAGCATCCCTAAATTTGGACTATTAATCACTCTATCTGTAGGGGATATCCCCTCAAGCACTTCTACGGTGCGTTGTCTTAATTGTGCAACTTTAATGTCTTTAAAGTGCACTTTGTTATGCTTATCAATAGTTGCAACGCGTGTGCCATGCGCATCAAATATCATGGCAGTTGTTGGGAGAGATAATAAGTCTGATTTGGTTTTGGCCGATATAGTGACGGTTGCATAGGAGCCTGGCCATATGGAGTGATCTTCATTTTCCATTACAAACTCGGTGACCACGGTTCGGGTTTGGGGGTCAAAAGCTTTGGCGGAAGTTAAAAATTTTGCTTCATAATGCCGATTTGGATACTGTGGAAAAACCACATCTGCTTTAAAGCCAGGTTCTAAAAACCGCCCAAATCGCTCAGGAATGGATACAAATAAACGCACTTTCTCAATATCTGCAACAATAAAAAGGTGTGTTGGCTTAGGGCTTTGCTCTTCTACATTACCTTGCTTGCTCACGTAGTCTCCGAGGTTAATGTTTCGCGAAATCACAATGCCTGAGAAGGGGGCCACAATGGTTTTAAATTTAAGTCGTTCTCCAAGTGTTTTGACACGATATTCGGCTGCATTAAACTTTGCTTTTTCTGCTTTTAAATGTGCTTCTTTAACAGAAATAGACTGAATCGAAACTGCTTTCGATTTTTTCATGGCGATGTATCGGTTGGCGGTTAATTCTGCCAGCTTGTAAATGGCCTCTTGAGATTTCATGTCAGCTTTTGCTTGTCCGTAACGTGCGTTTAAGATAGGGGTTCTAACTCGTGCCATGACTTCGCCTTTTTCAACGCTTGCACCATAGTCGGTATACCAGGCTTTAATATATCCATTGACCCGAGAGTAAATGTAGGACTGGTTCCAAGCCATGATGTTGCCTGGCAGTTCGATGCTTTCAACACTGGTATTTTTTTTCGGTTGAACGATTGAGGCAGAAAATATTTCTTCTGCGAGTGCCGCTTTTTTTAATTGATGCATGTCATAGCTACGCATCACAAACACTAAAAAAAGCCATGCGAGGAGCACAATAATCACGGCTGAAATACGTTTGTTTTGCTTGATTAAGTGATATAGCCTGATACGGTATGTGTGAAGAAGAGGGGGCAGTTTTGCCTTGTATAGTGCTAGCTTTTTTGAGAGACCCTGTATGTATTTTTTGAAAAAGGTTTTATCCACAATACCGTTCCTTATGGCTTCTCATATTTTCGGTAAACCACCGTATAAATACAAGGGACAAAAAATAGGGTTGTAAAGGTTGCAAGAATGAGGCCACCAATAACGGCTTTTCCTAGTGGCGCATTGGTTGTATTACTTAAAGACATAGGCGCCATGCCAATTATCATAGCAGAAGCTGTCATGAGAACCGGGCGAATACGTGCATAGCCTGACTCAATAGCGGCTTTAATAGGATCTTGGTGTTCTGCCATTCTTTCGCGCGCGTAGGCAACGACAAGAATAGAGTTTGCGGTTGCGGTACCTAAAGACATAATGAGCCCTGTTAATGCGGGCACGGATAAGTTAGTGCGTGTTAAAAATAAAAACAAGGCGGTGCCTGCGATGGCACCGATTAGGCCTGTCAAGATAATAAAAGGATCGGCCCAAGACTGGAAGTTCACTACAATCAATAAGTAAATCAGCACAATCGCAAATACGAAGCCAACGAGCAGCTCTGCGTAAGCGCTTTTCATGGTGGTGGACTGTCCATGGACTTCAACGGTCGCTTTTTTAGGTTTTTTATGGATGGTTTTTTGAATGGCTCTTTGTACATCTTTTAAAACACCACCTAAATCTCTACCTTCTGTTGAGACATAAACATCAAACAAGGGCATGACATTTTGATGCGAAATAACCCCAGGCGTTCCGACAAATTTGATGTCTGTGATGTTTCCTGCAAGCTGTATACTTTCGAGGTTACTATCGTTTTCTGTTTTTTTAACAGGCACACCCAATAAGTTATTGAGGCTGTGCATGATGTATTGTGGCGTGTACAGATTGAGCCGATATGCAATGCCTGATTCGTGATTGAGCCAATACTGTTGGAAAAACTGCTGGCTTCCGGCGGTTGCTAAAATCATGTTTAAGGCAATGTCTTTCTCAGTCAATGCCACATTAAGGCCAAGTGTTCGGTCTGCATTGGTAAGCAGGGTGGGTGTTGAAAGCGTTTGTTGTACAGAGACGTCTGTGGCCCCTGGTATGACGCGAAACTGTTCAGCAAGCATTTTTGCGTATTCATAATTCTCACCCATGTTGTATCCTACCACATGGACATCAATCGGTGCAGGCGAACCAAAGTTAATGATTTTTGCTGTTAAATCAGCAGGTTGGAATGTAAAGATAGTGCCTGGATATTTCTCTTTGAGCCCTTTTCTTAAGATGTTGCGGTAGGTCCATACGGGCGATTCTTTATTGCGTAGCGTGATGGTTAAGTCACAATCTTGTGAGCCAATGGTTGGTGTTGGAATGAATGCGAGATTATGTGGGCCAACTGGCAAGCCACAATTGCTAATGACTTTTTCAACTTGGCCTGGGAGTAATTTTTTGATGTCTTGTGATACGTAAGATGCGATTTCACCAGATGTGCCCACCCGTGTTCCAAGTGGGGCGCGCAAGTGCATTTGCAAGTCACCCGATTTAATTTCAGGGAAGAAATCTTGGCCATTCACAAAAAAAAGCATTGATGCCAGTGCACAAAAGCCAACAAAATAAATAATAAAGGCTTTACGGTGCTTGATGAGTGTTTCTAGCATATCACGATATTTTTCTTTGAACACATCAAACTGGGCTTCAAATGTTGCTTGGAATGCAATAAAGTGTGCCATGAGTTTATTTCTAGGTGGCGTGTCAGAAGGTGCTTCATGCTCCTTTAACAAGTAGTCAGCCATGGTGGGTACCAGTGTAATAGACAGCATAAAGGATGCTGCCATAGCAAACATAATGGCAAGTGCCATGGGTTTAAATAGAAACCCTGAAATGCCCGTAATGCCAAATAACGGCATCCATGCAAGAGTAATACAAAGTGTTGAGACAAAGGTTGGGATGATAATTTGATTAGCGGCATCAATAATAGCGTCTTTTTTAGGCTTTTTCATGGCGAGGTGCGAGTGGATATTTTCAATCATCACGGTCGCATTATCGACTAAAATACCAACTGCTAATGCAAGGCCGCCTAAAGTCATCACATTAATCGTTTCGTTTGACAGTTGCAGGGAGATGATGGCAGTTAAAATTGAGAGAGGGATAGAACAAGAGATAATAATGGTTGAGCGCCAAGAGCCAATAAACAAAAGCACAACAAGCCCTGTTAGGAAGGTGGCTGTTAACATTTCTTGTACAACTTCTTTGATAGAATCTTTCACAAATTTTGCAGCATCATTCAAAATGCTAATTTTGACATTTCCCCCCAGTGTTTTTTCAATTTTGGGAATCGCTTTTTTGACGCCATCAACCACGGAAAGGGTTGAAACTTCACTGCTTTTCATGACAACGAGCATGATGGCTTGCTTGCCATCGACAAGGACTGAGTTTTGCTGAGGGGCGCCTGAAAGCGAGGTATAGCCAACGTCGCGTAAAAATACGGTTGCGCCCTCAATCGTTTTAATGGGTAGTTTATTGAAGTCTGATACTTTTAAAGGGGCTGCATTGTTTTTAACCATCCATTGGATAGTGTTAATTTTTTCTGAGCCTGCGGGCAGAATTAAGTTTTGTTCTTGGAGTTTTGTGAGTACGTCGTAGGCTGTCATGTTTTTGGCATACAGCTTTTGTGGGTCTAGTGAAATCATGACTTGTCTTGTGGTGCCACCGTAAGGCAGCGGTAATATAGCGCCTTTAATTGTGACAAGCTGTGGTCTAATTTTAGTGGTTGCGATGTTATATAGTTCGGCTCTTGAAAGTGTATCGGATGCTATTTCAAGCATGGCAACTGGCACGGAGGATGGGGATAGCTTCATAACCATGGGGGGGGAGATATCAGGTGGTAAAATTTTGATAACATTTTGTGAAATCGCTGTAATTTCAGCTTCTGCTTTTGCAACATTAACACCTGGTTGTAGAAAAACTTTGATAATACTGATGCCGTAATATGAGTTACTTTCTATTTTTTGTACGCCTTCAACAGTTCGCGTAATGGCCCTTTCATGCAGAAAGGTAATCCTTCCTGATACATCACTTGGGAGTAAGCCAGAGTATGACCAAACGACCGCGACCACTGGTATTTTGATGTCAGGAAATACGTCGGTAGAAGATGTATAGATTGAGCGCATGCCCATAATGAGAATTAAAATCGCAAGAACCACAAAGGTGTAAGGTTTTTGTAGCGCGATTTTGATAAGGTTCTTCATTAATACTTGGCCTGACGTCCGTTTTTTTTAAAAAGCAAGATTCCTTCAGTAAAACAATCTAACATTGATTGGCTTTTAATGTGAACTTAAAATGGAAAATTATTGCGGTCCGCACATAAAGCGCGGTACATAGGGACGAAAAAATGGGTTCCAGGTCTTTCAGCCAATTGCCAATACGCTTTAGGCCGATGGTGCCTCACCAAAAGCCTAAATTACGCACAATAGCAATTCAATTAACCAACTTGATTTTTAATTTGACAATTAATGAGGTCAACACTATACTGTAACTAAGGACTATGGCGTTTGATTGCGCCTAAATCAGAGGGAGCTTGACAAATGTAAGCATTTTGTTTGCAAGGTAGGTGTACCATGAGTATGGGGAACTTTACCGAGTTTACGACTGCATTAGCAGCTTTCGAATCCGGTATCGATACAACACAACCGCAAACGCAGGCTTCTCTACAGTATTTACGAGTTTTTGACCCGCAATACGGGAACGTCGACCCTGCAACGGTTGATTTCAACAACCCCGCAGACTTAGCCGATTTACAGTACCATGTACATAATACGCTAGGTTTTATGGGGAAATATCAATTTGGTGAGCCATTATTAATTGACTTAGGTTACTACGTGCCTGCGCCCACAGGGTATTATGGTACGACAGCAACTAACGAATGGCAAGGAGAGTGGACAGGTAAGAATGGTGTATACAGTAAAGAAGACTTCATGAGTGAAGTGCAAGAGTTAGCAATTCGAGAAGCTTTTACCATGAATATGGGGGTGATTGACCAGTATTTGGGTCAAGCGGGTAAGACCATTGATGATTTTATTGGGCAGGAGTTTGCCTATACCAGGCTTGGCGAGGCACATGTGGCAACGGTAACAATGTCTGGTATTTTAGCCAGCGCACATTTACAAGGACCTGGTGGTGTCGCCCAATTGCTGTTAAATAATGTCGCATCCAGCGATGAGTATGGAACCAACATCTTATTCTACATGGATAAGTTTGGGGGCTATAACTCACCATTTGGTACGGATGCTGACGACCACCTCATGGGAAGTGACTACAGTGAAACTTTCGCAGGAGAAGGGGGTGACAACATCATTACGACAGGCGGTGGGGAGGATAAAATTATCATCGCGAATCGTGCTGACGGCAATGACACCGTAACTGACTTTGATGTCGCAAGCGATGTGATTTCTTTGTCGAACTTTCCGGGTATCACTGTAGAAAATTTAAGTATATCTGATGTGAATGGCGACAGTGTGGTGGGGTTTCCTAATGGCCAAACTTTAACTTTAGCGGGAGTGAGCGCGGCTGATTTGTCTGCAAGTCAGTTTGTGTACGGCCCTTATAAAATATCGTGGAATGCCAACAGTGGGGATACCATCATTGATAACTTCAATGTAAAGCATGATTTAATCGACTTAAATTATGCGTTTGCCAGCAACAACTTGGATATTTATGAAGAGCAAGGTTCATCAGTGATTGAAGTGGTGGGCAATAATCAACGAGTGATTTTAGAAGACATTCCTGTCAGTGAATTGAGTTCGGCACAGTTTGTCAAAGCACCTGTTGACTTTGCAACCGTTCACTTTGGTGTCGATACGGACTATACGCCACCTGCTGATAGCGGCTCAGGAGATGATGTCACAACACCGCCTGTTGTGGGAGATACGCCACCCGGAGACACACAGCATGGCACCATGTCAGGTGATAGCTTCTCGTACACTTGGAATTGGGGGGCGCAAGATGTGATTTCAGGCTTCGATGCCTCTGAAGATAAAGTGGATTTGAAAAACTTCTGGACCAGTTTTGACGAAATCAACCTATATGATGATGCGGCTGGCAATGCCGTGATTGATTTGACAGGACTCAATAACCAAACGATTACTTTGGAAAATGTGTCTGTAGCAGACTTGTCTGCGGATAATTTTTTCGGGGTATCAGGTGATTGGCAGTCTGTTTCTGGTTCAACACCAGTCGATGACGGAGGCATTGATGACGATGTGGTTACGGAACCACCGGTTGTTGATGATACACCTATAGACACAACGCCACCTGTAAATGATGGCGCAGGTACAAATGGGCACGAGTACTCCTTCACATGGAATTGGGGTGCGAATGAAGTCATTAGCAACTTTGATGTTCAACAAGATGCACTGAACCTGCAATCTTTTTGGACAAGTTATGATGGGTTTGATATTCACGATAATGCGAGTGGGGATGCGGTAATTGACCTAAGCGCATTGAATAATCAAACGATCACCTTAGAAGGGGTATCGAGTACGGTGTTATCCGCTGACAACTTCATTGGGGTGACTGGCGCCTTTAATGGGGCGAGTGACTCAGGTGTTGTAGCACCACCAGTGGATGATGGTGGTAACACGGGTGTAGGACAAGATCCAGTGAATGACTCGCTTGGCACGATTAACCATGATGTCAATGAGACCAATTTGGTTGGGACAGATAATGTACATGATACCTTCAATTTCACTTGGAACTGGGGAAGTAACAAGACCATTGTCGGATTTGATGCAACCCAAGATACGGTTGATCTAACCCGGTTCTGGACAAGCAGTGACCAAGTGGATATTTATGATAACGCAGACGGTAACGCGGTGATTGACTTAACAAACTTGAACAATCAAACCATCACGTTACTGGGTGTGTCATCAGGCGAACTGGATGATAGCAATGTCGTGATTTAACAGGCAGTGAGCTTTCGTCCACCTACCGGCTTGGCCCGCTTCATGCGGGCCGAGTCATTCAAATACATGCTCAAGAAGCAATGCTACAATCTCTGAGATAGTTGAAGAGGGTAGACAGAAAGCAAGGGAGCGAGTCAAAGTAGAGCACTTGTATCGATTTGTAAGCGAAAAGGACCAAGAACAAGATATATCGGGTTAAGACTTAGCGAATATGATGTGAATAGAACGGCCATGCTTACAAATTTACATATCGCTATGAGCTTATCTGCATAAATTTAAATCATTATTCGCCCTAGTCTTCACGAAATGCGCGGTCGAAGCTTTTAACAATCGGTTTTGTAAAGTATGACCAAGGTGAGCTTTTGTTGGTGATAATCATCGCTTCTGCCGGCATACCGGGGTATAGCGTGATATGGTTGAGTTTTTTCAGCTCGTCTTCAGAAATTCTAATTTTGATTTGAAAGTAGGTTTTTTGTGTGTTTGGGTCTGTGAGAGCATCAGCAGAAACGTGCGAGACTGTGCCAAGCAGGCGTGGTGCATTACGTTGGCTAAGCCCTGTTAACATCACTTTTGCAGTTAAGCCTGGGTGGACCGCGTCAATATCAAGCGGGCTTAGTTTTGCGCCAATAATGAGGATTTCGTGTTTGGGCACAATATCCATGATAGGTTCACCGGGCTTAATGATACCGCCTTGGGTGTGAAACTTAAGATTTACAATGGTACCATCAATCGGTGAGCGGATTTCTGTTCTATTTAAAACATCTTGTCCTGTTCTATGCCGTTCTTGTATTTCGTTTAGTTTTCTCTGGATGTCATCGAGCTCATCGAGGAGGCTTTTTCGGTGCTTGTCTTTAATCGAGCTAATTTGGAGTTCGGTTTCGCCAATTTTTTGTTGTAACTCAGCAAGTTTTGCGGCCAATTGCCCTTTTTTACCCGTAATCGAGGAAAATTCACGTTGAAGCGCATAGTATCTGGATTGTTTAAGGACACCTTATCGAAGTTCAGGAGTAGAACAGTGAAGCGAAAGAACAAAGGAGCAAGTAAATTAGGCCCAAGGACAACTCCTCAGAAGAAGCACAACCTTAAATACTACAATATCGTTACAGATTTACAAAGGAAACCGAAAGTAAGCCCCAGAAGGTTATGCTGCGATTTTTGAAACTCAGAAATCGTAAAGTCGAATCTTGAACCCTCGGACGCAA
>JASBUO010000024.1 GCA_030147855.1 Gammaproteobacteria bacterium
CTGCTCTCAGAACTGCATGAGCGGAGACGTTCACGTGCAGTTCTGAGAGCAGCGTTGGGGGAAGTTCCTGGCGCTGACTCACCTGGTATACACATTTGAACGACCTGAAGAAGCAAAACGCTTCTACAATGTACTACCTAAACGGCTAGCCAAATATGGGCTGGAAATGCATGCAGAAAAGTCGCAGCTTATTCCAGCTGGACTTGGTGCGGCACAGCGAGCACATAAGCAAGGTAAGCGCTTACCAACGTTTAATTTCTTAGGGTTCACATGCTATTGGGGACAAGCCAGAAATGAATTTTGGCGACTGAAACTTACAAGTCGTCGTGATCGATTTACAGCTAAACTCAAAGGGTTACGTGAATTTCTCTGGAAGAATCTAAACACGAAGCATACAGGAGAAATCTTGAAAACAGTAATGCGTGTCGTGAAAGGCTGGATCAACTACCACAACGTCTCTGATAACGAGCGTAAAGTAGATGTTTTCAGAAAACATTGCATGCGTATTATCTTCAAATGGCTAAACCGGAAAGGTAGGCGTCACTCAATGAGTTGGGCGCGATTCAATCTGTTGCTTAAAGCAATAGGATTCCCAAAAGCTGGGAAAACTATATCGATGTTTCCTACTCGCTGAACACGTGTGGGGCACTGATCTATCGGGAGCCGGATGCGGTAGTTCCGCAAGTCCGGTTCTGAGGAGGGTTCGGTTGGAGTGATCTGGCCGTTCTACTCACCCTGGCCCCGGTGTACAGCTTCATTAGGCGGCCATCCTGTCGATTTCCGGTGTAACCATTACCCATAATAAGGAAAAGCCAACAGCAGTATGGCTACCACCACGACCACCCAAAAGATGATTCGCTGTATTTTTAATGATTTTTCAATGTGGCAAGTCCCTTTTTCTTGACAGCCCGGTGGTTGAATATAAAGGCGCCAAAATGCAAATCCTAAAAAGCCTGTTGTTACGATGGCTGCATAGGGGTGAATCGCATGAAATTGGGTTAGCGTGCCAATCCATGCGCCACCTAAACCAAGTGTGATGAGTATCAGTGGCCCAATGCAACATAATGATCCGACTATGGCGGCGATGATGCCCGCAAACATCGACCCTTTTGTCCATCTGCTATTTTTCATGCATCACCTCTTGGATTAATTTTCTAATAGCCCTAACAAAGGGCACGCACCGTCTGGTTTTTGCTGCTCACAGGTATCAATCACTTTCTTCAGCGCCCCTTGTAATCTTTGTAATTCGGCTATCTTAGTCTCCACATCTGATAACTTTTCTGTTGCTTGCTGGCGAACTGCAAGGCATGTCTTATAAGAAGTGCGACGGATTGCTAACAATTCAGCGATTTCCTTCAGGGTAAATCCCATCGTTTTAGCCCGTTTAATAAAGTGTAAGCGGTTGATGGTACCTTCTGTGTATTGCCGATATCCATTTGGTGCGCGTTTAGGCTCTTCAATTAACCCCATGCGCTCATAAAGGCGAATGGTATCCTGCGTTACACCCACCTGTTTGGCCACGTGCCCAATGGTTAATCTGGTCATTGACTACTCCTCAACAACACAACAGTCCTCATCGGTTGTGCCGCCTTCTTTATAAGCTTGATAGGCTTTTAAAGCCCACATTTCGCCAACGCAACCACCCATTGCCGAGGCGACTGACAGTATTTCCGTTACTTCGGCTTCCGTCGCACCTAACTCTTTTGCCTTCAGTATGTAGTATTTTAAGCAAGGCTCACAGCGGGCACACACGCCCCAAAGGGTAGCTAACAATGCTTTCACTCTGGCAGGAATTTCACCATCAGTGAAAATGGCTTCTTGCCGCATGGCATTTATTTTTTGGCTCGTACCGTGACTTAGTTTGCCAAATTCACCCATCAATCCCAAGGCCTTATCGATATTCTTTAGGTCTTTTGTGTTCATGTTTTATCATCCCTATTAATTAAATCCCCATTATCAATATAGACCTTAGTCTATAGTCCAAGGTCAAATCGGGTATACCGGAAAGTTACCTCGCCGGCACCCCACACAACCCGGCGTGCGGTTTTCCCGCACCGGGCTGTTCAACCTTCGTTTCACGTCACCATCATTGATTGAAAGCTCAGGTGATTATACCTGAGCTTTGGCGTCATCACTGGATAGTGCTGCAAGATAGTGCTGTATTTCTTCCAGTTAAGGCGGCCTTTTTGGCTACGCCTTCCTAGAGATTTACGCCACATCTTTATTGTGTACCGATATAGCCGTGCCAATGAGCGCGAGTTGAATGGTACACCAAAATACTGATAATGACCGCGAAGATGAGCGTTTATCTGCTTAATCTGTTCGCGTAATGGTAGGTGTCTCATCTTCTGTAGCTTGCACTTTAGTGCATTCATGCTACGGTTCAACCGAGACTTGGCTGTTTTCAAGCCAACAGCATAGTTGCCAGCAGCGAAGTGGATACCATAGAACGTAAAGCCCAGAAACTCAAACGTCGGCGGCTTTGAACCTTTGGTTTTGTGGTCTCTCCCAGAGAAACGACCAAATGGTAGCAAGCTCGTCTTACTCGGTTCGAGTTCAAGCTTAAATTTCATTAGTCTGTACTGCAGAGCAGTTTGAAACTTTATCGCGTCTTCCTTTAGCTGGAAGCACACCACAAAGTCATCTAAGTACCGACATAAATATGCTTCCCCCTTTAGTCGTGGTTTAACAACCTTCTCAAACCACAGGTCAAGCACATAGTGCAGATAAATATTGCTCAACAATACGCTAATAGAACCGCCCTGGGGTGTACCTCTTTCGCTCGCAACATGGCTGCCACCTTCCATAACACCAGCTTTGAGCCAGCGTCTAATCAGTGTCAGTATTCGCGGGTCTTTGACCCGGTGCTCGACAAAACGCAATAACCATCCATGATCTAAGCTACCGAAGAAGTTCTTCAGATCCGCCTCATATACCCATGATACCTTTTGCGAGGATATGGTGTATTTTACCGTGCTCACGGCATTGTGTGCCGAGCATCCCGGCCTGCCACCATGTGAACAGGCTATAAAATCTGCCTCATAGATTGACGACAGTATTTCAGATACTGGACTAGCGGGGGCATTTGAACAGAAACTTACGGTTTCAGCATAATTATCTGTCTTCAAACCGTAAGTTTCTGCGCGAAAATCACCTGACCTTAAATTGATCAAATGAAATCAGACCTCTTCATTTATTTCTTCATCTACAAAATACGTACCATTAGGCAGTACATGTTTAAACGGCAATAGCGATATGTGCGCCAAAGTATCATCATCTATAGCTTCACCTTGTTTTCTGAGATTATGCACGATGTTGCTTATCCTAGAAGTATTCCAATACAAAATGGCGTTAGAGACCAAACTCAATACCGTGGCCTTGTTCATAATTTCCTCATAATCCCCAGTGGTAAATTCACCCTGATTGGCAAAAAATATCCAACGGGGCAATTTGTGACGGTACTCTCCTTTGTTAAGTTGCAACTGCACTGTACGCCTTAATTCCTTATCTGTAATATATCGCAAGATATATTCAGTCTTGATAATTCGACCTAAATTGGTAAATGCTTTTGATAACCTGTCTGACGGAAAATTGTTTGTTAAACGTTGCACTATAATGTGTGCAGGTGTTGTTCTCTCTTTAAGCGACTGAGTAACGTGAATCATCGCATCCCATTGCTCTTCGATAATATTCAGATCAACCGTTTTATTCAGTAATGGCGTAAAAACACCATGGTTCACATTGCGATCGACTCGATAGAGCTGCTGATCTTTTAAGTCGCGTATTCTTGGCATAAAATAGTAGCCAAGAAGATGGCATAAAGCGAAAATAATTTCGGTATAACCATGAGTATCGGTGGTATGTTCTCTTATTTTTAAGATTGTATTGTTTTCTAACAATCCATCCAGAACATACAGGGCCTCTCTTGGATTGCATGAAATCACCTGGGTGCTATACACAGAATATTGATCAGAAACATGGGTGTAAATACCAATAGCCTTTTCATAGTATCCATAATACCTGGGGTAATAAGACGCTAATAAACTATCTGCCCTCACCTTAAATCGTTGTGCATCAGAAGATGAAACTTTACTGGCTCCATATATTTCTGCAAATGGTAACTGGTGGTGTTGATTAACAATTTCAGCACTAGCCGAAGTGATGGTCTCCTCTCTTATGTAAGAACGCAGCACGTGGCGCAGCATATCAACGCTAATACCTTTAACACTTGCACTCATTGCCACTACACCAAGATTTGTAGCCTGCGATATTAATGCTGAAATTAAGGTTTTATAAAAATGTGTTGGTCTAGAATGATGTTGCTGGAGCGGAATAAAATGGCGACTAAAGTTGGTTTGTCTATCCACTTCTAGCAATAATTGCTCAATACGAATGGAAGGCATGCTCGCATCAATGACTTTCTGCAGCCTACCCACATCGCCTGACACCTCAACTGTATCATCCTTTTTCAGCTTTAAATGACCGTTTTGAATCTCGGCAAATGTATCTTGACGAAACGCTTTCTCGCATTGGCATATATGTTTATGAAATTGTGAAGTTAATGCGGTTTTGACCTCATGTTGAGGAGGTTGGTTCAGGGTCTCATATGCCTGTTTTCTAGTGGTTTTCCATTGCTCTTGGTTTAATAGCATATCCCAAAAAGAGACATGTTGTTTGCTTTGAGGAACAAATAAATCACCTGAACGCAAAGCATCCTTCATTGCTATTGCTATGCCCAGCTCCCAAGCGTTTCTTTGAACCTTACCATTTTTACCTTTTAAAGATCGCCTTAATTCATGGGGAATAAAGCAAGTTGGCACATTATCCGGTAAATTTTTCAACTCGTCCGCATCTAATTGGCGAATAATGTGAATGGCCTTTAACAAAGGCTCTGTGCCAGGTTTTGCTTGGAATGGCAGGCATACAAAGTCAGTAAAATATTTACGAAAGCTGGGATAACGGGCCAACAAAATATCACCATACCCCCGTTCTTCCAACCACTTGAACCTATGAAGATCTTCTATTGATTCAAGGAGCTTCTTTTCTTCAACGTTCTGCCAAA
Source organism: Gammaproteobacteria bacterium (assembly GCA_030147855.1). GTDB lineage: Bacteria > Pseudomonadota > Gammaproteobacteria > Legionellales > Legionellaceae > JAALKW01. The sequence continues at coordinate 5,063 of JASBUO010000024.1, forward strand.
AATCAAATTTATGCAATGGTTTTTCATCTGGCCAATCCAGGATAAAATACGTGGCATTGAGCATAATATCAATGGCTTTCTTTTGTTTCTTTCTTAGCTCACGATGCTTTTTTTCATGTGCCCTCTTCGACTGACGCAGGATATCCATAATGTATTGGTCGTGCATTTTTATCAGGTGATCTAAAAGTACCTTACGTGTTTCTAGCAAAAAACAAAGCATCAAAGCATAGCGCTTATGCGACTTAAAACGCTTAATATCCTTTGCATTGTAGCGTTTGGTTAGTTGGTACAAGTAATCCATAAAGGCAGAATCAAAAATATGAGATTCAACGTGCCTTACGCCTGTATCGTTAAGCATTTTATATTTTTCTAGGTAACGTTGAATCGATGTAATAGTGGCCGACGGAGGATATTCTTTGAGCGCGTAGAATAATGAACGCTGTTCACCTGGCGCAGTTGCAAGCAAATCATCAATAGATTTTTTGATTTCATCAGGTAGTCTATTATAGATGGATTCAAATAACTGTTCATGAACATCTGCGCACACACTGACAGTTAAACGCTCTATAACGCTACGGCCAGGTAATATAATTTTTGAGTTTAATAAATATTGCTCAGCACGTTGCAGTAGATTCTCTGGCAAAAATCCCTGTTTTGCCTGTTGCTTCAGCCATGTCTTGATCTTTAATTGTGCTTTGTCATCATATTTTGAAAATCTCAAGTACGCCAATATATTTTTTCGTTGTTCACTAAACGTTGCTTCTCTGTCTGGAGCACTAATGCTTAAAGATGGAGCGAGGCCAAGTTGAGAATTGATGTAACTGATGATGCGAGGAGATAAATGATTTACATCTGTTAAAAATCTGCCATACAGACGAATCGAGCAAATTTGTATGGCAACAAATAAGCGAAAGTTAGAGCGGTATCTTGTGACTTCTTTTTTATCATCCTCAGTGATCGTCCAATCTTTAATCATTTCTTCGTCAGAGAAATTTTTTGACCATTTAGAATGGATAATGTGAGAAGACGATTGTTCCATAATTAAAACTCATATCGTTTGTGAGTCGTTGAATAATTTACTTGAAATGTGACAGCTTTGAAAGATAAAATGAAACCATTTTGAAGTATCCCATAAACGAACGTTTGTGGAACAGGGAGTTATTCAATGTCATCACCATTATCCAAACCACTTTCTGAAAAAGAGCTTGATAATTTATCAGCTACTTTATCGAGCTTCCCCCATGGAAAAGCAATGAGCCTTGAAGAGGTGGATGGTTTTTTTGCTGCATTTCATTGCAGTCCAGAAATGACATCTTTTAATAACTTTTTATCAGACGTATGGGGAGATGAAACTGGTGAAGAAGGTCCTCCTTTTGAGGACACAAAAAAACTTAACCAATTTATAAACTTGTTAATGCGTCTTTGGAATGATGTTGGTCGTCGGTTTCAAGAAAAAGCGTTTTTACCTCACCTCGATGTGGATGAAGAAACAGGTGAAGCAAAAGGTAAGGCTTGGGCAAAAGGCTTTTTAAGAGGCTCTCGCATTGCAGGTGGATTTGAAGAAATGATGCATGATGAGGATGAAAGTGGCAGTTTTTTAGCTATTTTTGTCTTAGCGCATGAGCATGATGAAGATCCCGAGTTAAGACCATTTAAAGAAGACATAACGTCTAAAAAACGCGAAGATCTTATTGTTCTCTTATGTGCAGGGGTTACCCGTATTTATCGTTATTTTGCACCTCATCGCAAAGCCATCGCTCGAAATGCTAGAGAGAAAAATACCATTAAGCACACCTCAAGTAAGTTGGGGCGCAATGATCCCTGTCATTGTGGTTCAGGACTGAAATATAAAAAATGCTGTTTACAACCCACAATTCACTAACCTCAATGTATTAAGGATAATGCATGAAAATAGGTTATGCGCGTGTATCTAAAGCCGATGGTAGTCAAGCATTAGATCTGCAAATGGATGCACTTAAAACTGAAGGTGTATTAGAAGAGCATATCTACCAAGATTATGCTTCTGGCAAACAAGATAATCGAGTAGGACTTGAGTCTTGTTTAAAAGCTTTACGTGCAGGTGATACCCTGATTGTTTGGAAACTTGATCGTTTAGGCCGCGATTTAAAGCATCTGGTGAGTACCATTCAATTATTATCAGAACGAGAGGTTGATTTTAAAGTTTTAAGTGGTCATGGCTCAACCATTGATACTGCTACTGCATCTGGAAGGTTAGTTTTTGGTATTTTTGCAGCGCTTGCTGAATTCGAAAGAGAGTTGATTCGAGAAAGAACCATTGCTGGCTTAAAAGCAGCACGTGCGCGCGGCAAAAAAGGTGGCAGAAAACATCAATTGACAAAGCATCAAGTCAAATTAGCCCAAGCATCCATGATGGATAAAAAAACAAATGTTAGTGAGCTTTGCAAAGAGCTAAATATTTCTAGACAAACACTATATCGATACATCAGCCCAGAAGGAGTGTTACGTCAATATGGCAAAGAAGTTTTAAATATGGTAGCTAGTCCACATGAGTGTTAAGCATAATGTTCTAATAAACGCTATTCATCAAGCACTTGATAAGTTATCGGAGCAAGGGCCACTTGAATATTTTGTTCATCATAACACTTTGCACCATTATCAATCTTTAGATTTTTTTGAAGCCATTAAAAAAGCTGCTTTTGATCATCAATCAGATGTTCTAATGTCAGAAGAATTTTATTGGAAAGAATACGCACAATTAAGGATTAAAGAATCCGATTTATATGATGAAATTCAAGCATATGTACTAAAACATAATTTAGGACTACCTAAGCACATTTTGATGCATTTACTGATTCAAGCAGAACATAGACACAATCAACCGCTAGATTCAACTCTCTCAGAAATAGATTTAATTAGAAAGCAATATGCTCAAAAAAAAGACTGTTTTTTTCTGCATCAGATACAAGAACATTTAGGGATCAATATCGATTATTATATCGCGCCATGCGTTTACAAGGTGAAGCTTCGCTTCTTAGGCCGACTATCGTCGGCAACTTGGTGTAATCATAACCATCAGTTCCATGCATAACCACCGAAGTAGCATTAGCCGCGTGATAACTGCTTTAACGCATTGAATAATGCCCTCAACCACT
>JASBUO010000005.1 GCA_030147855.1 Gammaproteobacteria bacterium
ATATTGGTTGGATATCCTGAAGGAATACCGGTTGGCCCCATAGTAGGAATAAATGAAGGAGCAAAGCTTGGGTAGCTTGAAGGTATATTGGTTGGATATCCTGAAGGAATACCGGTTGGCCCCATAGTAGGAATAAATGAAGGAGCAAAGCTTGGGTAGCTTGAAGGTATATTGGTTGGGATCCAGGTCGGCGTAGTCGATGGAATCCAGGTCGGTAAGGACGATGGAAGACAGCTGGGTGCTAGGGTTGGTACACTGGTTGGTGCATACCGAAACAGGTTTTGTATAGGGTGTGTGATTGTTGTTTGATTAATTATGTTTTCGAAATAAACACTACCCCCCGAATGTAAAATACGTGTGAAACTGCCACTGATATTGTGATTATTGATACTTGGATGCGTTACTTCAAAATCACTGGTTACATTGGGAGAAAATCCGAATCCCTCTGGAAAGTCGGATGCATCGAAGCTAAACGTGTGAGGATCAACTTGAATGCTTAACATTTCATTAAAATTTAAGTTGTTAGGATCACTGGTTGTAAAACCCACAGAAGTTATTTTTTTGTTAGGAGCTACAGCAACACCTTGAAATGAATTGACTCTTGCGCCAGTTACTTTGTGTATTTGATTTTTAAAATACAAAATAGCATCAAAGATACCAACAGCATTGACTCTACTTCTACCAACTGCGAGGAGTTTACCGTCAACTAGGGTTGCATCCCTAAACATTGTTGGGGTTGCGCCACCGATGCTCTCTACCTTTGTATCGTCATTATGAATTGTTTCTCCTGTCGTTGTGTTAAGGGGTATGACGGCGCCGTCGTTGCCTAATCTCCCAACAGCAAAAACAACGCCACTTTGTTCTTGGACTGACTCAAGATTACAAAGATCGCCATTTATGTCACTAATTTCTCTTGTCCAAACGGGATTCTTTGCCTCGTCAACTTTCATGACAAGACATTTGACAGGGGAGCTTTGGATGGTCCCACCGATGATATATTCATTGGTGCTTGTATCGCTTGTCTTTGTAATTGAGGAAAATGTTACAGGTAGGGTCATTGGGTATTGATAGACAGTCAGCGTTTGGTTGGGATAATAATTTGCTAATAAGGCGTTCCTACCAACAAGCGAGAATGTGCCATTATCTTCTACCAGCATGTCAAATAGTTCGCTGCTTTCTGGAATCCCTGTAAGTTTTAAGCAGTTCTCTACCGTTGTGTTCGGGTTTGTTTGGCAGAGTAGACCATCATCTTGTCCATCAAGGGTTACATAACCTGCAGAATAAACCGAATCATTGTGCCAGGCTGTTGCCCAAAATAGTGTGCTGCTACCCGCTTCTACCATAAAGTTGTGGGTGAGCTCCCCCTCAGGGTTTAATATTGTGATATCTCCATCGTACAAAAGCCCCCCTTTGTCGCGATATCCAGACGAGGCAATATTTCCAATATCATCAATTGCCAAGTTGTCGGCAAGATGCTTATTCGCTGGTTCACCATCAAGGCTTACCCAGCTTGTTTCATCCAGAGGAGTACTGGTTGCAGAAAATATGTTCCTTGCAAATAATAGTAGCGTAGAGAGGCTTGATAGTTTCACACTCAGGTTCCTTATGGTTGGACGTTTTTGTTTTTGCTAACAGTCTGTTATATCACCTCACCTCTATCGATGGCCTGTTAGGTACGCTTATTTTTGATACGAATGGGCATTGAATAGCCTGGAGGCATCAAGACATAATGTGGCTTAACAAAGGCCATATTGTAACATAAAAAATATTTAATGCAAATAAATAAACCTTTTTGTATTTTATTTATTGTATTTTAAGAGCTGCTGGGGTAAAGCATCAGGAAATGTATTGGGACAGACTTAAGTAAAATTTTGCGCACACCATGTGCGCATATTACTTATTGTCCTATTATGATGCCGGACCATTATCGGCAGTAAACTCGAAAGTGGTGGGGGAATTTTTACCCTCAGGGAGTTCGTCAAGCTTATAAAGTATGGCGGGTTCGTATGTACGTTTTTCTTGCGTGTTGTTTTGGCGCGAAAGCGGTGTTTTTGTGTTTTGCTTATCCATGTTTCTTTTGTTCCCTGACTCATTGTATCCCCCAACTTTACAATGGAGGGAAGTTTATAGCAAACGGTGGCTTTTATTGCATCAAACAAATAGGCTGCGTCCAATACGAACGCAAGTGCTTCCTGCGCGAATGGCTGGTATAAAGTCATCACTCATGCCCATTGAGAGTGTATCTAAATCGAGGTCAAGCCTGTTATTCAGTGTATCGAGTGCATTTTTAAGGGTTAAGAAGGTTTGATAGGCTGCTGCTTCGGTTGTATTTTTTTTAGGGATGGCCATAAGGCCTCGAAGTTTGAGGTTTGGATAACTTAAGATATGCGTTGCAAGTGGTTCAATTGTATCGAGTCTGCAGCCAGACTTACTGCTTTCAGCATCTAAGTTTACTTGAATACATACGTTTAAAGCAGGGAGGGTATCAGGTCTTTTTTTATGTAAAATATCTGCAATGTCAGCACGGCAAAGGCTGTGTACCCAATTAAAATGACAAGCAATATACTTTGCTTTATTACGTTGTATGGGACCAATAAAATGCCAGGTGATGGGCAGTGATGCGAGCTTTGCTTGTTTATCGCGTGCTTCTTGCCAATAGCTTTCACCAAAGTCATGAACACCTGCTTCAAAGGCACTTTGAATAGACTCGACCGTTTGATTTTTGCTCACTGCAAGTAGCCGAACGGCGTTAGGTGCGCGTGAATAGCTTACTTCTGCCTGATGAATCGTATCCAGACAGGCCTGGATACGAGCTGCTATGGTACTTGTCATGTAAGCTGACGGGCTTCTTGTTGCCGTGTGATGAGGGCGTTAACACCTGTTTCAGCAAGTGAGAGCATGGTATTTAATTCATCACGCGTAAAGCTATTGTCTTCTGCAGTACCTTGTACTTCGATAAACTGGCCTGCTTCATTCATTACAACATTCATGTCAGTTTCAGCAATGACATCTTCTGCATAATCTAAATCAAGGACTGGGTTTTTGCGATAAATACCTACAGAAACTGCTGCAATAAATTGAAATTTAGGTGCTTTCTTTAATTTGTGATTGGAAACGAGCCAGTTGAGTGCATCGTGTAGGGCAACGCATGCCCCTGTAATAGCTGCAGTACGTGTGCCACCGTCAGCTTGAATGACATCGCAGTCAAGAGTAATAGTGCGTTCACCAAGCGCTTTTAAATCGACACACATCCTTAGTGAACGGCCAATGAGGCGCTGAATTTCAAGGGTTCGTCCACCCTGTTTTCCTTTGCTTGCCTCCCTATCGCTGCGGTCGTGAGTTGCGCGTGGTAACATGCCGTACTCAGCGGTTACCCATCCTTGATTTTTTCCTTTAAGAAAGCGTGGCACGCTTTCACTCACCGATGCAGTACATAATACGCGGGTGTTGCCAAACTCGATCAAGACAGAACCTTCGGCATGTTGGGTATATTGTCGTGTTATTTTGACAGTTCTTAACTGATTTGGTTCACGGTTACTCGGACGCATGGTAAAATCCTAGGATTAGTTTGTAATGGTCGCAAAGTATAAACCTTTCAAAGGGTCGATGCACCTGGAATAATTTTTTTGGAGACCTGTGTGGCACAGCGAGACTTGGGTACGCTTTTTATTGTTGCAGCGCCTTCAGGCGGTGGTAAAACCAGTTTAGTTAAAAAGCTCGTTGATAGCTTAGATAATATTTTAGTGTCTGTTTCGCATACCACGCGGGATAAACGTGTAGGTGAGGAGCATGGTACACATTATTTTTTTGTAGAAGAATCTGTATTTTTAGATATGGTAAAAGCGGGGAAGTTTATTGAGCATGCGCGTGTGTTTGAACACCTGTATGGCACATCAAAAGCTGCGATAGAGACTAAGCTTGCAGAAGGCTTTGATATTGTGCTCGATATCGATTGGCAGGGAGCGGCCCAAATTAAAACGCTTTTTCCGAATGCCGTGACGGTTTTTATTTTGCCACCATCACTTGACGTGTTAGCGCGGCGCCTAATGGAAAGAAAGCGCGATGACCTTGCTGTTATTGAAGAGCGCATGCAGCGTGCATGCGATGAGATAAGCCATTATAATGAGTTTGATTATTTAATTGTGAACGATCATTTTAATCAGGCAGCGGCGGAACTCAGGGCCATTGTCATTGCAAATCGTTTGACTGCAACACGTCAAATACAAAAGCAAAACAAGTTGCTTTCATTCTTGTTGTCATCGCAGTAAAATAGCTTATTGTCCGTTTTAAAGAGAGGTAAATAGTTTATGGCCCGTGTAACAGTTGAAGATTGTTTAGAGCATGTTGAAAATCGGTTTGAATTGGTGATGGTTGCGGCAAAACGTGCACGTCAAATTGCAATTCATGGTGCGCAACCGATGGTTGAGTGGGAAAACGATAAACCAACGGTTGTTGCTTTGCGTGAAGTATCTGATGGACTCGTTGGACCTGCAATTTTAGAAGAAGATTAAGTTTGATTGATGGTGTGATAGGGAGAGCCAGCGTGGATCACTTTAAGGAACTGCACAATGAGTTAGTGCGCTACCTTGAGCCTAAGCACGTTGAATTATGCCATCAAGCATATCGCCTGGCAGAAAAAGGACACTCAGGCCAAATGCGTCGCTCAGGTGAACCTTATATTACGCACCCTGTAGCAGCCGCTTTAATTCTTGCGAAAATGCGCTTAGATTATCAAACCATCATGGCAACATTGTTGCATGATGTGATTGAAGATACGTCTGTGAGTCATGAAGCGGTTGCACGTGTGTTTGGTGAAGAAGTTGCAGCCTTAGTGGATGGGGTGACAAAACTTACCAAAATTAAATTTGAATCGCGTGCTGAGGCACAAGCTGAAAACTTTCGTAAGATGGTTTTGGCAATGGTCAAAGATATTCGCGTTATTTTGGTAAAACTCGCGGATAGATTGCATAATATGCAAACCTTAGGGGTGATGCCAACGGTTAAGCGACACCGTATTGCCATTGAAACACTTGAAATTTATGCACCGATTGCCAATCGCCTCGGGATGCATGCGATGTATACAGGCCTTGAGGATTTGGGCTTTAAGGCGTTGTATCCCATGCGATATCGCGCTATTAAATCAGCGGTCGAGAAAGCGCGCGGTAATCGCCGTGAACTAACACAACGCATTGAGCAAGATTTGCAGCAAGCCTTAGATGCTCTTTCTATTCCATATGAACATGTATTTGGCCGCCAAAAGCACTTATACAGCTTGTACCGAAAAATGCGACAAAAAAAAGCATCCTTTTCAGAAATTGTGGATGTATTTGCATTTCGAGTAATTACAGAAGATATTGATTCATGTTATCGCGTTATAGGTGCATTGCATCGCACCTATAAGCCCGTGCCACAGCGTTTTAAAGATTATATCGGTATTCCTAAAGTCAATGGGTATCAATCTTTACATACGACCTTATTTGGTCCGTTTGGTGTGCCACTGGAGGTACAAATTCGAACCCGTGAGATGGATAAAGTGGCAGATAACGGGGTTGCAGCACATTGGATTTATAAATCGAGCGGTACGGAAGTCAATGAGGCGCAGTTACGTGCACGGGAATGGGTGCAAAGGTTGCTGGATTTACAAAAAAACACGGGTGATTCACTAGAATTTATTGAAAACGTTAAAATTGATTTATTCCCAGATGAAGTGTATGTATTTACCCCTAAAGGCCACATTATGGAGCTTTCTAAAGGGGCGACGCCTGTTGATTTTGCTTATGCAGTGCACTCTGATGTTGGAAACAGTTGTGTTGCAGCTAAAGTGAATCGGCGCCTGGTACCTCTTAGCATTCCTCTTACGAATGGGCAGACTATCGAAATTATCACAGCACCTCATGCAACACCAAATCCTTCATGGCTTAATTTCGTGGTGACAGGAAAAGCGCGCAGTAACATTAAAAACGTTTTAAAAACACAAAAACGTGCGGAAACCATTATGATGGGACAACGTTTTTTAGAGCAGGCATTTTCAGAGATATCAAGAAATTATAATGATGTTCCCGCAGAGTCGATGGAAGCATTGCTTGAAGACTTGAAGTATAAATCGCGAGACGACCTCTTATATGCTGTTGGAATTGGTGAGCAAATGCCAATGGTCATTGCAAAGCGTTTGGTGCTGACGCAAGAAGGAACAGCATTAGATATGTCGAAAGAAGAGAATCCACTTGCCATCAAAGGGACTGAAGGGATGGTGGTACATTTTGCTGAGTGTTGTCAGCCTATTCCGGGCGACAATATTGTAGGACTTTTTCAGCAGGGGTACGGTATTTTAGTGCACGCAAGTGACTGTGATGTGGTGAATAAAGGACGTGCTAATCCGGAACAATTTGTTTCAATGCGCTGGGACGAGCAGGTGCAGGGAGAGTTTTGGGTAGATATTACGGTTGAAGTAGCTAATGAGCGCGGTATGATGGGAATGCTTGCAACCGCTATCTCGGAAGCTGAGTCGAATATTGGCAATATCACTGTAGACCCACGAGATGGGCGACACAATGCGGTGACCTTTTCAATTAGTGTGCAGGGGCGTGATCATCTTGCACGTGTGATGCGTCGTTTGCGTTCTAATAAAAAAGT
>JASBUO010000036.1 GCA_030147855.1 Gammaproteobacteria bacterium
TCTGAAATAAATTTATCATCCATTTCAGCCTGAACCGCTTTACTTTTATCAGTTTCAGCGCCAGCGAAAAAGTTAAAGTTTTTTAACCACTGACTGTGATCGTGGGTTGATTTGGGCATTAAAAATGCAGGAGAGGTTAAAAGGGTTACAATTACACCTAACACTGCCATACCAGCAGCTTTTACTTTGTCCATGAGCGTTGCATCACCATATTTTCTGAATGCTAAAGCATAAATATCGATCGCTTCTTTAAAAGATTTTTCAAACGCTGCAACATCTTCTTTTTTACCTTCAGAAAGGTTATATATCTCACCAGCTAATTCAATGCGTAGTTTCAACAAAACGCCTGCATGCACTTTGCCATCGCACCTAGTAGTCGCAGCCCTAGACAGCCTAACTCGTGTTACCATATCTTCTTTCGTCTCTTTGCCCTTTTCAAACAGCTTTGAAAATCGAACACCTTCTGCTTCAGCAAGCTTAATTACTTCAGAAAAAATGTGCGAGCCCAGATACTTAACCTCTTCCTTAACGCTTTCTTCCAGCTCAAGCGCATTACCTTTTATATTAAACTTTCTAGCAAAATCATTATCTAAAAGATCTTCAAATTTTTTCATTTTTTCAAAGACCTTATCCTGTACCTGCTGCATGTTTACATGTTGCATTTTACATCTCCACATTAAGATTGAAAATTATTATAACAAAATAAACAAAAAAATATCAACTACATGTTTTGTAAAAGGTAGTGTAATTCAATTGCTCTTAGAGTAACAACTTGGATGAAATGAAGAATGATTTATGTATAGCCTGTTGCATCACTAAAATAGGTAACCCGATAGTTATCCAGAGTTGAGGTTAAAATAGACAAGAATCTAGTAAACTGATATCATAGTGCGCCCGATTCTACTCCATATATTGCAACCCCCATATCATGACTAAAAAACTCTTTATTAAAACCAATGGATGTCAGATGAATGAATATGATTCATCTAAAATGCTAGACGTACTCAAAGCCTCCCATGGTTTTGAGAAAACTGATACGCTTACAGAAGCTGATGTTATCCTACTTAATACCTGCTCCATTCGTGAAAAAGCGCAAGAAAAAGTATTTTCACAACTTGGACAGTGGCGACGCTATAAACAAAATAACCCACACGTTGTAATTGGTGTGGGAGGATGCGTTGCAAGCCAAGAAGGTGAAGACATTATTAAACGCGAGCCACTGGTTGATTTGGTATTTGGGCCACAAACGCTGCACCGCCTACCCGAGCTTTTAAATGAACACTTAAAGAGTAAAAAGCCCGTGGTCGATATTAGCTTCCCTGAAATTGAAAAATTTGACCACTTGCCAGCCCCTCGCGCTGAAGGACCTGTTGCGTTTGTCTCTATCATGGAAGGCTGTAGCAAATATTGCAGTTATTGTGTGGTGCCTTACACCCGTGGGGAAGAAATCAGCCGTCCTTTTGATGATGTATTGGCAGAATGCTTCCAGCTTGCAGAACAAGGCGTGCGTGAAATTAATTTACTCGGGCAAAATGTTAACGATTACCAAGGCACAATGCATGAGGGTGGCATTGCTGACTTAGCGCTCCTCATTCAATACATCTCAGCCATTGAAGGCTTAGACCGCATTCGCTTTACCACCTCACACCCTTTGGCATTTAACGACAACTTAATCAATGCGTTTGCAGAGGTACCCGAGCTTGCAAACCACCTACACCTGCCCGTTCAAAGCGGCTCTGACAGAATTTTAAGCTTGATGAAGCGCGGCTACACCGCACTGGAGTTTAAATCAAAAATTAGAAAACTACGTAAAGTACGCCCTTACATTCGCCTCTCAACCGATATTATTGTGGGCTTTCCGGGTGAAACCGATAAAGACTTTGAAGATACATTAAACCTCGTACACGAAATTGGCTTTGACATTTCTTTCAGCTTTATTTTTAGCGCAAGACCTGGCACTCCTGCAGCTAACTTGTCTGACGATACACCCATGGAGGTAAAAAAGCAGCGACTTAAACTCCTACAAGACCGGCTGCTATTACAAGCCACACGCTATAGTGCTGCTATGGTTGGGGGTACACACCGCGTACTGGTGACGGGACCATCTAAGAAAAACCCTGCACAATGGGCAGGTCGTACTGAATGTAACCGCGTGGTTAACTTTGACGGACCTACTCACTTACAGGGCCAATTTGTTGAAATTGAAGTAACGGATGCACAACCCAATTCGTTGCGTGGCCGTCTAGTCGCTGAGTCTGCTTGTGTCGAATAAAGAAACATTTATTGTCCCGGAACTACTTCAGGGTGCGCGTGTTGATCAAGTGCTCGCAGAGCTCCTGCCTGCCTTTTCACGTGTACAGCTCACCAACTGGTTAAAAGAAGGCTTTATCACCATTGATGATGCTCATTTAAAACCTAAAGTAAAGCTTAAAGGGGGCGAACGCATTGTGTTTGAGCGCCCCATTGATACCCCACAACTCGACACAGAAAAGCTGCTTCCAGAAGCCATTGCTCTCGATATTGTATTTGAAGATGAAGCATTAATGGTGATTAATAAGCCTGCAAATTTTGTGGTGCACCCAGGTGCTGGCAATAAAACAGGGACACTTGTGAACGCTTTGCTACATCACGATGAAACCCTCAATCAACTCCCACGTGCCGGTATTATTCACCGCCTTGATAAAGACACCACAGGTCTTCTTTTGGTCGGTAAAACACTGGTGTCTTACACAGCGTTAGTGCGATATATGCAAGCGCGTGAAATAGACCGCCACTATATTGCATTGGTGCAAGGACATATTGTTGCTGGAAAAACACTTACTACAGGTTACGGTCGCCACCCTCGCCACCGCCTAAAGATGGCGGTCTGTAATGGTGGTAAAGAAGCCATTACCAGTTATTCAGTGAAAAAACATTATCCTAATGCGCATGCCACATTGCTCAATCTAAAACTGATGACAGGCCGCACACACCAAATTCGTGTGCATATGGCGCATATTCATCACCCCATTTTAGGTGATACGTTGTATAGTGGACGCCCCAAGCATCCTAAAAACTTAGACGAACATGCTCATGCACTTTTTTTAAACTTTAACCGTCAAGCCTTACATGCCGAACGCTTAAGTTTTATACACCCAATAACCGAAGAACACTTGACTTTTACCGCCCCCTTGCCGGATGATTTTCAAGAATTACTCAATGCATTGGACAGCACACACCATGAAAAACGCTCACTACCTTAAAGCCAACTGGCCTGCTAAAAGCCATATTCATGCACTTACAGCCACATATCCCGAAGATTTTTCTGACATTAAAAAAGATTTAAATTTGCCCGGCGAACCAGTATGGCTTCAACAAATCCATACCAACACTTGTGTGCGTGTCGAAGAAAATGATTTACGAAAAGCCGATGCAGCCATTACTTCGAGTAAATATCATCCCCTTGTGATTAAAACAGCAGATTGCCTGCCCATTGTTTTATGCGACCAGAGTGGCACTGAAATCGCAGCACTTCATGGTGGTTGGCGCGGACTCCTAAGTGGTGTTATTGAAAACACTCTCTCACAATTCAAAGCACCTCCAAACACGCTCATGGCTTGGATGGGGCCTGCTATTTGCAAAAAGTGCTTTGAAGTAGGTGAAGAAGTGCCTGAGGCATTTATCAAGCAGTATCCTTATGCAGATGTGGCTTTCACACCAGGTACTACAGCCCATAAATATCTCGGTAATTTGGTACACATTGCAACACTTATTTTACAAAAGCACGGCATAATAGATCTCCATTACTCAAATGCTTGTACTTTTGAAGGAGAAAATAAATTTTACTCCTACCGAAGAGGTGACCAAACCGGTAGAATGACTACACTCATTTGGTTTGGTGACTCGAATTAATACACAGGATAGGTGATTCATATGATACGTATAACCCAGACTTTTCGGGCACTCAGCCTCATTTCATTAACCTTTTTGCAGGCACCTTTTGCCTTTTCTGATGACACCTCTAATACCCCTGCTGCGCCAACACTTGCACCTGTTCTACAAAAGGTAGTGCCCGCCATTGTAAACGTTGCGGTGCAAGGCATTATTCCAAACGACATTCCCTTACCCGAAGAAGCGACGCCTCAAGGAAGAAATGGCCCGCAACCGAGCATGCCAGATAATGACCAACCACGAAAATTTCAAAGCATCGGCTCAGGGGTTATTGTAGACCCAGAGCACGGAGTTATTTTGACCAACGACCACGTCATTCGAAATGCGAGTCTTGTAACCATTACCTTAAACGATGGTAGACGGCTTAAGGCTCGTGTCATTGGCAGTGATAGTGCAACCGACGTTGCAGTGCTTAAGATTGAAGCCAAAAATCTTAAAAGCTTACCCATTGGGGATTCGGATAAAGCTGAAGTGGGTGACTTTGTCATGGCGATAGGTAACCCCTTTGGGCTTAATAGCTTTGGAAATAGCCAATCTGCAACCTTTGGTATTATCAGTGCCAAACAACGTAGCGACTTAAACATTGAAGGGATTGAAAACTTTATCCAAACCGATGCTGCCATAAACCCTGGTAGTTCAGGAGGCGCTTTAATCAATATAAAAGGTGAATTAATTGGTATTAATACAGCCATTATTTCGCTTCACGGCGGAAATGTTGGCGTTGGCTTTGCCATCCCCATTAATATGGCTAAAGATGTTGCACAACAAATTATTAAATATGGCTCTATTCACCGTGGTTTGATGGGTGTATTTGTACAGCACTTAACACCTGAGTTATCCCAGGCTATGGGCTACCCCGAAGACTTACAAGGCGCACTCATTGCACAGGTAAACACAGACTCTCCTGCCGAAAAAGCAGGCTTAAAACCTGGAGATATTATTACTAACATCAACGATACCAAAATCACCCAAGCTAATCAGGTAAAGACCACAATAAGCCTGCTGCGTGCCGGCAGTAACGCTAAAATTTCGGTCAAGCGCAAAGGAAAAGACTTAACGCTTACTGCAACAGTCACCGACATCAAAAAACAAGAACAACAAATGCAGGCATCAAACCCCTTCCTATATGGTTTGTCATTGCGTGATTTTGAGCAAGACTCGCCCTTACACGGACATATTGTGGGTGTTCAAATTGTAGGCGCATCTGAAAACAGTGCAGGCTGGCGTGCAGGGCTCCGCCCGGGGGATGTGATTGTCAGTGCTAATCACCAGCCAACAAAAGAACGTAATGCGCTACAGTCCATTGCTGGCCAGCAGAAAAAACAACTGTTGGTTCAGGTATTGCGGGGTGCTGGCGCTTTGTATATTTTGATTATTTAATAGGGCCTTATAATGAATGGACTCGACCATATAAGGCTCTGGGCGCTAACGCTACAGTGGTAAATTTAGTCATTCCTGAGAAATCGGGAATCTATTCACCCAAAAAAGATCTCCGCCTACGCGGAGATAACAATAAATAAACATGACTTGTGTCTAAAAATTGGGATTTATCAATTTACCACTTTAGTGTTAAGGCTGAGAGCATGTTCTAACTCTTTGAGAAACCGTCCCCAACAATGAATCTGCTTCATCAAATTGCCTTTGTGCTTCACGCGCAAAGACTTCTTTACTCCCTCCAGGTTCAGACGCTTCATATAACTCTGAATAACAAACCCCACGCATGGAGTGCCACATTCCCTTTTCTTTTTGTGACATGTGTGGGTCAATTTCTTCAAGTATATTTAAGCACGTCAATACCGCATACCAATTTTTTTGTTTTAGATAATTATCCATCGCACTATGAACGGTCACTTTATCTACACTACCTGTATTTCCAAAAGCCTCATAGTGCCATAAAAAATGCGAATTAATAACGTTACTCGGTTTATTGTCTTTCATAACTGCTTTTCTCTATTGACGGGTTAAATGAAAACGATATGGACTGATATCAATCCCTCCTCTTCGCGTGTATCGACCATAAATAGTCAAACGCTCAAACATACAGTATAACGCACTTGAGCACTCCCCTAGTCAGGCTGATTGGTAACCAGGCCGTTCGAAGGTAACAAATCTGAGCAAAGCACTGCATCTACCACATCAGCATCAACTTTCAGTGAAGAGGCTTGTCCTAACTCACCATATTACCCTGCCATAGAAGCGCCTTCATGAAAGGATCATCAGTTTAACACACTGCTTCCCAAGCAAACCATCTCTTTATTGTTTTAAGCTATACTTACCGCTGATACTTAAAACAATTGGAGCTTGAAATGAGCGATTTAAAATCAAAAATTCCTGACATGAAAGAACTCACCGGCATGCTAAGTAAGCTCTTTACAGATGTTAAAAAAAGCGTCGTTGAGATTGCAGATGCTTATAAGGAAAAACACAAAGACGATGTGCCAGAAGAAAAAACCGCAGCTCCTGAAAAGAAAAAAGCGACAGTAGAAACAAAAGCTGGGGCATCTGGGGAAAAAGCAGCCCCTGTAGAAAAGGCACCCAAAGCGGATAAGCCTAAAGCTGAAGAGCCTCCTGCAGCAAAATAATTTCAGCGATAACAAGTAATACGGCTAAAGCCTACACATGTATGGCCAAAGCATAGTTCGTCACTGCCTATTGTGCGGGTTGCCAGTGCGTCTGGCGCTTTCTCATAGCTTTGCGCACGTGCATACCCCTGGTATCTACAAAATGCATTTGCAGCGCGTCTGCCACATCCTCTATGTGTTTTATAACACCAATCTATACGATAGTTATCAACTCGGGGTAACATAAAGTCTTTTAAGCGATAATAATAATCTGGTATTGGTGTTTTCTTTAAGCTTGCTTCACATGTAATGAGCTTAAACCCATCACACCGCCACCCTTGACACTGTAGTTTAGTTTTGGGGTAACGAGTAACCCCAACGTTATGATCAATCATAATACGAGAAGCTCTGTCATATCCCATCTCAGCACAATACTTTGACGCCAACTGAAATCCACAATTTTTTTGGTCTTCTGTACAGTAGCTCAAGGGCTCACCATGATATAAGGGATAAAAAAAGTCGCGATATCCAACCACACCTCGCCCGCCTCGCCCAATCACCGCTTCCACTTCTTTTTTAACTGCTCTTGCTTCTGCAGTTCTCGCAGCCTCGTCTGCAGCCTTTGCTTTAGCAGCTGCATCTACATCTTCAATCGCACCAAGAGATTCATTGGTACCCGCATCAATTGCCACATTCGGTAAGGTACTTACATTTAGGTCGTTGGTCACATTCATGGCAGTATCTGCAAAGGTGGTTGCAAATCCTATCGCCATAAAAAAATAGACCGTACACCGAAACAATGTATGCATAATCAAAAATTAATAATCACCCATAAGCCCATCTTAGCCTAAGCCATGCATCAACAAAAGGATTTCTCATCATAAGTTACAACTTTTGCCACAGCACCTGCATTATCTTTAGGCAATCATCTAACACCTGTCTTGACACTCGCTTTTTTATGCAAAATGTACTATATTTTTACTAACAAATTAGATTACTAGGTGACGAGATGGGTAACTTCAGATCTTTCAAGCACAGAAACGCAAAAATGATGAACTATGGCCATGGTGATAGAGCGTCAGGCCCAACTGTACACACGGACCGCCTGGTCACCGACTGGGATAGATATGCTACAGGAATTGAAGAATGCCCTTATTATATTCATGGCACAAATTTATCTGAGTTTGTAAATGGACCTAATGTTCGTGACATACCTCGTGAAAAACGCGAAGGATTTCTACCTCAAAGAACACGCCAAAAGAAAACAAAAGAAGAACTCGATGCGCTCAGTGATAAGGAAAAAGCCGCATACACAGAGAAGCTATCACAAGAAGAGCGCGAAAGAGATGCAGAAGGTGCTCGCAATCTTGCTCACTTTTTTGAAGAGAATTTTTTTAACCAGGTTACAGATGAAAAAAAAAGAGCGCTTTTAGTCAGCGTTGCCATGGCGCATTTTCATCAAGGCGGCCTACCCCATGCAACTAATCTCTCTATTAACAAACAAAATCACACAAAGCGCAAACTCTTCGATCCCGAAAGGCGTATTAATTTTGAATGGACCGATGAAGGCCTTGTCATTACCGAAGAAAATAGCTACAAACAGTGGATTGATATGGACAGCGGTCAAAAGCATCAGCGCAAAGCAAATGAGCCTGCTTACGCAGAAACTAAAACGGTTTACTTAATAACGCCTGATGCACACATTAAGCTGATTGACCTTCAAATTGATTGCCCAAGTAAAAATTTAGCTGAAATATTCGATAAACGTGAACCGCACGAGCAGCCCTATAGAGGCATCCTAGAATTCCTTAACTTTCTAGTCAGTAAAATGAATTTATGGGTAGGACATAAAAAAACACTCGATGAGAGCCCACCTGAAACACCAGATACTTTATATAGACCCTCTCAATAACACAGGGTCACACATTCAGGTGAAAGCAACTGTGTGAGCGCATCCAATAGTTTATCTTCAGGTAACACTCCAAATTGAGGTGCAAGTGGAACCGTCTGTGTCGCTTCACCGTTTTTGTAATGTACTTGTACTGGGCACAAACCTGGATACTGCAACAACAATGCCTTTAAAGGCTCGAATTGCTTTTCATCATCGGGTGTCATATTGAGCAGCATATATTTTGAAAAGCGCGCACGTGCCTCAGGCACACTGTAAAATGTGGTGAGAGTGAGCCGCACGCCACCTGTAAATTTATCTTCCCCTATTTCACCCTCTAATACAAAAATATCTCCCACCACAGGAGACGTTTTCGCTTCATCCACTACCTCAGAAAAAGCAACAGCATCGATGACACCACTGGCATCTTCTAAGCTTAAAATAAGCAATTGTTTGCCTCTTTTGGTCATCACGCGCCGAAGGCCTCGCACCAAGGCACACACACGTACTTTTTTAAGTCCGTGGTTACCTAGGTCTACAATAGGTTGTATTAGCGCTCCCAGCTCATCTTGATATATACGTGCAGGATGCCCGCTCCAATAAAAACCGAGTGTTTCTTTTTCGCCTTCTAGGCGTTCTTTTGATGACCATGCGCGCGCTTCTGTATATGGCGGCGCTGTTGTTTCATCATCGAATAAATCAAACAAACTGCCTTGTCCACTGCCCTGACTCACATGAAAATCGGCCCCTTGTTGCATCGCTTTTTCAAGAGACGCCGCAAGCGTTGCGCGCTCAACACCAAACTCATCGAGTGCACCACTTTTTATCAGCGCATCTAGCACACGTCGATTCACACGACGTAAATCTAGCTGACAACAAAAGTCAAACAAGTCTTTTGCCATACCTTGTGTGTTACGTGCATCTAAAATAGACTGAATTGCGCCCTCGCCCACCCCTTTAATCGCACCGAGGCCATAAATAAGAGTTTGGTCATCGAGCACTGTAAATGCATACTCACTGTGCTTAATAGATGGAGCCTGCACACTAAGCGCCATGCTTTTACATTCACGAATCAACATATCCACCTTATCAGTGTTATCCATATCCGCTGAAATGACAGAAGCCATAAACGCAGCTGGATAATGTGCTTTCAACCATGCCGTTTGATAAGCCACCAATGCATAGGCTGCAGAGTGTGATTTATTAAATCCATAGCCTGCAAATTTTTCCATTAAATCAAAAATTTCTGTACTGATTTTTTTATCAATACCACGAGCTGTTGCACCTTCGGTAAAAATAGCACGCTGCTTTGCCATTTCTTCAGGCTTTTTCTTACCCATTGCTCTCCGGAGTAAGTCCGCTGCTCCTAAGGTATAATTTGCGAGCACCTGAGCAATCTGCATAACCTGCTCCTGGTACAAAATAACTCCATAAGTAGGCTTTAAAATAGGCTCTAAGTCAGGATGTAAATACACCAGAGGCGCACGCCCATGTTTTCGGTCAACAAAGTCATCGACCATTCCAGACTGCAAAGGTCCCGGGCGATACAGTGCTACAAGTGCAATGATGTCTTCAAATGAGTCTGGTTGCAGGCGATGTACCAGATCTTTCATACCTCGTGACTCAAGCTGAAACACAGAAGTTGTTTGACATGCAGTGAGTAATTCAAAGGTTTTTGCATCATCCAAAGGGATATCTTCTATACGAATGGGATCTAATTGATCTTTTTGTCTCACAGCATTCACTATTTTTAAAGCGCAGTCGATAATTGTGAGCGTTTTAAGGCCTAAAAAGTCGAACTTAACAAGACCTGCTGCTTCAACATCATCTTTATCAAACTGGCTCACTTGCTGCGTTGAGCCTTCCTCGCAATAAACAGCTGTAAAGTCCGTAAGTGCCGATGGCGCAATGACAACGCCACCCGCATGCTTACCAGCATTCCGGGTAAGCCCTTCAAGCGAAAGCGCTAAATCAATGAGGTTTTTAACTTCTTCTTCTTCCTGATAACGCCTTTCAAGCTCTGCTTCTTGCTCCATTGCCTTTTTAAGCGTCATGCCAATTTCAAATGGAATAAGCTTTGCAAGCTTATCAACAAATCCATAAGGATGTCCAAGCACACGACCGACATCACGTATCACAGCTTTAGCCGCCATAGTGCCAAAAGTAATAATTTGTGAAACACTTTCACGCCCATAACGTGTTGCGACATAATCAATAACGCGGTCACGCCCATCCATACAGAAATCGATATCAAAGTCAGGCATTGAAACCCGTTCTGGATTTAAAAACCGCTCAAATAGCAATTCGTACTGAAGCGGATCTAAGTCGGTAATTTGCAACACATATGCAACCAAAGAACCCGCACCCGAACCTCTGCCTGGCCCCACAGGAATACCTTCTTTTTTAGCCCACTGAATGAAGTCTGCAACAATTAAAAAATAACCTGAGAAACCCATGTCATGAATCACTGAGAGTTCGATATTTAGCCGCTCCCGATACGCCTTATCCACTGCATCAAGACTTTGTTGCTTCATACGCCTTACAAGGCCTTCTTCCGCAATATGCGTTAAATACGTTTTTTCGGAAAAACCCTCAGGCATTGGAAAGCTTGGTAAATAAACCTCTCCCATCGGTAAATCTACGGTGCAACGTTTTGCAATTTCTACCGTGTTTTCAAGCGCTTGTGGCAAATCAGTAAATAAGGTGCACATTGCATCTGCTGAACGCAAAGATTGCTTTTCACTATAGTTACGTGGGCGTCTATTATCTGCAAGCGTATACCCTTCGTGAATACAAACGCGCGCCTCATGTGCTTCAAATTCAAAAGGATCTAAAAAACGTACATCATTGGTGGCAACCAATGGTAGCTGGAGTTCATCGGCTAATTTCACCACTCGCTCATTATACAATGCTTCATCTTGCCGCTCTGTGCGCTGTATTTCTAGGTAAAAGCGCTCTGGAAATTGCGTGGCATAGCGTTTTGCAATGGTACGTGCTTTTTTTTCGTCTCCTAACAAAAGAGCTTGACCAATTTCACCCGCACGTGCGCCTGACAGCGCAATTAAGCCATCTGTTGCATCTCCAGTTAACCAATCATAATGAATGCGCGGTGAACCTTGATATTGTCCTTCTAAATAAGCACGCGATACCAAACGGGTTAAGTTACGATATCCCGTCATATTTTGACACAATAAAACCAGTGAAGTGAATGCTCCAGGTTTAAGAGGATTATGGCAAGGTAAATCGGCGCCTAAAATTGGTTTAACGCCCGCATTTAAAGCGGCCTGAAACGTTTTAACCACTGCAAATAAGTTACAAAAGTCGGTCACTGCCACTGCATCCATGCCACGCTCAGCCACCGCACTCATCAGCGGCTTAATACGCACCATGCCATCCACCAATGAAAATTCGGTATGTACCCTCAAATGCACAAAGCGCGAATCAGTCATGCATATTCAACCTTTAAGCTATCAGATAAGATGAAGTCAGTACCGAATTGTACCGACTTCAACGCTGAAAGGAAGTACTAATATGACAATGTCCCCTGTACATGACAAAAAAACTGTCATTCCCGCGCAGCCTGTCATGTACAGAGATAATTTTGAATGACCTCTTGCAATAGCGGCACGGTCCATACGTGAGTTCTGGATAAGAAAACTTAATTTGGCACAATTTCTGTGCGCGTCGTTGCTGTATAGGCTACGTATTTCGTTGACAGGACCTTGAAAAATAATGCGCTACACCTCTTGGCGGGGATCAAAAGCATCACGCACTGCATCCGCAAATACATTACTTGCGAGCACTAGCATAAACATAAAGCCAAAAGCGGCTAAAATCGGCCACCACACAACGGGCTCTCTAGAAAGCTCAAGACGTGCAGCATTAATCATATTGCCCCAACTAATGGTCATGGGAGATACCCCAACACCAACATAGGCAAGCAACGCCTCAGCCAATACTAAAAAACTAAAATCAAGTACCATGGTCACCAGTACTAAGTGCATCACATTCGGAAGCAAGTGCTTGGTCATAATTTTTAAGTCGCTGGTTCCCAATGCTTTACCGGCTAGAACAAAATCCATTTCTCGAAGTTTCAAGACTTCTGCGCGAATCAAACGACAAAGCGTTGTCCAACTGGTAATTCCCAGAATAAAACATAAAGCAAGTAGCCGCGCATCGGCATCATCCGATAAACTCGAAAAACGCTCGGGATGATTCGCCAAATAAGTTTGAATCGATAATACAGAAGCGGTAATTAATAACACACCG
This sequence comes from Gammaproteobacteria bacterium, assembly GCA_030147855.1. Taxonomy (GTDB): domain Bacteria; phylum Pseudomonadota; class Gammaproteobacteria; order Legionellales; family Legionellaceae; genus JAALKW01. The sequence continues at coordinate 12,649 of JASBUO010000036.1, forward strand.
GGAATAGAACTTAGCGTGGTATATATATATTGCACGATATCGTCAACGCGCCCCCCCCAATACCCTGACGCAACCCCAAACGCTAACGCCAAAGGCATCATAAAAACAGTGGTTAAAATACCAATTACAAGACCTGTGCGTATACTTTTAACCGCATGATAAAAGATATCTTGGCCAATTTTTCCGGTACCAAACACATGCAACTCGCGTGAAATAAAATATAAAAGCAGCACCAACGTCATACTCAAGAACAACGTCATAAGCGTTGCAAAAAAGGGGGCACTTGGCACAAAGCTTGTGCCACGGCGTAAAACAAAGCGTCCACCCCATACCATTGCTGCAATACCAAACACTAACAGAAAACTATCAAGCAACGCGTCCCTTAAACTGTCAATGCAAAAGATTTTAACAGCCGCCTGAGTTTTAAAACGTGTTCCCGGGTAAATCAGCTCAGGATACGTTTGCTCGGCTACGCCATCCACCCAGGTGGTTTCTGTCACATACGAGTGCAGCGCAAGCGGCGCTGAATAGGTTTTCTCATCGACTGTGCCAAGGGGTGCAAGCAGCTCATCAAGCACTGTCACATGATGCGTATCACTGCTATCTGGCGCTTTCTTAGCTGCTGCTGGGATAGAATCAAGGACAGCAACCACTAAAAAAAACAATAGCAATACCAGTGTCCCCATCGCAACTGGTTTTTCAAACAAGCGCCTAAAAGCAAGCCTGTGGTGCGCTTTACGGCACCCAAACACAATAAAGCATAGGCTCACTAACAATACGCCTAGAAAACACCCATCACTCCATAACCAATCGCGGCTCATGAAAACCTCACACGCGGATCAAGCCACACATACGATAAATCGGTTAAAATTAAGCCCAGCAAATACAACACCGAGCCTAAAAACACCATGGCACGTACAATAGCAAAATCTTGTTGATAAATAGCATCAATCATATAACTACCAAGCCCTGGAATTCCAAAAAAAGACTCAAGCACTAAGCTTCCCATGAATAAGGAAGGAATAATAACTACAATACCCGTTAAAATAGGTAACATGGCGTTTTTTAAGACATGGAAAAATAATACGCGTCGCTCAGAAAGCCCTTTCGCACGTGCCGTTTTTACATAATCTTTGTGCATTTCTTCTAAAAAGAGCGTGCGATACCAACGCCCACCTGAACCAAGCCCACTAATCACCGCAACAAGGACAGGCAACAAAATAAACTTAAAGCCATTTAGCCCTGTGTCATATCCTGAAATAGGCACAAGCCTTAACAGTTTTCCAAATAAATATTGGCCTCCCATAATGTAAAAAAGGCTTGAAATAGACATTAAGATAATACAAAAAATCACCCCGCTTAAGTCAAGATAAGTGCTCCTAAAAAAAACCAAGAGCATTGCAAAAGAAATATTCACAAGCAAACCTAATAAAAAAGAGGGCAGCGCAATAGCAAAGCTTGGCCACATACGCGTTGAGACATCCGCTTTAATGTCTCGCCCTGCATCCGAGACACCAAAATCAAACACAAACAATCGCACCGATTTTTTAAAAAAAAGGGTTTGCTCAAACCGCGCTATGCCACTCGCATCTGAATTATAAAACAAGGGGTAATCATACCCGCGCTCTACTTTCCAGGCTTTTACTGCAGATTCGGTAATATGTTTTTGTCCAAGCTGCATCCGCGCCATATCATCAGGTGAGTTGACCATAAAAAACAAAGCAAATGTCAGGAGATTAATACCTATTAAAATAGGCAGCGCATATAAAAGACGTCGTAAAAAATAGGTTATCATAGGCGTACTCTCAATGCAGGGCTCCGTTGCCGCTGATAATAAGCATGCAGAAAGGGCAACAAAAATAAAATACATAACAAGCCAAATAAACCAATGGGCCACAAAATGGGATGATTCCACTCGGCACGCAATTGATTGCGCAGCGGCACATCAACCGCAATATATTTGAGAATATCGCTAACCAAGGAATCAGACTTCATGGGGGATGTCCATTGCTGACTGAGCATAATGCTTTTACCATGCAAGCCAAACACCCATGGCACATCATGCCGTAAATGCTCAAGCATTTGATTGATGAGTGCTTGGCGCTCTGCATCATTAGCGCGATTTTTCATTTTTAAAAATAACCTATCGTATTCAACGTTTGCGTAATTACTCGAGTTTTCTCCCCCGTGTGGATAACGCGCATTGGGTCCATAAAATAAAAATAAGAAGTTTTCTGGGTCTGGGTAGTCTGCAATCCAACCCCAAGTAAAAATTTGTGCATTTCCGGTCTGAATTTTTTCTTGGAAACGATTAAAATGTGTCGCACGCACATCAAGCGAAATACCAATTTTACGAAATTGCTTACGCATCCAGTTAAGTGCTGCCTTTTCTTCCGGTCCGCCCGTTGCCGCCACATCATAATGCAAAATAAGCGCACGCCCTGTTTTAGGGTCTCTCCCGCCGGGGTAACCTGCTGCCTTCATCAACTCACGTGCTTCTTGGATGGGACGTCTTACAGGACCATGCTCTCCCCAAGTATATATATAAGGGTTAATGCCTGGTTTACCCTCCAAACTACCAAATACACTCGGAGGAATGGGGCCCTGCGCGGGGGTTCCCCGTCCATTTAAAAAAATAGCAATGTTTTCTTCAAAGTTAATCGCAAGCGCTATCGCTTGACGTAGTTTTCGTGCACGCTCACTTTTTCCACCCACCACAGGGTCTAACATATTAAAGCCAACATACCGAATCATAGGCTCATTAATTTCGGTTAAGCGAATACCGCGCTCACGCATTTCAGGCGTTAAAACAGGCTCGCCTTCGCTGGTAATTTGCACTGCAGAGTCAAAGCTGTCTGCAGTTAATCCCGAAAAATCGAAGTACCCTTGTAAAAATTTAATCCATCTTGGAATGGCTTCTTTCTCTAGGGTATATACCGCCTTATCAATAAAGGGAATCACTTTACCTGCATTTTCTAAATAACCTTTTTTATAATCTGCATCTGAGCCTTCGGTTGGAAAATGTACTTCACGATAATGAGGGTTCTTTACCAACACCATGCGACTGCTCGGATCATTCTCAACCAACATAAAAGGGCCTGTCCCTACCGGATACCAACCAAATCCAATGTTGGTTTCTCGTAAGTCAGGTTGTGAATAAAAACGGTCTGCCTCCCAAGGAATTGGCGCAAAAAAGGGCATGGCAAGCCAATACATGAATTGTGAATATTCACCTTTTAAGCGTACTTCAAAGGTATAGCGGTCAAGCGTATAAGCGCCTTCCAATGGGTAGTCTCTTAAGTCAAGGTAAGTTTTAGAGTGACCTTTTTTGGGTAATGTATCTGCATAAGCACTAAAGCCTGCAATATACTCTGCCATTAAACCATAAATGGGTGAATTAACTGCAGGATTTGCAAGCCGCTTAATTTCATACACATAATCATCTGCAACCAGCTCACGAGTGCCTACTACATTGAAATCAGAAAGCACTTTAATACCCTTATGCGCTAAAAAACCAGAGGGTAATGGGTAATACTCATAATTATCCTCTGCATTCTTTGCAAAGGCAGGATGCGGCTGATAAAAAATACCGGGAGTTACATGAAGCGTATAAATACTTGCAACGACCTTACCATTTTTCTTTTCATACCTGACTTTTGGCAACTCGGTTAAAGTACGGGAAACCAGCTCATACGGCCTTTTAAGATAATCATATTGTAGTGCTGGCTCATAAATTTGCTCAGTAAACAAAAGTTCATTAACAACATAAGAACGGGCAGGATCAAGTGTTTTGGGTTGCTCTGCAAATGAGCTGTAATAGATGCGTTCTTTCGACTCACGCGCCGGATAAGGATTATTAAGCACTGGGGCGCCTTCAGCACTGAAAGCCGCCAAATACCCTAAAAAAAGCATCTTGCCAAACCGCCTCACCCGACGCATTGAATCCCCTTAACCCTTAAGGCTTTTATCATCTCTAGAAATCTTTCAAAAAGCAATGGGGATAGTGACGTGCTTCATTTGTAAATATAAAAAACAAATCATACACTTAGTAAAACAATAAGAATAAAAACAAAGGAAGCAATCATGAAAAAGCATCAAAAAATTACTTTGCTTGCACTCAGTGTTGTTATGCTAGGCAGTTTAAGTGGGTGCTGTAAAAACGAAGATTTTAGTCTCAAAAAAGCAACCTTTTTTAATCTTGTAAAAATATAAAACAGTTTATATACTTAATATACAAACAATCAGATAGGATGCTTTATGAAGACCTTAAAATATCTTTGTTTAATTGGTGTTTGTTTTGCTTTTTTATCAGGATGCTGTAACACCGATATGTCTTGCGCGAACTTAACCACTGCTGGCTGCTGCTCTAGCTGCGACTATTGCTCAACCAGTCAAAACATGTGGTACTAAAAACACTAGCGCTGAGTGCGAAGTGTTAACACATCACTTGGCGCATGTTCCACCAAACTTCGTGCAGTGCTTCCCAAAAGCTCAGATAAATCGTGCGGCCTGTGGCTGCCAATGACCAGTAAGTCGCAACCCAACTCACCCAGTTTTTCAAGTACACGTTGCTTAACAGGACCTGTTTCAACAAAGAGCTGCGAGCTCGGTAAACGAAGCGCCTCACCAAGCACTTGCATCACCACTTCTGCATCATCCTTAACTGGCACACCCATTTCCGCAAATCCCAGCCCTTGTGCCATTTGTAAACTCGCTGGCGTTTCAATAACATGAATTAAAGAAAGACGTGCTTCAAACTTTTTCGCTAAAGCGCACGCTTGTTCACACAATTCAAAATGAATTTCGCTTAAATCGGTTGCATGCAAAATATGAGTATACACAAATGCTCCTTAAATCACACTGAAAGTCCCTTTAGTTGAGCATAGCAAACTTTATGCGCTGTACAAGCCTTTAATGCTGCTCAGCCGGCTTTTGTGCATTATCAGGCGATAAATCTGGGTTCAAATATGTGTCAATCTTTTCAGGCAGTTTTTTAAGCTCAGAAACTGCCTCAGTAATTTCTTGTGGACTATTGCCGCCTTTAAAAAATTGATGGTGACGACCCTTCTTAACAGCCCCGAGTGTTAGCGTTTTTAATAGGGCGCGAATCGCTCGCTCCATGACATATAGGACATGACTTGCATGCTCTGATACCGTTTGACACTCTTTCCACGCGAGATGTGGTCTTGATTTTGTTTTTTCGATTCTTACAAGAATATCACCCAAATCACGGGCCAACCTTTCAACTATTACATCATTTTCTCGTGAATAGAGAAATTGTCCTTTACCTTCTATCGCTTCGATTGCCGTGTGGCAGATTTTTCCTTCACTTAGAAACCCGCGATGATATAAATAAGCGGAGCGATTATCTTTTTGCAGTGCTTTTTCTAGTGCTTTCAGTGCCTCATGCACTTCGCTAACAAGTATATTTCTTACGTCTGACCGAGCCATAGTACCCCCAATAAACCATACCTGATATTTAATACATGCCCTCTGTGTTTGACGCATTGGGATTTAAATATGTATGGATTTTTTCAGATAAGTTATTTAATTCAGATACTGCATCCTTCAAAACCTGTGGCTCCTCAGCTCCTCTAAAAAATTGATGCTGGCGATCTGATTGAACATAACCTGCTGTTAAAAAGTTCATAAAAGCTCGTACTGCTTTTTCAACCGCATATAAGGCATAAATCGAAATTTCTGAGGAAGTGCGACAATCTTCCCAGGCAATATAGGGTTGTTTTTGAGAGTGTTGAATCGCTTCGAGCAACTGCTTTAGCTGAGGCGTCACAGACTCGAGTAACTCTTTGCGAGTGAACTTAAGCCATGAAGGCATGTCTGAGCTATCTTCATCTAATGTAAATAATGCTTGCTTTGTCACCATGCCGACCTGCTCAAACCCTTTATGATAACCTCCAGATGGATGCTCTACCGCACGTACTAAGTTTTTCAATGCCTGTAAGGTGTCTGTAATAAGTAGCTCTTCTTCTGGACTTGTCATTGCTCATACTCTGAATCATAGTGATTTAAGTATAATTTTAGAACAAGATTACTCTTTTTGTTATTTTTTAACTCATTAAAGTGCAGGGGTAACTTGCTGGACTTTATGTTAGCAACATCCTCGATAATCTGATCAATTCATAGGATAGACCCTGCCACTTTAAGAAGGCTTCATAAGGAGCGTCGTTGCTGTATAGATTACATAAAATTGCCATAACACATATAAAATGTCATACTCCGCCAACGACAAATCACCCCTTTAACTATGAACGCTATTAGATGTGCCGTTATCGGCGTGGGTTACTTGGGCCGCTTCCATGCCCAAAAATTTCAAATGATTGAAAATGCCACTTTAGTTGCGGTATGTGACGTAGATACTGCTGCATGCGATGCAGCAGCAAAAGAGTTTAATGTACCAGCCTATCGAGACTACCACGAATTATTTGGAAAGGTTGATGCTGTCTGTATTGCAGCTACTACCAATGCACATTATGAAATTGCAAAAAGCTGTCTTGCTGAAGGCATTCATGTGCTCATTGAAAAACCTGTTACCGAAACGGTTGAAGAAGCTAATATCCTGATTGCGCTTGCAAAAAAGCACCATGTAAAACTTCAGGTAGGACATCTTGAGCGCTTTAATGCAGCGCGCCTTGCTCTAGATGAGCACCTTGAACGCCCCTTATTTATTGAGTCGAATCGTCTTGCTCCCTTTAACCCACGGGGTACCGATGTAAACGTTGTGCTCGATTTAATGATTCATGACATTGATATCATCCAAAGCATTGTTAATGCCCCCATTAAATCACTCGAGGCACAAGGTGCACCCGTATTATCTCCATCAGTCGATATTGCCAATGCCCGCATTACCTTTGAAAATAATTGCATTGCCAACGTCACTGCAAGCCGTGTCAGCTTTAAAACCGAAAGAAAAACACGTATTTTCCAAAAAAATAGCTACATTTCTATCGACTATCATGCGAAACAGCTGGCGGTATTTACTAAAGGAGACGGAGAAATGTTTCCTGGCATTCCAAATGTTGCTCGACACCAGTGCGTATTTGAGAAAGGAGATGCCCTACTCGAAGAAATTAAGGCATTTATTCATTGCATTATCAATGACACAACACCTCTTGTAACCGGGGAAGAAGGTCTTTCTGCCTTATCTACTGCTGAGAAAATATCAGCGCTTATTCACCATAACTTAACCGAACGACATGCCGAAACAGCAGCCGAGGCCTAAACACCTTGTCATTGTTGCCGGAGAAGCCTCTGGCGACTTGCATGCAGCAAGCCTCGTTCGAGCACTCAAACAATCAACCCCTGACTTACGCATTACAGGGGTTGGTGGACAACGCATGCAAGCAGCAGGTGTTGAGCTAGTTGATGATTTGGCAAACTCAGGTGGTGTTACGGGCCTACTTGAAGTGCTCAAGCACTTTAAACCAATTAAACGCGCCTATCGCGCCATTCAACGACACCTGAAAGCCACAAAACCCGATGTACTATTGCTGGTTGATTACCCAGGCTTTAATTTGCGACTTGCCGATTACGCTAAAAAACACCTAGGCCTTACTATTCTATACTACATTAGCCCGCAGCTGTGGGCATGGAAGCCCGGGCGCATTAAACGTATTCAGGCGTCAGTTGATCATATGGCTGTGATTTTTCCTTTTGAAAAAGCAATTTATGAAGCCGCGCATGTGCCTGTTTCATTTGTTGGGCACCCGCTTACAAAAACGCTACAATCAAGCAAAAAACCACCTTCACGCCAAAGCCTTGGCTTGCCCGATAACAAACGGATCCTTGCAATACTACCTGGTAGCCGCGTGAATGAAATTGAGCGTCACATGCCAATTCTTTATCAAACTGCATGCAAGCTTATGAAAACGTATCCTGACTTGCACGTTGTTATTCCAATTGCAAACACCCTAACACTGACTCAAGTAAAACGTTTTTGGAAAAACGAAACCACGCCATGTACATTTATTCAACACCGCAAAGCAGTTGATGTTGCACGAATAAGTGATGCGATTGTAGTTGCATCAGGGACTGCATCGCTTGAATGTGCACTCCTTGAAAAGCCGATGTGTATTATCTACAAAGTGGGGCTTGTAAGCTACCTTGCTGCCTCTGTCTTTTTACGCGTCCAATATGTTGGGTTATGTAATTTACTGACACATCGCATGAGTGTACCTGAATTATTACAGTACGATTTTAACCCAGACGCGCTTACAGACGTTTTAACTACGCTCCTTGAAAAAACACCTACACCATTACAAAGAAGCATTATAGCGAAACTTAGCGCACTTAAACAAAGCCTATCTACAGAGCAAGCCGACGCTCCCCTTCCCGAACTGGTTCTCTCACTTCTTAACCGAGAAAAAAAGTTGCTCTCATGTCAGAGAATGGCCTAGATTATCAATTAAGATTCATGTACCATAAAACCGCGTTTTAGAGATCGCTTTAACGCTTGAGAACTGCGTTGGTTTAATCAAGAAATAAGGATGTTACGATGAACGTTACTGAACCTAGTACTACGATTGACGCCATCAAACAAGAACAGGGCTTGCAAGATTTAGTCTATCAGATAGTCAATCGATTTCTCATTGAGAATAAAAACAAACCGATTCATGATCTGTATGACATGATTCTTTCAGAAGTAGAACCACCGCTACTACAAGCAGTTATGGAAAGAAGGCGCGGAAACCAGCTCCAGGCAGCAAAAATACTTGGCATTAGCCGAGGCACCATCAGAAAAAAACTGCAACGTTATTTTGGCACAAAGTATTTTCGTCTTACTGATGAATAATTACTGAAAAAACCAACTTACAATGTGAACTAGGAGAAATGAATGTATTCTATTTCTCCTTTGTAACTCCCCGCGTCATCCAGAGCCCTCCCCCAGCCCCTTTGGGGCAAACATCGAAAAAGAACTTTTTTAAGGTAAAATCGCGCTGATATGTTTGTGCTTAAAAGCCGGCGTCGCAATAGTGCTATAAGCCTGATCATGAGTATGGTTACATGGGGTTAGCGACAACATCCTTTCTGCCCACCCTTCCTTGTCATGTTCGACACCAGGCAATGTGCAATTACTTCTCCAGTGGTCATAAATGACTGTTCCCAACAACTCATCAATCAGGAATTTTATTTTCGGAGAAACATGGTAATACGTTGCATTTTAGGTGGATGAGACATGCAACCACTGGGTTTTACCTGCAACCCGAAAGTCTGTTTCATCGAAATTTTTAACACTTGCCTTTTTGATAGATGACAATACAGGTGCTTCAAATGACGATAAAGCGTCAAACGCCGTTTGATTTAAATTTGCTAGTGTGGCTGTTGCAATATCTAAGCCATATAAATCAGAGAATAGCTGTTGGAGCCTATCTTCAGGAATAAAGTGCTGATACGGATAATATGCACTCCAACGCCGGATTACCTCACCACATTGAACAGGTGCAATAACGCCTAGAGGAAAACCTGAGGTAACTGCTTTATCACAGCATTTACAATGCTTTACTTCGGCTTGGTGTTCAGTCACCTCAATTTGTGGGGATAAAATATTAAAAACCTGACGTTTAATTAGCTTGATAATGGGAGATGAAGTAAGTGCCAACTGACAGTT
>JASBUO010000037.1 GCA_030147855.1 Gammaproteobacteria bacterium
AACTGTCAGTTGGCACTTACTTCATCTCCCATTATCAAGCTAATTAAACGTCAGGTTTTTAATATTTTATCCCCACAAATTGAGGTGACTGAACACCAAGCCGAAGTAAAGCATTGTAAATGCTGTGATAAAGCAGTTACCGCAGGTTTTCCTCTAGGCGTTATTGCACCTGTTCAATGTGGTGAGGTAATCCGGCGTTGGAGTGCATATTATCCGTATCAGCACTTTATTCCTGAAGATAGGCTCCAACAGCTATTCTCTGATTTATATGGCCTAGATATTGCGACAGCCACACTAGCAAATTTAAATCAAACGGCGTTTGACGCTTTATCATCATTTGAAGCACTTTTATTGTCATCTATCAAAAAGGCAAGTGTTAAAAATCTCGATGAATAGGCTTTCGGGTTGCAGGTAAAACCCAGTGGTTACATGTCGCATTCACCCAAAATGCAACGTATTACCATGTTTCTCCGAGATGATGTGGGGAGTTACAGGTATTTACAGCGATATACGAAAAACGCTTCGCGTTTGAAGTGAGTTTAAGTATTGGGTGAGTTTTGTTCCTTCGGGAAGGGTTGCGTCAGGCCAAATCTCAAGTAACGGCTGCAACACAAAGTCACGCAGATGGAGTCTTGGATGGGGCACCGTTAAGGTAGGGGTGTGAATGGTTTGTGTGCCGTAGAGGAGTATGTCAATGTCAAGCGTGCGCGCATTAAAGCGCTTCAGGCGCTTACGTTTTTGCTGTGCTTCAACCGATTGGCAGCGCTGTAAGAGTATGTGTGCAGGCAGGTGTGTTTCAAGCAAAACCACAGCATTACAATAGCTAGGTTGTACGAGTTCGTTAGCAGGTGTGCTTCGATAAAGAGATGACACTTTAGTCACACGTGAAACAGGAAATCTTCTAAGTGCTTGAATAGCTAATCTTACCTGGCGCTCAGAGCGATTTAAATTGCTTCCAAGGGCCAAATAGCAGGTGGTCATAAGGGCTTTTTCTTTGGGCGGCGTGGTTTGGGCGATTTTTTTCGCTGTTCAGTCAACATTTCATGCCTTTCTTTTTGAGAGGCATCTTGAAAAGTGGTCCACCATTCGGCAAGCTCCATTTTTTCATCGCCTGCAAGTGCTCTAAGGCATAAGAAGTCGTAGGCTGCGCGAAAACGAGGGTGGTTGATGAGGTCTTCGGTGCGCTTGGAGGTGCGTTTTTGCAGGCGATACTGAAATAACCAAATTTCTCGAATCACCTGAGTATGTCGCTTGGGAATAGTGATAATTTTACATTGCTCACGTAAAACATGCCCCATACTTTGTTCCAGCGCTTGTAGTGCATCTATTTCGTTTTTGGCAGCCAACGCCTTTTTCTCAAGTGCTTCTTTTTGATGCAGAAAAGGAAACCATAGTAGGGCTGCAAATAGAAAAGAGGGAATCACAGGTTTTCCAGCTTTTACACGGGTATCAGTGCTTTCTAGTGCAAGTGTTAGAAGTTCTGAAACAGGGTAGTCTGATTCAAAAAGGGCATGTGTTTGCGGAAAAAAAGCATGAAAAAGCTTGTGGTGCAAGAGCTGTGTTTGAACCATTTCACCGGCACCGCATTGATAAAGTTTTGCGATTTCATCAAAAAGACGCGAGCTTGATACTTGCTCTAATAGGTGTCTTGATGTGTCAATGGGCGCTGCTGTTTTAGGAGCAATTGTAAAATTGAGCTTTGCACTAAAACGAATTGCACGAAGAATACGGACAGGATCTTCTTGGTAGCGTGTGCTTGGATCACCAATCATTCGAACAGTTTGTTTTTGGATGTCTCTAAAGCCACCCGTATAATCAATAATAGCTGAGTCTCTGACATCATAGTAGAGCGAATTGATGGTAAAGTCTCGGCGCCAAGCATCTTCTTCTAGGCTGCCATAAATATTATCCCGAATAAGCATACCGCGAGCATTAGTTTGTTGTTCTGTTTGTTGCGCATTTGTATCACCGCCCCTAAAGGTTGCAACTTCAATGATTTCACGGTGGTATAAAATGTGAACTAGTTTAAAACGTCGCCCAATAATGCGTGCATTTTTAAAAAGCTTTTTAATTTGTGTGGGAGTTGCGTTGGTTGCTACATCGAAGTCTTTAGGTGCTTTCCGAAGGAGCAAGTCACGCACACTTCCACCCACAAGATACGCGTCATAACCTGCACCGTTAAGGTGATTAAGCACCTTAAGTGCATTTGGGTTTATCTCGGTTTTAGAGAGATGATGCAGGTTGCGTGGTATGATATAGTCAGAATGAATGTCTGCTCTCTTAGACTTTTTATTGCGCAACAGTTTTTTAATAAAGGTGATAATTATTGTGCTCGCTTTGTATCTTATCTTGGCGGGCTATTATAGCTAGACTCTGTAGGAAAGTGAATGCATGGAGTAAGATGATATGGAATGGCTCAACTTAGTTTCTAGTTTATTGGCACTGATTATTTTAGAAGTAGTACTTGGAATTGATAATTTAGTTTTTTTAGCCATTTTAACCGAGAAATTACCGCGTGCATCAAGAAAGCGGGCAAGGCGCTGGGGACTTACCTTTGCGTGGGTGACACGCTTATTATTGCTTGCCTCAGCAGTTTGGTTAGTGCGTCTAACAAAGCCTGTGATTACGCTATTTGAACTTGGCTTTTCGATGCGTGATTTATTTTTATTGTTGGGTGGTGCTTTTTTAATTGCCAAAGCAACACAAGAAATTCATAACGAAGTTGAGCCGATTGAACTTGAAGAGGTGTCGGCTGAAGCATCGACAAGTGTTCAAGCCAGCATGCAAAGTGTCGTGTTGCAAGTGGGTCTTATGGATATCATTTTTTCACTTGATAGCGTGTTAACAGCTATTGGGTTAACGCCATATTTTTGGGTGATGGCAACCGCAATTACTATTGCAATTATTATTATGATTTGGGCGAGTGAACCTGTGAGTGGGTTTATTGAAAGGCATCCAACTATTAAAATGTTAGCATTGAGCTTCTTAATTTTAATTGGCATGGTTTTGGTCGCAGATGGATTATCGTTTCATGTACCAAGAGGCTACATCTACTTTGCGATGGCGTTCTCCTTGGGGGTTGAAGGGCTTAACACCTTAAAGCGTTTACGACGTAGAAAGCAGCGTATTTCAAAAAATAGGCATGGGAGAGATTGATGTTGTGGGTCAAAGCGTTTCATGTGGTTGCAATGGTGGCATGGTTTGCAGGGCTTTTTTATTTGCCGCGTTTATTTGTTTACCATGCAGATGCAGCTGATAAGATTAGTATTGAGCGGTTTAAGCTAATGGAGCGGCGCTTATATTATGGCATTACGTGGCCTGCAGGCTTAGTTACAACAGTACTTGGATTATGGCTTTTAAGCATGATGCTGTCATATTATCAAACAGCTATTTGGATGCACATAAAGCTTGGGTTTGTGGGGTTATTGTGGACGTATCATTTGTTTTGCGGACACTTTTTGAAGCAGTTCAAGTACAGCAAAAACACACGCTCAAGCAAATTTTATCGTATTTTGAATGAATTACCGACGTTACTTTTAATTGTGATTGTAGTGCTTGTGATTGTAAAACCGACAGTAGGGGCGTAAGCCCATACTGCTGGTTTAATCCATTTCTATCATTTCAAAATCAATTTTGCTCGCGCCACAATCGGGACAAAACCAGTTCTCAGGAACTTCTTCCCAACGTGTTCCTGCTTCAATGCCGTCTTCTGGCCACCCTTCAGCTTCATCATAAATAAAGCCGCAGATAACACAGATGTATTTTTTGTAAGGCAAACTCATGTCTATTCTTTGTCCTTTGTGTTTATGAGAAGCGTAATTTATCCAAATAAGAGCGAAATGTAAAGGGGTAGGGTTTTTCAGGTATGGTTAAACTATGTACTGTGACAATTCATTGTAAGTTTTTTAAGGGAGAAAGTATGGGCATTCGTGATTATAACAGATATTTTAGGTCAAGAAGAGATTGCGCTTGCGGATGCAGTTGGGGGCGTATAAACTGCTTTTATCTTATTAAGGGACACGTGTGAAGGGCTATATAGGGCATGTTAGAGAGTGATCGTTTAATTAGTTTGGATGCAAAGCCCGAAGAAGAAAGTGTCGACAGGGCAATTCGACCATTAAGTTTAGAGGAGTACATTGGCCAAGAAGATGTACGCACGCAAATGCAAGTATTTATCGATGCAGCACGTAAACGTCAAGAAGCACTTGATCACACCCTTATTTTTGGGCCACCTGGCCTTGGAAAAACTACACTTGCTAATATTATTTCGCATGAGCTGGGTGTAAATTTGCGCCAAACTTCCGGCCCGGTACTTGAGCGTGCCGGAGATGTTGCGGCACTACTGACCAATCTTCAAGAAAATGATGTGTTATTTATTGATGAAATTCATCGCCTAAGCTCGGTCATTGAAGAAATTTTGTATCCTGCAATGGAAGATTACAAATTGGATATTATGATAGGCGAAGGGCCCTCGGCTCGCTCTATTAAATTAGAGTTACCACCGTTTACTTTGGTGGGAGCAACGACGCGAGCAGGCGCGTTAACTTCCCCATTACGAGATAGGTTTGGTATTGTGCAGCGCTTAGAGTTTTACTCGGTTGATGCGCTCACATCTATTGTGAAGCGTTCAGCCAATTTACAGCATTTGGCAACAGAGCCTGAGGGTGTATATGAGATTGCGAGACGTGCACGAGGTACACCACGAATTGCAAATCGCTTGTTGCGGCGTGTACGCGATTATGCGGAAGTGACAGGCAACGGTGTGATTACAAAAGAAATTGCGGCGTTTGCGTTAGAAAAACTTAAAGTAGATGAGCACGGCCTTGACTTAATGGATAAGAAACTACTTTTAGCGGTGATTGAACGGTTTGATGGTGGGCCTGTTGGTGTCGATAGTATGGCTGCAGCTATTGGTGAAGAAAAAACAACGATTGAGGACGTCATTGAGCCTTATTTGATTCAACAAGGTTTTTTGATGCGTACACCAAGAGGGCGTACCGCAACGCCACTGGCTTACCAACACTTTGGCATGCCTGTTGGTGAGGTGAATACATGAAGGTAATGTTATTCCCGTGCCCTATAACGTCATTCCCGTGAAGGCGAGAATCTATTATCATAATGGCATGTACGTGCTTTTTCTTCTCTCACTAGTGAGAGAAGAAAAAGTCCAAGTGATGTTTTAAGTTGATTGAGCACAAACCATAAGAGGTGTTTTGAGTATGGAGCATACAAGTATATTCAGTTATTTTATTGGAGCAGGTGGTGTTGTAAAAGTGGTGATGTTTATTTTGCTGATGGCCTCTGTAGTTTCTTGGACACTCATCTTGCAAAGAGCTTGGTATTTTAAACAAAAGTCAGCCGACTATGACGGCTTTAAAGCACGGTTTTGGGGATGTTCTGATTTAAACGCACTGTATACAGAAGTAGACACCAATATAGAACATCGTACAGGGCTTGCCGCTATTTTCCATGCAGGATTTAAAGAGTTTTTACGCGGACAAACCATCGGCGCTGTAGCGCTTGATCCTATTCAACGAGTGATGCAAATTTGCCATGCAAAAGAAGAAGAAGCGCTTGAAGCACATTTGCCGTGGTTTGCATCGGTAGGCTCTATTGCACCTTATATTGGGTTATTTGGAACGGTTTGGGGGATTATGACGTCGTTCCAAGCCTTAGGAAGTGCTCAACAAGCAACGATTGCAATGGTTGCTCCTGGTATTTCAGAAGCATTGATTGCAACAGCACTGGGTTTATTTACAGCGATTCCAGCAGTCATTGCGTTTAACCGTTATGGCACACGTGCATCGAAAATGCTTGATAGGTACGATGTATTTCAAGAGGAGTTGCTGGCGCTCATTGAGCAGCAAACCAGTAAAAAAATAGGGCAGAAAGTGAGTTGACTATGCGCTTAAAGGCTAATTTAAAAAAGAAAGCACGTGCTAAGAAAGGCCCTATGGCAGATATTAATGTAGTGCCTTACATCGATGTAATGCTCGTCTTACTGGTAATTTTCATGATTACAGCACCCATGCTTACGCAAGGGGTTAGTGTTGAACTCCCTAAGGCTGTGAGTGAATCATTAGCAAGTAGTCAACGTGAGCCAATCATTGTGTCGGTTGATAAAGAAGGGCGATATTTTTTAAATATCAGCGCAGCCCCCAATGTACCACTTGAGTCGCATGCCTTGATGGTACGTGTGGCAGCAGAAATTGAGCTGGCACGCCAAGCTAAAACTCCCTTACATGTACTGGTTAAAGGAGATACAGGTGTTGCCTACGGTAAAGTAGTGCATGCAATGGGACTCCTAAAGGAAGCTGGCGCAGAGCAAGTTGGCCTGCTTACAGATGGCTCTGATGAGACGATGAGAGGAAAGCGCGCATGATGTTGAACCGTACTTACCAAGTGGCATTTGTTTCAGCTATTTTATTACATGCAGGAATTTTGTTGGCTTTTATGATACATCCAAGTACAAAACGGCCCGTGCTGCAGCTTGAAGCAAAACATGTAGCCACAAAGCCCTCTGCAAAAGAAATTGTAAAAGCCGTGAGTGTGAATGAACAGGAAGTAACAGCTGTCGTTCAAAAACTAAAAGCAGACCGTGTTGCAAAAGCGCGTGCTGAACAAAATCGTCAAAAAAAATTAGCAGCCGAGGCAGAAACATTACGTCTTAAGCGTGTACAAGAGCAAAAAAAATTAGAACGTTTGCGTGCTGAAAATGCGAGAGCTGCTGAAAAACAGAAACAAGCAGCCATTGCTGAAGCGAAGCGTCAAAAAGAAGTAGAGCAGCAAAAAGCACTTGATGCACGCAAACTTGCGCAGTTAAAGGAAGAACAAGCCGCACTACAAAAAGAACAGGAAGCAGCAAAAGCCCGTGCACAAGAAGAGCATGAGCGTGAATTAGAGCAAGCGCGTTTAGAAAAAGCACGGATTGAAGCGGTGAATCGTGCACGTATGTCGGGTGTAATTGATAAATACAAGGCACTTATTTTAGGTGCTATTGGTGAGCAGTGGATTTTGCCTGATCAAGTTAACCGTCATTTATCGAGCCGCTTTAAAATTAGATTGGCGCCAAATGGTACAGTGCTTGATGTGCAGTTGACACGAAGTAGTGGCGATGCAGTGCTTGATCGCTCAGCACAGGCAGCTATTTACAAGGCATCGCCTTTACCTGTTCCAAGTGAGCCAGAAATGTTTAATGTTTTTCGTGAGATAAGTCTTACGGTACGACCTGAAAATGTGAGGGGGTAAAACCAGATGAGATGGGTATTTTTAGTTTGTTTGGTTTGGGTATCAAACGCGTTTGCCCTCGATTTAGAGTTAACCGAGGGAGTTAATAAAGCCTTTCCAATGGGAATCGATGGTTTTGGAAACAGTAAAGAAGCGCATCAATTAACCAAAGTTATTGACGGAGACTTAAGACTTTCAGGTCAGTTTAAATTGATTCCGGCTCCACGTGTTGTTGATGGAAAAGCATCATTTAACTTATGGCAACAGGTTGGGGTAGATAGTGTGTTATTAGGACAGGTAACACCACTGGAAGACGGACGTTTTGCTGTGCATGTTGAACTTTTAAATGTGGCTGCAAGAGGACGCTCTTTAATTTTAAGAGACTACCAAGTAAGCGAGAAAGAGTTACATGCACTCGCACATCATATTAGTGACGAAGTTTACTATGCAATCACAGGGGTGAAGGGCATTTTCTCAACGCGTATTGCTTATGTGTTTGTAAAACAAGAAGCAAACAGGCGTATTTATTCGCTTGAAGTGGCGGATATGGATGGTAAAAACCCACATGCACTGGTGACCTCAACGGCGCCTATTATGTCGCCTGCATGGTCTCCTAATGGTCGACAAATTGCATATGTTTCGTTTGAGAAAAAGCGCGCACAAGTGTTTGTGATTTCAGTTGAAACTGCTAAAAGGCGGCTTATTAGTGAGTTTTCGGGTATTAATGGTGCGCCTGCTTGGTCACCGGATGGTAAAGAGTTAGCTTTAGTGCTTTCAAAAAGCGGTGCGCCTAAAATTTACAAAGTGGATTTGGCGACAGGTGCGATGAAGCAACTAACGTTTGGTAGCGCTATTGATACAGAGCCACGTTATGCCCCAGATGGTCGCTCTATTGTATTTACATCAGGACGTGGTGGAGCACCTCAAGTATATCGGCTTGATTTGGGAGATGGTGCGGTGAGTCGCCTCACTTTTGAAGGAAATTATAATGCACGACCATCGTATACGCCTGATCAAAAGCATTTGGTGCTGCTACACCGAGAAGATAAGCGCTTTAATATTGGCGCACAAGCGCTTGATACAGGAGAGCTTGTTATTCTGACCGATAATGACGCCGATGAAGCGCCATCCGTGGCACCGAATGGCCGTTTTATTCTTTATGCAACACGTTTAGATGAGCGGGGTCTTTTGGGATTGGTTTCGCTTGATGGCGGAATGAAAATGCTTTATCCACCAAGAGGTGGCGATATCCAAGAACCTGCTTGGTCACCCTTTTTGGGATGAGGGTATTTGTTTTTTTGGGAAGTTTATTGTTCAGCGTGGTCCTATTTGCCTGGAATTCAGAAGGCCACCGTGTGGTTGCACAAATTGCACTTGACCACATGACCCCTAGTGCTAAAGCACGCTTTCATACAGCACATCCTTTACTTGATAAAAACAAGCCAACTGACTTTGTAGAAGCGTCAGTTTGGTTTGATAGATTACGTGGTATGCAACTGAAAGCATTTGATGGGATGCATTATGTGGATGTGCCGATTGAAACAACACACACACTTCCCAATGAATGGACACCAAAACCGTTACACGCGTTGATGGCCTATACCGGTGCGCGCCAATATTTATTATCAGGTCAAAAAAGTGCACTTGAAGAAGTGGTTGCATTACGTATTTTGCTACATGTGACAGCGGACTTACATCAACCATTACATGCAGCAACGCGCCTAACGCAAAAGTATCCCACAGGCGATGCGGGAGGGAATAGAGTGCGTTTACCTAAAAATAAAGTCTCACGAAATTTGCATACCTACTGGGATAGGGGCGGCGGTTTTTTATCAGCTCATATACCGGTGACGATACGTGCCCGTGCACTCGAAAAAAGATGGCCTTGTGATGTCAGTGCAGTAGATACGAATCCAATACACTGGCTTGCTGAATCGCATGTTATTGCTGAGAAAGATGCGTATCGTTTTAGACACCAGAAACGTTTGGGTGAAAGTTACCAATCGATGGTGTATGAGTATTCACAAAAACGCTTAGCTGAAGCAGGGTGCCGACTTGCGGCAGTTTTAAACAAAATCGATGGCCATGGTTATCCAGTAGTTGGATAAGCCTTAGAATACATATAGTGCGCAATAAAAAGCACCACAGCGCTTGCAGCTACATCGAGTATATAGTGCCACCCGAGTAATACACAAGACATAGCTACGCCTATATTGAGTGTTAACAAGATGACAAAGGCAAATCGCCAGTCCCGAATGAGATAGGCACAAAGCCAGGCCCAAATCACATGAAAGGAGGGGAGTGCAATTAGGCCGCCTTCACGTGTGGTTGGATTGATGTGTGCATGTATTTGTTGAAATTTAAGCCCTGTTGCACGTTGTGCCTCGGTAAAGTCTGGGCTTGCAATGATGCTTGCAGGTGCTGTAGTTGGAAAAAAATAATAAAAAATATAGCCAATCAATGCTGTGGCTAAGAGTAAAAAATAATATTCGTGCAGTCGGTTAAAGTACCCAAATAAAATCAGTAGCAGTGGCAAGTAGGTCATTTGGAGAGAAATGGAGTCGTAGAATACCTCCATGTTTCTGTAGAGAACCGGGTGCGCCTTACTCCAGTGAACGAGCTCTGCAAGATCGATGTGCATCCATTCGCTCCAGTTTAAAATGGACCGGTCAATGGGGTTAAATGGTGTAGACTGAATTGCCATGCAACCAATAATAATGAGTGCCATATAGATAAAAAGCCATAATACTTCTCCCGCTCTTTTAGTGACTTCGCTTTTTTCTCCATATTGAAGGTAGGCACCACTATAGGTTAAACACAATATACAAAAAATCCAGGGTATCTGATAGGGGTAGTAGTAGTTCCCTGGATAATGAAAAAAAAGCGCATTCATACCAAACGCTATTAGCGAACAGGTGACAAATAAAATAAGAATAATTGAAAAATGACGGTGGTCAGCAAGCAGCCGACGCACGGGTATCAAGCGAGTGTACCTTCTTCTTCTTGTTTTTTGATAGCGAGATATACTTCTTCACGGTGCACTTGAATACTGCGTGGTGCAGCTACACCAAATTTAATGTGACCATGCTCTTGGGTTTTAAACGCAACAACGCGGACGGCCTCGTCATTGACTGAAAGGATCAGGGGCTCTTCAAAATCAATTGTTACTATGTCCATCGAAAACCTCTTTATTTTTTAATAAGTTATAACTTTTTTTTGAGACAAAATCAATTGAAATTTTAAAAATAATAGCCAGAAATGATTTGTTTAGTGTACGATAAGTTGAGTGTTTTTTAAAAGGGTGATTATGATTCACGTGATGGTTGCAGGAGCTGGAAAAGTGGGTCGTTTAATTGCATGTCTTTTGGCGGATACAAAGGACTATCAAGTTTACTTAGGCGATTGCGACTTTAATCAGCCTGATATACAGCAATTACTGGCGGAAATGCCCGAGTTAAAAACCTGTATATTGGACATGACAGATGTCAATGCAATTGAAGCGGCACTCAAAGAACATCAAATAAGGGTTATCATTTCAAGTCTACCTTATTTTTTAAATACATGTGTTGCCAAGGCTGCTAAAGCTTCTAACGCGCATTATTTCGACTTAACAGAAGACATTGCTGTGGCTGAAACCATTAAGGCATTGGCCGTTGGTGCAAATACCGTTTTTGTGCCGCAATGTGGTATGGCGCCTGGCTTTGTGAGTATGGTAGCGCATAGTTTAATGGAAACGTTTGATGTGTGTCACGAAGCGAAATTACGTGTGGGCGCTTTACCTCAACAAAACAGCAATGCACTACATTATGCACTAACGTGGTCAACGGATGGCTTAATTAATGAATATGGTGAGGCGTGTGCCGGAATTGAAGGTGGTAAATCTGTTATGTTTGCACCACTTGAAGGGCTCGAGTCAATTCAGATTGATGGTGAGGCGTATGAGGCATTTCATACCTCAGGTGGGTTAGGTGGGTTAGACACGCTATATGCAGGTAAGGTAGATAGACTCACGTACAAAACTATCCGCTATCCAGGACACTGTGAAAAAATGCGCTTTTTAATGCAAACCCTACGCCTAAATGAAGACAGAGAAACTTTGAAAAAAATTTTGGAGCGTGCTATTCCTAAAACAACCCAAGATATGGTGCTGGTGTATGTCTCGGTAGAAGGCATAAAAGAGGGCATGTTTGTTGAAGAAAGTTATATCAAAAAAATCTACCCTAAAACGATTCGGAGCATTGAGTGGTCGGCTATTCAATTAAGCACAGCTTCTGCTGTATGTGCGGTACTTGAACAAGTGCTTGCCGAAGATGGCACATTAAAAGGGCTCGTCTTACAAGAACATTTTAGTCTTGACGCTATTTTAAATAATCGGTTTGGTCGGTTTTATGCATAACACATGGGAGTAAGTGTGGATGAAGAAGCGAAAGGCATGGGCCATAAAAGCTATAAATCCTGGTGCATATAGTGGTTATGATTGGACGAGTGAGGTACGTAATTCTCATTTAATTGCTTCCTACAACCCAACCATCGAGGCACGTATTGCAGATATTTCAGGCTGTACGGCAGCAGACTACGAAGAGGTGATGCGGCGCGCTGAAAAAGCAGCGTTCGTTTGGCGTGATATGCCGGCACCTAAAAGAGGGGATATTATTCGCCAAATTGCGGATATGCTAAGGCATAATAAAGATAGTATTGGCACACTTATCTCACTTGAGACAGGAAAGTCTAAGCAAGAAGGGAGTGGTGAGGTGCAAGAGATGATTGATATTGCAGATTTTGCCCTTGGTCAATCTCGTATGCTGTATGGAAAAACCATGCATTCAGAACGTGAGGCGCATAGACTCTATGAGCAGTGGCATCCTCTTGGTGTAGTCGGTGTGATTTCAGCATTTAACTTTCCGGTCGCTGTGTGGGCATGGAATGCATTTATAGGTGCTGTATGTGGCAATGTGATGGTTTGGAAACCATCAAGACAAAGTGCGTTGTGTGCCATCGTAGTTCATCAGTTATGTGCAGCTATTTTAAAGAAAAATCAAGTTCCCGCTATTTTTTCGTTAATTATCCCCGCATCGCATGAGGTTGCTGAAACCATGTTAGACGATAAGCGTATACCGCTTATTTCATTTACAGGTTCCACTGCTGTGGGCAAACAAGTCGCTGTGCGTATTGCACAAAGGCTCGGGCGAAGTATTTTAGAGTTAGGCGGAAATAATGCAGTGATTGTGGATGAAAGCGCAAACCTTTCACAAGCAATTCCAGCCATTGTTTTTGGCGCAGTAGGCACAGCAGGTCAGCGTTGCACTACAACCAGGCGCTTATTTGTTCAAAAAACCATTTATGAAGCGGTGTTAACGGGCTTAAAAGACGCATATGCGCAAGTAACAATTGGCGATCCACTGGATGAAACAAATCTTATGGGGCCTTTAATTAACCGAGATGCGCTTGTAAGTTATGAGAGCACCTTAAAAGAAGTGCAGCAAGCGGGTGGGAAAGTTGTGTTTGGTGGGGAGGTGTTAGACAGAGAGGGGTATTTTGTTATGCCAACGCTTGTCACAGGCCTTCCAAATACACATGCTTGTGTTCAACGAGAAACCTTTGCACCCATTTTGTATGTGATGCCGTTTGAGACACTTGAGGATGCTATCCGTATGCAAAATGATGTGCCGCAAGGGTTATCATCGGCGCTATTTACTGAAAAACTAAAGCATGCAGAACGTTATTTAAGTGCGCAAGGCAGTGACTGTGGTATTGCAAATGTCAATCTCGGAACCTCGGGCGCTGAAATTGGTGGTGCCTTTGGGGGGGAAAAAGAAACAGGAGGTGGGCGTGAGTCTGGCTCTGATGCATGGAAAGGATATATGCGTCGCCAAACTAATACCCTAAATTGGGGGGATGCGCTGCCGCTTGCGCAAGGAATTATTTTTCAATGTACATAACAAAAACCCGTAACTCCCCACGTCATGTACAGAGATAACTCAAACAAAGTGATTTTTATTGAGCACGATTTTCTGTGGAATATGTGCCATCTCAAATGATGAGGACATTGATTTTGCAAGAAAAACTTCAGTTATTCTTTGGTTGGGATGACTTGTTATATTAACCACATCACTATCGAAAAGCAGGCGCTACCCTGATTTTTAAGAGTTATAGTGATTTCTGGTGTATGGGCAAAATAAATTAGGTGGCGTATTCTGTTGATTGTTCTTGGGGAACAAAATCAACGAGGAGATACGCCATGAGCAATTGTACTTTGAAGTCAGTTACGACACCAGCGGAAGCGG
>JASBUO010000038.1 GCA_030147855.1 Gammaproteobacteria bacterium
CCCTTGGGTACTTTATATGAGCCTACTTTCGAATCTGGTGACTTTGAACTGAAAGCGTATCTTGCCCATGAAGCGTCGAGCAGTCCTGAGGATAAAACAATTTTATATTTATCTGCGAATATATTGCTTGAAAATAACCAATATACGTTGGGTTGTTTAAATGCATCGACTCCGGAGGAAGCTTCCAAATGCTTTCTAAAAGAGACAAAAACGAATCGATTGTATTCTACAGAGCGTCCAGATGAGCAAGTTTCTTATAACTTTAATGTCATTGGTTATTATCGAGACCAATTTAAAATTAATTTATTCCATTTGTATGCGCTCGAACCTGGTCGTTATTATGAGCTAACTGTATTGATAGATAACCCAGGCACGAATACATTAGATTTGCACCTTATGCCGTTGACGAGTCATATTGTGGTGCCATCACGCTCAAAAAATCTTAAAGTAAAACCTGGGATGTTGGCCTATAAGCTTTATTTTAAGGCCCAAAGTGATGAAGGGACTTTGTCACTGTATACGCCCCCAGGCTTTAAAAGCGTAATGCACTTGTATGCGGTAAAAATAAACTGTCTCTCAGACAGCATATTTTAATAAGCTCTAGACGTACTGAGTTGTACTTTAAATTACTGTAAGTCGCTATAAGCGACGGCTTAAACGTGGTATACTTCGAAGCTAATTTTGAGATTTA
The DNA here is from genome assembly GCA_030147855.1 of Gammaproteobacteria bacterium. Classification (GTDB taxonomy): domain Bacteria; phylum Pseudomonadota; class Gammaproteobacteria; order Legionellales; family Legionellaceae; genus JAALKW01. The sequence continues at coordinate 692 of JASBUO010000038.1, forward strand.
TTTTCGTTAAAAAAACGGGTCTTTCCAATGGTTGATTCTACCGAAGAAGTAACACGCGTTAGTATTGAAGATGAAATTAAGCAGTCGTACCTCGATTATGCCATGAGTGTTATCGTTGGGCGTGCTTTGCCTGATGCACGAGATGGTTTAAAGCCTGTGCACCGGCGCGTGCTTTATGCAATGAGTGAGCTGAATAACGATTGGAATAAACCCTATAAAAAATCGGCACGTGTTGTCGGGGATGTCATCGGTAAATATCACCCGCACGGTGATACAGCTGTATACGACACGATTGTACGTATGGCGCAACCCTTTTCGATGCGACAAGTATTGGTCGATGGGCAGGGAAACTTTGGTTCTATTGACGGTGATGCGCCTGCGGCAATGCGGTATACCGAAGTTCGCATGTCAAAGCTTGCGCATGCTTTGCTGGCGGACTTAGATCAAGAAACAGTCGATTTTGCACCAAATTACGATGAAACTGAATTTGCCCCTGTGGTTTTACCAGCACGTGTGCCCAATTTGTTAGTGAATGGCTCATCGGGTATTGCTGTTGGTATGGCAACTAATATTCCACCACATAATTTAACAGAAGTAGTAAATGCATGCGTTGCGTTGATTGACTCGCCAAACCTGACAATGGACGAGCTCATTGAAATTATTCCAGGGCCTGATTTTCCAACAGCCGCTATTATCAACGGGCGGGCAGGTATTATTGAAGCGTATCGAACGGGCCGTGGCCGTATCCAACTGCGCGCACGTAACGATGTTGAAACGGACTCACAAACAGGCCGTCAATCATTGATTGTGAACGAACTCCCTTATCAGGTAAATAAAGCGCGTTTAATTGAGCGAATTGCAGAATTGGTGCGAGATAAACGCATTGAGGGCATTTCAGGGTTACGCGATGAGTCTGATAAAGACGGTATGAGAATTGTTATTGAGCTAAAGCGTGGTGAAGTGCCTGAGGTAGTGCTGAACAATCTGTATGCACATACACCCATGCAGAATGTATTTGGCATTAATATGGTGGCGCTTGTTGATAATCAACCCAAAACCATGAACTTGCGGGATATATTAGATTGCTTTTTGCGTCATCGTCGCGAGGTGGTGACAAGGCGTTCGCTGTTTAAACTTAAAAAATCTCGTGCACGTGCACATGTATTAGAAGGTTTGGCGGTAGCGCTGGCAAACATCGATGAAATGATAGCACTCATTAAAGCATCTGCAACGCCACAAGATGCAAAAGAAGGGTTAACCTCGCGCTCGTGGCAACCCGGTTCCGTACAAGCGATGCTTGAGCGTGTGGGAGATACCGCATGCAAACCTGAAGGATTGCCAGAAAGCCTTGGGTTTGTGGATGGAGGATATTATTTGTCGGTTGACCAAGCACAGGCCATTTTAGAGTTGCGCTTGCACCGACTTACAGCCCTTGAGCAAGATAAATTATTACAAGAGTTTGATCAGTTACTTGATGCCATTCAAGACTTGCTCGATATTTTAAATTCTCCCGAGCGCTTAATGAAGGTGATTCGTAAAGAATTAGTTGAAATGAAGGAACAGTTTGGAAATGCCCGTTTAACAGAAATTATTGCGTCGCAAAATGATTTAACCATTGAAGACCTTATTACAGAGGAACAAGTGGTTGTAACGTTATCGCATCAAGGATACGTTAAATATCAAGCACTTTCGGCGTATCAAGCACAAAGACGGGGGGGGAAAGGTAAGGTTGCAACCCATGTCAAAGAAGAAGATTTTGTAGAGCGCCTAGTGATTGCAAGTACGCATGATACGCTGCTTTGTTTCTCTAACTATGGCAAGTTATATTGGGTTAAATCGTATCAATTGCCACTGGCAAGCCGAACATCTCGCGGTAAACCTATTGTGAATGTCTTACCGCTTGCTGATGGGGAAGTGATTCACGCAATGTTACCGGTGCGTGATTATCAGCCAGGCTATTTCGTATTTATGGCAACGCAAAGAGGTACTGTCAAAAAGGTGCCGCTGGAAGCATTTAGTCGTCCACGTAGCAACGGTATTATTGCAGTTGATTTATTAGATGGTGATCAACTCATTGGTGTTGATATTACTGATGGCGCGAAGCACATTATGCTCTTTTCTGATGCAGGAAAAGTGATTCGCTTTGACGAAAACCTCATTCGTCCGATGGGTCGTACGGCAAGAGGTGTGCGTGGCATCCGGTTAGGCGAGGGACAAGCTGTTATTTCGCTGGTTGTTGCTGAAAATGAAGGTGCTATTTTAACTGCCACAGAGTTTGGGTATGGTAAGCGAACAGCAGTTGATGAGTATCGTGTGACAGGTCGTGGTGGCCAAGGTGTTATTTCGATTCAAGTCAATGAGCGAAATGGTCGTGTGGTACGTGCGCTGCAGGTAAATGATGCAGATGAGGCCATGCTGATTACCAATAAAGGAACACTTGTACGTGTTCGCGTCAATGAAATTTCAGTAATTGGCCGAAATACGCAGGGGGTTCGTATTATGAATCTCGCGGATGGTGAGCAAGTAGTTGGGATGCAAGGTATTGAAGAGCTACAAGATGACATGGACGGAGCATCCGATGCAGTAGTGGTTGCGGATGAAGTCTCTGTGTCAGGAGGTAATACAGAAGCATCGACAATTGCCAATATGGAGTCTTCTGAGTGACAGAGACGCGAGGTTATTACTTTGGTGCAGGGCCTGCTGCATTGCCCGAAGTGATTTTACATGAAACGCAGCCTGACTTACTCAACTGGAACCATACAGGACTATCCGTGCTTGAGGTGGGACACAGAACGTCTGTGTTTACCGCACACCTGAAAACTGCTGAAGCTGACCTGCGTGAGTTGCTGCAAATTCCTGATAATTACCATGTATTATTTTTAGGGGGTGCAGCTCGTACCCAGTTTTCAATGGTTCCGATGAATTTACTTGCCTCTCATACACAAAAGATGGGATACATCTGTTCGGGACTTTGGTCAAAACTGGCATTTGAAGAAGCAAAGCGTTTTGGCGATGCATACCAAGTAACTGTAGGCGAACGCTCCAAAGAACATACAGCTTATGTGTATTACACACCAAACGAAACGGTCGATGGTGTGCGTTTTGCAGACGTGCCTTTAGTTGGTGATGTGCCCTTGGTCGCAGACATGACTTCTTGCCTTTTAAGCGAGCCGGTTGATGTAAAGCAGTTTGGCATTATTTTTGCAGGTGCTCAAAAAAATATTGGGCCTGCGGGGTTAACACTCGTCATTATTCGAGATGATTTACTTGCCATTAAGCCTCACTTTGTTGTGCCCACCATGCTTGACTATCGTGTGCACGCAAAGCATGGTTCATTGTATGCAACACCTCCTGTTTTTCAGTGTGATATGGCAGCTAAAATGTTTCGTTGGGTCAAAGCCCAGGGAGGTGTTTCAGCACTTTATGCAGTGAACCAAAGGAAAGCTGCCAAACTATACAATTATATTGATGCCTCACCGCATTATGTGTGTATGGTTGAAAAACCACAGCGTTCACTCATGAATGTTTGTTTTTCAATGACAAATGTTGAGAAAGAAGCTGTTTTTCTAGAAGCTGCGGAGAAGGCAGGTTTAAGAGGGCTTAAAGGCCATCGTCTGAAAGGCGGTTTGCGGGCGAGCTTATATAATGCGATGCCTGAGGCGGGTGTGGATGCGCTGATTAAATTCATGGATACATTTATTCAGTGATAACGAGCACGCCTACTCTAACCGCTCTTTCAGGAGAGATATTTTTACCCGGTGACAAATCAATTTCGCATCGTGCATTGATATTTGCAGCGATAACGCCATCTGTAACAGAAATTAAACATTGTTTAACGGCAAAAGATTGTGTTGCAACAGCGCGCATATTGAAACAACTGGGTGTTCATATCCGTTTTTTTGAAGATAAAGTGGTGGTGCACGGTGTGGGACTCAGAGGATTTAAGTCGCCAGATGCACCGCTTGACTGTGGTAACTCGGGTACTACAATGCGGCTTTTAGCTGGGCTTTTGGCGGGGCAGCCGTTTAATAGTGTTTTAATCGGGGATGAGAGTTTGTCGGCGCGTCCTATGATGCGTATTATGATTCCCCTTTGTGCAATGGGTGCAAATATTGATGCTACGGATGGGCGTGCCCCTTTGAGAATATATGGACAACCCAAGCTGCATGCCATTCGTTATGCACTACCAGTTGCAAGTGCACAAGTAAAGTCTTGTATTTTGTTGGCAGGTTTATACACAGACGGTGAGACAAAGGTGCTTGAACCAGTACCAACGCGCGACCATACAGAACGCATGCGTGCATTTTTTGGGGAGAATGTGAATTCTGAACGCACCTTTCAAGTGCCAGGTGACTTATCGTCTGCGGCTTTTTTTATTGCGCTTGCATGTGTCATGCAAGGTGCCCACATTATCTTGCGCGACGTGGGAGTGAATCCAACACGTACCGGTATACTTGATATATTAAAAGCAATGGGGGCTGACATCCGTTTGTTGAATGCGCGCCTTTTTGGTACTGAGCCTGTAGCTGATATTGAAGTGTGCTACGCGCCTTTAAAGGGGATAGATGTGTCAGGCGCGCTTTTGGTACGCGCCATTGATGAATTTCCTATTGCGCTGATTGCAGCAGCGATGGCTTCAGGTATAACGCGCATATCAGGCATTGAAGAGTTACGCTATAAAGAAAGCGATCGCGTTAAAGCCATGGTAGATGGACTGCAGACTTTGGGTGTGTGTGTAACCGTCGATGTAGATGAAGTCACAGTGATAGGTGGCGCCTTAGCAGGAGGGACAGTTGACGCCTGTTCCGACCATCGTATCGCAATGGCTTTTTTGGTGGCAGGTGCTGTTGCAAAAGCCCCTATACGGGTGTTAAATACACACACAATTTCAACTTCATTTCCAACATTTGTCGATACCGCCAATCAATTGGGATGTTTGATAAACGCATAAGGTTTACATGATATCAGAACAAAAAAACCACGTGCCTGTGATTACTTTAGATGGACCAAGCGGCACAGGTAAGGGGACGTTATGTCACAGACTTGCCGATTATTTAGGGTGGCACTTATTGGATAGTGGCGTGCTATATCGCGCGCTCGGCTTTTTAGCGGAGAAGCGCGGAGTTGCCCTTGATGCTCAAGATGCGCTTATTCACTTAGCAGAGCATTTACCCATTGAATTTAAGGGGCACCAAATTTTTTTAGCAGGTGAGCAAGTAGGGAATGAATTACGTACTGAAGCGTGCGGTACGATAGCATCAACACTTGCAGCAATGCCTGAGATTCGTGCAGCACTATTGCAGCGCCAGCGTGACTTTGCAGTCTTACCTGGCTTAGTAACAGATGGTCGTGATATGGGGACGGTTGTTTTTCCTCGTGCCACTTTAAAAATTTATTTAGATGCAAGTGCAGATGAGCGTTCCCGCAGACGATATTTGCAGTTGAAGAATAGTGGAAAAAGTGTTAGTCTCGCGCAGGTCGTTGATGAATTGGCTAAGCGAGACGCAAGAGATATGGCGCGTGTGCATGCGCCACTTAAAGCGGCAGAAGATGCTATTACAATTGATACAACCGACTTAACGGTTGACGATGTATTTGATAAGCTTGTAATGCTTGTTGAAGCACGAGGGTTAGGGGAAAGGTGAGTAGTTAGCACATTTCATTTTTTTATTTACTGAGTTTGATAACATGACCGAGAGTTTTAAAGAATTATTTGAAGAAAGTATGGTTGGTGCCCAGTTTTATCCTGGCGCAATCATCGAGGCAACCGTAATTAGTGTGGATGATGATTTTGTCACACTGAACGCTGGATTGAAATCTGAGGGTGTTATTTCTATTGACGAATTTAAAGATAAAGAAGGTCAAGTAGAAGTAGCTGTTGGCGATTTAGTGGAAGTTGCTCTAGATTCTGTTGAAGACGGTCATGGTGAAACCTTACTCTCTCGTGAAAAAGCGAAGCGCCAAGAAGCATGGCGAAAACTATCAAAATCGTATGAAAACAACGATACCGTGATAGGACTGATTTCTGGTAAAGTCAAAGGTGGATTTACGGTTGAAATTGGCTCTATTCGTGCATTCTTACCAGGTTCATTAGTGGATGTAAGACCTGTTCGCGATCCTTCATATTTAGAAGGCAAAGAGCTTGAGTTTAAAGTAATTAAAATGGACTTGAAGCGTAACAACATTGTTGTTTCTCGTCGCGCAGTGGTTGAAGAAGAAAACAGCGCTGACAGACAAGCGTTACTTGATTCATTGCATGATGGGCAAGTACTTGATGGTATCGTTAAAAACTTGACTGATTATGGTGCGTTTATTGATTTAGGTGGTGTAGACGGCTTGTTACACATTACTGATATTTCTTGGAAGCGTGTGAAACATCCAAGCGAAGTATTGAGTGTTGCACAAGATGTTAAAGTAAAAGTATTAAGCTTTGACAGTGAGCGTAACCGTGTTTCTTTGGGTATGAAACAATTGGGCAGCGATCCATGGGTTGATTTAGTTGATCGTTATCCAGTTGGTAAACGACTCGAAGGTAAAGTAACCAATATTACTGATTACGGTTGCTTTGTTGAGATTGAAGAAGGGGTTGAAGGTTTGGTGCATATGTCTGAAATGGACTGGACCAACAAAAACATCCACCCAAGCAAGGTTGTATCTGTTGGTGAAGAAGTATCGGTTATCGTACTTGAAATTGACCAAGATCGCCGACGTATTTCATTGGGTATGAAACAGTGTCAAAACAATCCATGGCAAACATTTGCTGAAACACAAAGTAAAGGTCAAAAAATTACAGGTAAGATTCGCTCAATTACCGATTTTGGTATCTTTATTGGCTTAGATGGAGATATTGACGGTTTAGTGCATCTTTCTGACATTTCTTGGACTGTGCCTGGTGAAGAAGCAGTGAAAGAATTTAAAAAAGGACAAGAGTTAGAAGCCATTATTTTAGCGATTGACCCTGAGCGTGAGCGTATTTCACTTGGCTTAAAACAACTTGAGGGCGATAACTTCACAAGTTATGTCGATGAGTTTGGCAAAGGTAGTGTCGTGAAAGGTAAAGTGGTTGAAGTAGATGCAAAAACAGTGACAGTTGAATTGGCTACTGATGTATTTGCTACCATTCGCGCGAATGACTTGTCGGATGAAAAAGTTGATGATGCCTCAACAGTGATGAAGGTAGATGACGAAGTTGAAGCAAAAATTATTAACGTAGATAGAAAAAATCGTGTGATTGCGCTTTCTGTTAAAGCAAAAGATGCTGAAGACCAAGCAGAAGCAATTAAGAAGTACTCAAAAACAGCAGAAGTATCAACAACTACGCTGGGTGATTTGCTGAAAGAGCAAATGGCAAATAACAAAAAGAATAGTGATTGATAACTGATGTTCTAGTCATAAAAAAAGCGTAGTTTACTACGCTTTTTTTATATCAAAAAAAGGATAGATTGCATGCGTTTTATCATGATGATATTTTATTTATGTTTAGTGTTAGTGGGCGTTACCTTTTCTGTATTGAATGCGAGCGCGGTTACATTAAATTTTTATTTTAAAACGGTCACATTACCGATGTCGATGTTGGTTGTGTTGACGTTTGCTTTAGGCGTGTTGGTTGGCTTTATTATTTTTTGGAGTCGTTATTGGTGCCGATATGTGAAATACCGCAAAGTAAAGCATCAGCTTGAAATGATGGAGCGAGAAATTAAGAATTTACGTGAGATTCCCCTAAAAGATTAAAAAAATAATACGAATGGAGCGCTTGACATGATTCAGCTTTGGCCAATGCTTCTTCCTGCTGCTGCTTTTTCTGGCTGGTGGATTGCAAGACGTAATTACGTCGTAAAAGAGCCTAATAAAAGCAATCATTTGTCACGTGAATATGTGGTTGGGTTGAATTATTTACTCAATGAGCAACCCGACAAAGCTGTAGATGTCTTTATTAAACTTTTAGAAGTCGATAGTGAAACGGTTGAAACTCACTTGGCTCTCGGCAGTCTTTTTCGGCGTCGAGGTGAGGTGGATAGAGCGATTCGTATTCATCAAAATTTAATCGCAAGACCTCAGTTACGTGTGATGCAACGTAAAGAAGCACTCATGGCACTTGCCGAGGATTATATGAGTGCCGGTGTATTTGATAGGGCTGAGCGCATCTTCATTGAAGTGGTTGAAATGGGAGGGACGCCTGATGCAAGTAGCTTACGTGGCTTGGTTGCTATTTATCAACGTGAAAAAGCCTGGGAAAAAGCGCTCGATATTTTAAAAAAATTAGAGCTTGTTACAGGGAATAGCATGAGTGCTGAAGCCGCACATTATTATTGTGAAATGGCCGAAAAAGCATTGGCTGAAGGGGCGGAAGATAAAGCGTATACGTTGGTTAAACAGGCGTTACTTGTTGATAAGCAATCAGTTCGTTCGAGCCTAAAGCTTGCTGAGATTGAAATGAAGCAAGCGCGCTATAAGCCGGCGATTCGTGCATTAAAGCGTGTACTTGTACAAGATGCAGCGTTTTTTTCTGAAGTGATAAATCCTTTACTCAAAGCATGTACCGAATTAAATACCATGGATGAGTGTATCAGCTACTTGGAAAGCGTATTACCCGATCACCCTTGTTCTTCAGTGATTTTTGCGATTGGCGAGTATCTTCGAGAAGAGAAAAGTTTGGACATGGCAATTGATTTCGTATCAGTGCAATTGAGTCGACATCCCTCTATTCGTGGCTTGAATCATTTGATTCAATGGCATCTTGAGTCAACACACGGCATTGTGCGTGACAAATTAAAAATGCTTTATGATATCACGAGTAAGTTTGTAGAAAATAAACCAATTTATCGCTGTGGGCATTGTGGTTATGCAGGCAAGTTACTGCATTGGCTATGTCCGAGTTGTAAGCAATGGGGCCGTACCAAGCCTATTCATGGTTTAGAAGGAGATTAATCAGTATGCAGGTGATTGTGGCACTGGATGTAGATGATGAAGCAAAGGCCTTGAACTTTGCAGACAATGTGTCAACGGATGACTGTATTTTAAAGGTTGGGCTTGAAGCATTTACTCGTTTTGGCCCAGCTTTTGTGCGTGAATTGGTCGAGCGCCAATTTCGTGTGTTTTTGGACTTAAAATTTCATGATATTCCAAATACAGTGGCATCTGCGTGTAGAGCTGCAGCCGAACTTGGCGTGTGGATGGTTAATGTGCATGCTTTAGGTGGCGTTTCTATGATGAAAGCTGCACGTGATGCACTTAATGAGTTTGATACATCGCCGTATTTAATCGCAGTGACCGTTCTAACAAGTCTTAAAGCGTCTGAAGAAGAAATCCTTAAATTAGCAATGCATGCAAAAGAAGCAGGCTGTGATGGAGTGGTTTGCTCTGCATTTGAGGTGCCGGCGTTAAAAGCACTATGTGGTGAAGACTTCTTAACGGTAACGCCTGGTATTCGATTGTTAGGGGATGATATGAATGACCAACAGCGCGTGGTAACTCCTCAGAAAGCTCGTGAATTAGGTAGTGATTATGCGGTCATTGGTCGCTCTATTACGCGTGCTAAAAATCCTATTGAAACGCTTAAAGCTATTTCAGATACATTACTTGAGAATGCTACAGCAAAGTCCTAGTCCGAGGTAGTTTTATAACGCATGAGGCAAAACAAATGCACAGGGTTTACATGGTTTAGTATATTATTTGTACTTTCTATTGTGGGTGGCCTATTGGTGCAGGGGGCGTCTCTTTGGGAAGCGTCGCGTATCCAAATAGCAAAACGCGTTTTATTTCATGATATGACGCGTATCTTAGCTTTTGCACGTACCGAGGCATTTTTGCGTGGAGAAACCCTTGTCATACTCCCAGATAGCAATCAAAACTGGGCGATGGGGCTGAAGCTTCAAGCAGATAATCCATTATCGTGTCAGATACATACTTGGCGGTGGCATATACCTCAGAGTATGAAACTGACTTGGCATGGTTTTTTAGGGCGAGATAAACTGTTGATCAGTCATAAGCCAGAACATTTGGTAATGAACGGTTACTTTTTATTGGAAGGCTTGTCTGGCGTGTCTGAAAAGTGGGTGGTTAATCGCTTTGGACGCATGAGAGTGCTTAGAAAACATGTTGCTTAAATTGCGCACCATGCTATCATGACCTTTGCACTTTAGGCCTTGTTCTATGAGGATAATTCATGTTTGATTATCACGATAAAATCGCGACATTTGATGATACATTGTGGCAGGCGATGGAGTCTGAGCGCAAGCGACAAGAAGACCATATTGAACTGATTGCGTCCGAAAACTATGTGAGCCCACGTGTGCTCGAGGCGCAAGGATCACTGCTGACTAATAAATATGCCGAGGGCTACCCAAATAAGCGTTACTATGGTGGCTGTGAATACGTCGATGTCGTCGAAAGTTTAGCGATTGAACGGGTAAAAAAATTATTTGGTGCGGACTTCGCAAATGTACAACCACATTCAGGATCTCAGGCGAATGCGGCTGTCATGATGGCGCTTTTAAATCCTGGAGATAAAATCCTTGGTATGGCGCTACCTCATGGTGGGCACTTAACACACGGTTCACCGGTAAACTTTTCAGGAAAACTGTACGATGTGGTGTCTTATGGACTTGATGAAACAACAGGCTTAATTGATTATAAAGCGCTTGAGGCACAAGTACTTGCAGAAAAGCCGAAGCTCATTATTGCAGGCTTTTCTGCGTATTCTCGTGTGGTTGACTGGGCACGCTTTCGGGTACTTGCGGATAAAATAGGTGCTTATTTAATGGCTGATATGGCACATGTAGCAGGTTTAGTTGCGACCGACCTATATCCCTCTCCTGTACCGTACGCTGACGTCGTAACAAGCACAACACACAAGACATTACGTGGCCCCCGTGGTGGGCTTATTTTAGGAAAAGCGAACGAGGCAATTCAAAAAAAAGTGAACTCAGCTGTTTTTCCGGGAACACAGGGCGGCCCTTTAATGCATGTGATTGCAGCTAAGGCAGTTGCATTTGAAGAAGCATTACAATCCGACTTTAAAGATTACCAGTGCCAGGTGCTTTTAAATGCAAAAGCAATGGCTAAAACTTTGATAGAACGTGGGTATGCACTGGTGTCTGGGGGGACAGACAATCACTTGATGTTGATTGATTTAACTGATAAAAATATTACGGGAAAAAACGCGGAAGCCGCTTTAGGACGTGCGAATTTAACACTCAATAAAAATACGGTGCCCAATGAGACACGCTCACCTTTTGTGACCAGTGGTCTACGCTTGGGGACACCTGCCATTACGACACGTGGTTTCTGTGAAAAAGAAGTTAAACAGGTATCACACTGGATAGCAGATGTGTTAGATGACATTAACAATGAGGCAACAATTAATCATACACGTGAAAGCGTGCTTCAGTTGTGTCAGCAATTTCCTGTTTATCAGTAACGCTTAATGGGATTTTATTACGATGTACTGTCCATTTTGTCATGCAGACGAAACCAAAGTGATTGATTCACGCTTGGTAGCTGAAGGCGAGCAAGTGCGTAGAAGACGTCAGTGTGTGGTGTGTCAGGAGCGTTTTACAACGTTTGAAACACCTGAACTTGTGATGCCGATGGTCGTTAAAAGAGATGGTCGGCGAGAAATGTTTCAGGTTGATAATTTACGAGCAGGGATGTTACGTGCCCTAGAAAAGCGTCCAGTAAGTGCTGATGCGTTGGAAAATGCGGTAGCGTCTATTTTGCAGCGAATCAGGCGTTATGGTGAGCGTGAAATCGACTCTCGTATGCTTGGGGATTGGGTAATGGAGCAGTTGTATCGGCTTGATAGTGTCGCTTATGTTCGTTTTGCGTCGGTTTATAAACGCTTTAAAGATGTGAGTGATTTTCGTGAAGCCATTGAACAAATCAATGATGAGTCAGGGGCTCCTTGTGACAGTAGATAAGCAAATTATTAAAGGCAGACGGCGTGCTCGAAAACTAGCATTGCAAGCGATTTATCAACAATTAGTTTCGAAAGCGTCCTCTGCTGAAGTTGAAGCGCAGTTTCGAGCGATACACGGAAACGATAAAGCCGATTTTGATTACTTTACTCGTTTATTTTATGGGGTGGAGCAATCTAAAGCACGCTTAGATGAAGCGTTGCTTCCTTTTCTAGATAGGCCAATCGATGGACTTAACCTGGTTGAATTATCGGTGTTACGCTTAGGTGCTTTTGAATTAACAGAGGTGCTTGAAGTGCCGTATCGTGTCATTTTAGATGAGTCGATTAATTTAGCGAAAACCTTTGGTGCACAAGATGGATATCGCTATGTGAACGGTGTTTTGAATCAGTTAGCGCAGGTGGTTAGAAAAGCTGAAATGGGCTAGAAGGAGTATTCAACCAGTGGATAGAGTGTCTTTTAAAAAGGTTTGGAAAACGCCTGTTTACTGTTTAGCCTTTGGTTTTGGAAGTGGGCTTTCACCTATTGCGCCTGGCACTTTTGGCACTATCGCTGCAGTCCCTATTTATTGTGTGTTTGCGCTGCTTTTTAATGCAAAGGCCTATCTTGTATTGACACTAATAGCATTTCTAATTGGTATCCCTATTTGTGGCAAAGTATCACGTGACTTGGGCGTGCATGACCATTCAGGGATTGTATGGGATGAAGTGGTTGGCTATTTGCTAACCATGTTTTTAGTGCCATTTCATTGGATATGGATGCTTGTTGGTTTTTTGTTATTTCGTTTGTTTGACATCTGGAAACCGTACCCTATTAAATGGATTGATAAGCGTGTTGGGGGTGGTTTTGGGATTATGCTTGACGATGTACTTGCGGCAGTTCCTGCCTTTTTTATGCTGCAGATATTGAGTCATCTATACACACCTGGAGTAGGCTGATGAATGAGAACCATAAAGAGTTAATCAGTATTACCCTGACGGTTGTGGTGGTTTTATTCACTTTATTTATTATTCATCGATTTATCCCGTCCTTAGTTTGGGGCGGCATTATTGTGATTGCCACTTATCCAATGTACGTGCAGTGGGCACGTTTCTTTGGAAAGCAGAAAAATGTGTCTGCCTTTTTGTTTACAACATTACTTGCATTACTGTTTTTATTACCTTTGAGTTGGCTTGTCAGCATTGTTGTGCGAGATTTACAAATTTTCTTGAATTATTTACAACATTTGAATCGTCATGGTGGTGAGATTCCGGAATTTTTACAAGAAATCCCGCTACTTGGAAAAGAAGTAGCAGCTTATTGGGACAAAAATTTAAGTGCGCCAGGTCATATTAAACATCTGATTTCAAATGTACATCTTTCATTAACGCCTGTGAGTTATTACGCAAAACGTATTAGTTTAAACCTTGCACATCGAAGTTTTCAAATTGGTTTTACATTATTGGTTGTTTTTTTCTTTTATCGCGATGGAGAAACTATTATTCGTGTGATTAACGAAGTGGGAGAAAACTGCTTGGGTGCGCGCTGGTATCGCTACGCTAAAAAATTGCCAAAGGCTTTAAGGGGAACCGTGAATGGTACGATTTTAGTTGGCATTGGAGTTGGGATTTTAATGGGTGCATGCTACGCTTGGGTAGGGGCGCCAGGGCCAACCTTACTGGGTATTTTAACAGGGATTGCAGCAATGATTCCTTTTGTAGTACCCGTTGTGTTTGCAGCTGTTGCGATGTTGCTTTGGTCGCATGGAAGTTTACTTGGCGCGCTCATCGTGATTGTATGCGGTACAGTCGTGATGTTTACGGCAGACCACTTTGTAAAGCCGGTTTTAATCGGCGGGAGTATATCGCTGCCGTTTCTAGCGGTGTTATTTGGTATTTTGGGTGGGCTTGAAACGTTGGGCCTGCTCGGTTTATTTTTGGGCCCTATTGTAATGGTGCTGTTTATTACCTTGCTACAAGAATCTCGAGGAAATGCTTGATTGCAATGTGATACAGTAGGTCATCTTGTGTGTTTGATTCAGATATATTTCCCGATTTACCGCGTTTGATTATAAGACTTGAATCATGTCTATCTAATTGAAAATAAGTTTATTTTAGCTCTATGGCCTGTTGACCTTTGGTCTCACCGCCGACATGCTGCGGCCATATAAGGCCCTAGTAGAAAATGGTTTTTTACCAGGTTTGGTCTATACATAAATAATACGTCCATTTAGACATGGGGTCGATTGTGCCAAACTTTTTTGAGATGGAATCAAATCGTCCGGGTCTTGTTGAGTTGCATTTTGACTTAACCAAATACGTCCGCGCATTCGATAAAGAAATGAGTGCCAAGGGGGAGGCAGCCAAGGCACAGGCAGCTAAGGAGTTTAATGAGATATTCGCAAGCATACACTTCTCATTTGAAGGACTTTCAGGCGCAACATATTGGGAGCGTGCTTTAACCATGGCAACTGAAGGTTTAACACCTGATCAAATAAGCGCTACTAAAGCATCTCCAGCTGCAGATATGATGGAAAATAGCTTTATTGAGATTGTAAAAAACAGCATAGGTGAAGCCATTGAGCGCTATTATGATAGTAACAAAACCATTCCAGCTGAGATAACTTTATCCCTTGATATTGATGCCACAACACATGCTGATAAAGTTGTGATACAAGTTACTGACTCAGGCCGTGGTTTTAGAGATAAAGAATTTCTAGAAAAGCTGAATACCGAGAAAGGGCAAAAAGACTATGTAGACAAATCTCACGGTTCAGTTAGGAGAAGGCTCCTTGACAGACCCCCATTGTTCGGAGGGCAGGGACGGGGCCTACGTATTTTAATCGCTGACAAAGATGGCGATGCACTGGAGGAGAGTGGGCGCGTCCACCGCTTTACAAAGCCTCAGGTATCACGTATTGCATTTGGCAATGTTTTGGATGAAAGTGGTGGCATTAAAGGAGCACAAATTACCCTTACAACCTCTATTGAGCCTCGCGAAAATTTAAGTGTAAAAGCATACAGCTTCAAAGATGAAGTACAGGAAATGAAGCGAAGCCTTTCAGAAAGCCCTGTCTCTGATGCAACAACCGTTGAAGGCAATGATTCACCACTTGATTTAGACATGGGCTTTATGGACGACTGGATAGAAGACAATCAAGAGCGCTTTCGAGGAGGCAGCCCTGTACCATCACCCGTACCGTGGAAGCTTAGGTTCAAACCAGGCCCCGTAAGAGAAGAAGACACAGATCTGGAAGGCTTTGGCTCAGATGAGGAAGAGCATGATAACGACTTCTCACCTAAACCACCAAGATAAATACTGTCATGCGTTATTTTCAGCGCTATCTGAACTTCCAACCTAGGGCCTTATATGGTCGAGTCCATATAAGGCCCTAATTTGATGACGTGCGGAGTTACAATATTATAAGAATATCGAGGAAGAGAATGAGGCGCGCTCAGCACCACCTTCTCGTGATTTTTTAAGGCGTTGGGCTGTTTGGTTTTTCGTCATCTCTCTCGCCAAAATCTTCGGGTCTTTTGTCCCTGTCCCATCTGTCATATCCTCTAATGCTCTTCTCTAAAATATCTTCTAAGCCTTTTCGGAGCTTTTCCAACACTTCTTTATCGTTTTTGGGAGTATCGTTTTCTTCCTTATCTTTATGGTCTGCCATGTTTTACTCCATCTATTGCCACCTAAATGCTTAAGTATAGCTTAATGTGCAGCGACAGGCTCAGCATATAAGTCATAATCATCACTGTCTGTAATAATAACGTTTACAAATTCACCTTGCCGAACGGTGCTGTCAAGGGGCAAATAGACCAAACCGTCAATTTCTGGGGCATCTGCCATGCTGCGGGCAATAATACGGTCTTCTTCAATACTATCAATTAAAACTGTTTGTGTTGCTCCAACTTTTTGCTTGAGCTTATTGCGACTGATATCTGCTTGCAGACGCATGAAGGCATCAAAGCGCTCTGCTTTAATTGCATCGGGAATAGGCGTTGCCAAATCATTTGCACGTGCTCCTTTTACAGGTGAATACTGAAAACAACCAACACGGTCTAACTGTGCTTCTTCAAGGAAGCTTAGCAGAGTTTCAAACTCTTCATCAGTTTCACCTGGAAAACCAACAATGAAAGTTGAACGAATGGTGATATCAGGACAAATATTTCGCCATTTTGCGAGGCGCTCTAAGGTGTTTTCCGCATTAGCAGGACGGCGCATGGCCTTAAGAAGACGTGGACTTGCATGTTGCAAAGGAATATCTAAGTAAGGGAGCAAGCTGCCATCCCGCATTAAGGGAATGACTGTATCAACATGTGGGTAGGGGTATACATAATGTAATCGTACCCAAATGCCAAGTTCACTTAAGGCTTTGCACAAATCATAAAACTGTAGTTTTCCGGTATCAAGGCCATAGGCACTGGTATCTTGTGCAATAACGAGCAATTCGCGGACACCTACATTTTTGAGACGCTCAGCATCTTTTAAAACGTTTTCAAAAGGGTAACTTTGTAGTTTGCCACGCATACTTGGAATAATACAGAAAGTACATTTATGATTACAGCCTTCTGAAATTTTAAGATATGCATAGTGACGTGGCGTGAGTTTAATGCCTTCTGGTGGAATCAGTTGTGTGAATGGATCTTTAGGCGGAGGCAAATGCTTGTGAACAGCGCGCACCACCTCTTCATACGCATGTGCACCACTAATGTGTAAGACATCAGGACATGCTTTTCGAATGACATCAGCCCTAGCACCTAGGCATCCTGTTACAATCACGCGGCCATTTTCAGCCATAGCTTCTTGAATCGTGGCAAGAGATTCTTCAACGGCTGAGTCGATAAAACCACATGTATTAATGATAACAATCCCTGCACTTTGAAAGGTTTGAACCAGCTCATATCCTTCGGCGCGAAGTCGCGTGATAATACGCTCTGAGTCGACAAGAGCTTTGGGACACCCGAGGCTTACAAATCCTATTCGATAGTTCATGGTATAATTGCTCATTTAATTAGGTCAAAAAAAGGACGAATTATATAGGATTTTAGAGAGAGCTGTCGAGATACCCAGACCTTTTAGTCTCTGTACATGACAAAATCCTGTTATGTACAGAGCCTTTTAGTAGAACATTGTGGATTTATTTTAGAAATTGATGACAAATGTTAGAGACGCTTTGGCGGAAATCTCGTGATGCAGTGTTAATAAACCCTAGAACTCATCTCTCATATATAAATTGTAATTTATTTTATAGTCATCACTGTCTTGATAATCGAGTAAAGCGAGGTCAACGTCTTTGACAAGAGTGGCTTTATTGGGGTTGATGGCAACGGCAAATCCGAAACCAACAGGGAAAGGATTACCAATATTTTGAAACGAATCTGCCGAGTTACTTTTCCAATAATGCGCTTTAGGTGTTGTTAGGAGTGCAAGTGAAATTCTATTAGTGTGTAATGCATGAATGATTTCACTGTCTTCTCTAAACGACACAAGCTTAGGTTTGTCGATGTCGAGGTTACGAATAAGGTGTGCAAATCCACCACCGACTAATACTCCAATGCGTTTTTTAGACAGTTGTTTTAAGTCAAAAGGGGGAGAAATACCCGCCTTTTCATTGCCTATAAATTGTACTTTGCTCACCATGTAAGGCGTTGAAAAGTGTACGAGTCGTGAACGAGGTAGGGTCATAATAATGCCTCCAATGGCAACATCTGCTTTTCCTTCAACGAGAGCCGGAATCAATTGGTTGAAAGTCATTGGTATATATTCACAGCGACGCTCAAGTTTTTTGCAAACGTATTCAATCACTTCAATATCAAACCCATAAAACTGTTGTGTATTAGTCTGCATAACGAAAGGAGGGGCAAAGGGTGTGAGCGCAACGCGTAGTGGTGGATTCTCTGCAAAAAGAGGCAGTGAAATACAGAAACTAACACAAAAAAGAAGCCATTTTTTCATATAAATTAGGTGGGCTAGAGCGGGCTCTATTTAAAGTTATAGCATAAAAAAGCACTAACGTGCTGAAAGCGTTTCAAGGCCACCTTCAGCAAGGTCAAGCAAGAGTAGCGCTGTGAGCTGTGCACGTTCAACCAAGCTTTCAGTGACTAAAAATTCTTCTGCGCTATGAATATTACCACCACGTACGCCCAATGTATCAATGACAGCAAGCCCTTCTTCAGCTAAGTTATTACCATCGCAGCAGCCACCCGTATCTTGCCAGCTAAATGTTTTTCCTTGAAGTTTCCCAATGGTTTTTAAGCGTTTAAAGAGCGTTTCACTTGCAGGATTAATTTGTTTGACAGGACGACCAAAGTTACCATGCAGGGTGAGCTCATACCCATTTCTTTTGAATTGTTTAATGAGTTGCTGAAATTGTTTGTTTACCCAAGTCTCATCATCAGGTTGAGAGGTGCGAACATCAAGCTTGGCAACAGCTGTTTCTGGTACAATATTGAGCGCTTGTCCACCGGCTATTTCTCCAATATTGAATGTGACATACCTATCATTTTTATTCAATTCATTGACGGCCACTAACACCTCAGAAAGATATGCAATGGCATTTTTTCCTTTATTGAAAGCACGCCCTGCATGAGCTGTTTTGCCGTGTGCAACCAACGTAAATTTCCCACTACCTTTACGACTTCTTGCAAATCCGCCATCAGTATTAACTGCGGGTTCGTAGACGAGTGCTGCTTGATAGCGATGGCGAATTTTTTTAAAAAATTCACGGGAGGCTGGTGAGCCAAGCTCTTCGTCTGCACTGATAACCACATCCCAGCCAATGCTTTTAGCAGCAGGGGTGGCTTCAAATGCCTGTAGTGCATGTAGAATGACGACGATCCCACCTTTCATATCAGCAACACCAGGACCTTTTAAAACGCCCGGTTGGGGCGCTGTAATAGTTTGAAAGGGGTGATGCTTTCCAAAAACAGTATCCATGTGTCCACTGAGCAAAACACGACGTGTTAAGTGAGGCCGTTTACGCAGGTAGAGTAAAGCGCCAACCCCATCATGCGCTTCTTTTCCTAACAAGTTAACCGTTGATACAGGGGGAAGCGGATGGGTTTCAATGCTGTCAGCGAGTGGTGTGAATGCACTTTTTAATGCATCGTGCATATGAGCAAGCCCCTGTAGATGGTGGCTCCCAGAGTTAATCGCACAAAAAGCATGTAACATTTCAAGCATTGCTGCTTCTTGCTTTTGAAGCGTGTTTTTAAGTGTTTTGGCCCATGTCTGCATTAACTGCGTCATGCGACACCACTAACGTAAGAGGTTTTATTTACTCTACCACTACAGGAGGAAATTTGTCAGCATAATTAAGTGGGCGTGCACTCAAGGCCTTATATGCATTGGTAGCAATGTGCTTGAAAACCTCCGTAAGCAGTTGATTATCTGTGATGGCTGAAGGTGTTCCTTCATCACTATCTTGTCTAATTTGCGCATGCAGGGGGAGTTGTCCAAGCATCGGCGTTTTGTAAGTGTCCGCAAGTGTTTTTGCACCGCCCTTGCCAAATAAAGTGCTTTGATGCCCACATTTTTCACAGACATGTTCTGTCATATTTTCGATAAGACCTAGTACATGGATATTGGTTTTTTGGAACATGCACAGGGCTTTTTCTGCATCGTTTGTAGCAATGGTTTGTGGCGTTGTCACAACGATGGCGGCAGTGAGTGGAATTTTTTGCACAAGACTGAGTTGAATATCACCTGTGCCGGGTGGTAAATCAATGAGTAAATAGTCGAGCGCATCCCATTTGGTTGCATCAAGCAATTGAAGCATTGATTTAGCAAGCATTGGTCCACGCCAAATAAGCGGCATGGCCTGCTCGGTTAAATAACCAATCGACATTGCCTGAATACCATGTGCTTGAACAGGTAGATATTGATTTCCTTCGCATTGTACGTCATTCGTTTGGCCCAATAACTGCGGAATACTCGGGCCATAAATATCAGCGTCTAAAATACCAACACGAAAGCCTAGTTGTGTGAGTGCTGCAGCTAAGTTAACAGTGACAGTTGACTTGCCAACACCACCTTTGCCAGAGCCAATTGCGATGGTGTTTTTGATGCCACGAAGTTGTTTCCCTGGCAGTTGCGTTATATGTGTTTTAGTGTGCATAGCATATTCGTATATTAAGGAAGGGATGTATTATACCCTATTTTTAGGCAGCTTACGCACCAAACATGGTGTTAAATAACTCCAATTCTGGATAACTGAACATAAATCCCCCATCATTTCATCTACGTTTATAGCTGGTTTAATTAATCCCAAACTATATATCTAAAAACCCTCTTCTCTCATGAGAGAAGAGGGTTTTTAGAGCATTCATGCCCTAAGGATGAGATTAAAACATACGAGTAAATATGCTTGTGAGTTTAGGCACTGGTTGAAGTGGTAATAATTCGCATGCAGGGGTTGTTGAGAGATGTGTATTGATTGCTTCAACCACTGCTTGCTTCTCTTCTTCTTTTTTTTGCTTTTACTAAGGTTGTACAGTGTTGAATGAGGGTTGTTTCCCAAGCAAGCGCATCTTCATAGTATTTATTTTGTTCATCTTCTATGGCTCGTGCTGTGCGAGTGAGAGTGTCTTGTGCGCCCATTTCCATTCAATCCAGTTGGTTGTTTCAAGGTAGTAAACACCACAGTGAACTGGGAGCGTTGTATGTGCTTGCATATAGTACGCATAACGATTGAGTTGTTTTTGATGATGCTTGTGTTGTTCTTTGGTATGTTGCCCTGTTTTAAAGTCAATTATCCAAAAGCGTCCATCCTCTTCAAATAAACGATCAATAATGCGAGTATTGAGGCGCTCGTTTTCGAACACAAGCAATGCATACTCATTTTGTTCTTGTGCATGTTTTTGCATAATCCACTGACCACGTGGATGCTGAAAGAAGTGAGTAATCCATGTCTCGATTTGTGTTTTTGCAGCATTTAATTCAGCTTGTGTGAGATTGAGCGTGTCGAGTGCTTGAGCCGTGATATGCCAGGGAATTTCCTCGAGTGTTTTGGGGTGGTGCGTGCATATCCATTCCAGTAGCTCATGGGTGATTATGCCAAGAGAGCGCGCAAGAGTTAATTCTGGTACAACAGACGGTGGGTTGGTCGCATGCGTAACGGTTGTTGTTGCTTTTGGGGTGTAGAATGCATCTGGCAGATAGATGCGGTTAGGATATTCAGCAGCCGATATAGTTGCTGTGAGTTTGGTGTCGATAGAGTCAAAAGAATATGCCTTTAAATGCTCACGAAAAGTATTTTGGGAGATGCTCGTGCTGCTATCAAAAAGGTATAGGCGTTTCTTGGCGCGTGTGACGGCAACATATAGCAAGCGTGCTTGCTCAAGCTTATTTTTCTCTGCATCAAGTGCTCCTAAGTAGTCATATACTGCTGAGCTATCCTGGTGCGCTGCATTTAGAGGTGAAATTAAAACAATAGGTTTTGAGGCTTCTGAGGGGAGTGTGAGCCAACGCAGTAGAGGTTTATCAGGAGCTGGTGCACGTTTTCCAAGACCAGGTAAAATTACTGAATCAAACTCAAGTCCTTTTGATTTGTGAATGGTCATGAGCTGTAATTTTGCATTCTGTGTTTTTTTGGTGTATATATGATGAATTTCTTGCTCAAAAAGGTCGCGCTCTGACAGTAATCCATCTTGTTCGAATTGCGCCAGTTTATCCCAGAAAGGGTCAAGGCTCGCTAACGCTTCATCGGTTAGAATCATATCAAGATGTAGCGCGTTTAGAGTATTCAGTACCCAGGTAACGAGAGTGTCTTGATGACGATTCTCCAGTGCTTTTTTCAAAACAGGGTAAATAAACTGCACACGTAACTGTCCACTTGGGCTTAACTGCTTGATGCAAGTATTATCTGCCAGTGCCATTAAAATACTGTCATTGGGTGCATGATTTGCGATGAGATGTAAGTCTGGCAAGGTTAAGCCACCATAAGGGCTGCGTAACATAGCAAGCCACGCAAGTCTGTGTGTTGGCATGAGAAGTGCTTGTGTAACAGACCAAATGTCTTTGACGTGTGTAAGGCTCATGGTTAAATCGGTATCGAGGCCTTGGTAAGGAATATGATGCGCATCAAGCGCTTGGGTAATGGCTTTTAGTTGTCTGCGAGAGCGCACTAAAATAGCAATGGTGTCTTCTGGATGGTTTGTAAGTAATACTTGACTGCGTTTTGCAACCGCATCTGCTTCTGTGGCTGCATTGTCACATTCAAAGGCATGGACCTGGGGCGTATCGTGATGTTCATTTGAGGGGTTTGCAGGGATTGCCGGATGAAATGAAACAGCACCTGATTCGAGATTATCAATTTTTGGAAAAATATTCGCAAAATATTGGTTAACCCACTGTATAATATGTGCATCAGAACGAAAATTTGTTTCTAAATACAACGTTTTTAATTGAATGGCACCTATCCCTTGAAGTTGTGCACGAAGAAAGAGGCCTACTTCAGCGGCCCTAAACCGGTAAATAGATTGCATCGGATCTCCAACCACAAAAAGGGTGCGTCCATCTTCCGGCTCAAAGCCTCTTGTAAGGCGTGTGATTAAATCAAATTGTTGAATAGAAGTATCTTGAAACTCATCCACTAAAAGATGTTTGATGCTGTAATCGAGATATAGTGCTAAGTCAGTTGGGGCATCATCAGTGCCCAGGGCATCGAGTGCTTGATGTGTAACCCCTGTAAAATCGGTCAGTTGTGTGCTTTGAAAGACAAGCTGTAAGTGTCCTGCAAGCAACGGAAGTAAAGTGAGGAGTGCTTGCAGTGGTGCCCACTGCTCTTTGGGGTATGTAGGTTCAGGCAGTTTTTGTATGCGTAGTAGTGCGTCAAGTAGCCCGTCTACTGCTTGAAGATTTTCAAGCAGTACTTTGCTGTCGGCTTTTAATTGTTTGTATTGTGTGGCGGTTGTGTTATCACGCTTGAGTCCTACGTGGTGGTCAAATGATTTTCGAAATTTTTTTTGTGTGGTTAGTAGTAGTGAGGCAAGCGCATGCGCTTCAGTGCGACCAAACGTACCGAGATTTGTTACACCAACCAATGGGTAGCGCGGAGAATCAGGGTTATTTTCAATCCCCGCAACTTGAGATGCAAGTGCCATGAGCGGCATCATATATTCAGCAGGTAGTGCTTTTTTAAATTGTCCAAGTGCATGTGCTTCAATGGTTTGTAAGGCGGCTTCTAAGTGTGCTTTATCTTGCATACGCGCTTCATAAACCGGAGCAAGCCATTGATCGCGTTTTGCAAGTTGTTCGGTTAAGAGCGAGAGCAAGGTATCTGTTCGGTTATCTAGATGTTCGAGTAAAGTCGCGATAGCGTTTTGGTAGTCAGGGGTATTGATGGCATAGTTGAAACATGCTCGTGCTGCTTTAAAATACAGTTTACTAGGGGCATCTGTCACGGTTGCGTAAGGCACATGTTTTTCTTGCACAGGAATTGCACGCGTTAAACTTTGGCACAGTGAGTCGAGCGTTGTAATACGAAGTCTGCCTGGGTTTTTAATAAGCTCCCAGTTCAGTGCTTTATCATGCGCGAGTACTTGTTCGTTTGTTTTAAGCGTCTTTAAAATGCGTGCTTGCATCTCATGTGCTGCTTTACGTGTAAAGGTTAGCGCAACCACTTGTTCGGGTGCATCAACAGTTAAGAGTAACTTTAAAAAGCGCTGCGTTAAAATTTCAGTTTTTCCAGAGCCCGCAGGGGCTTGCACGATGGCAGATAACCTTGGGTTAACTGCATCGATGCGTGCCCTTGCGTCTTTTAGCTTCATGCATCAAGTATCAGTTCTTTGGCAGGCTCACGTAGGTTATATGAAGAGCTCATACAGTATCCGTAAGCGCCAGTGTTTGCGATGAGCAAAACATCACCCTCAAAGGTTTCGGGAAGTAGTCGGTCATAGCCAAGCGTGTCCGCTGATTCACAAATAGGGCCAACAATGTGTGCAAACCCGGTTTTTTCCTCTGTGAGTCTGCTTAAGTTTGCAATTTCGTGGTACGCACCGTAGAGCATAGGCCTGATGAGTGAGTTCATACCGGTGTCAACTCCAATAAAACGCACACGTCCTTTGGTTTTGCATTGCGTAACATGCGCCAATATAACACCACTTTCTGCGACAAAAAAGCGTCCCGGCTCAAGCCAAAAAGAAAAACGTGGATCTTGAGATTGAACTGCTTTAAGTGATGCATCAAATGCTTGCATATCTAGTGGATGTTGGCTTGGTTTATCAACAATTCCAAGGCCTCCACCCAAATTAATGACGCGCACATCAGGAAATTGTTCTGCCTCATCAATTAGCATCAAGGCTGTTTCTTGCCAGAGCTCGGGTGACAAAATACCACTGCCTGAATGCGCATGCAGTCCGACCACACGAATTTGGTGTGCCTTTGTAAGCTCGGCTGCTTTTGAAACAGCTTCTTGTGGAATACCAAATTTAGATTCATTTCCGCCGGTGCACACATATTTGTGGTGACCTGCGCCACTGCCTGGGTCGATGCGGAGTAAAATATCGTGATTGCTAAAGAGTTCTGGCCAGTGCTCTAATGGGTAGAGACTATCAATGGTGATATGACAGCCAGTAGACAAAGCAAACGCATATTCAGATTTAGGCGCAAAATTGGGTGTAAATAAGATACGAGTAGGCTCAATATTTGGAAATAGGGTGAAAATATGCTGTAGTTCTTCAATTGACACACACTCAAAACCAATGTCTTTTGCCTCAAGCAATTTAAGAATGCTAGCATTTGCATTTGCTTTGATGGCATAAAAAAGTTGGCTAACGTGTTTAAGTCCAAGTAATTTATCGGCTTGTTTTGCAATTGTTGGTGCGTGATAAACGTAGCAGGGCGCTTGCTCAGTTGCCATGGCAAGTAATTTTTTTTGCTCCATCTCCCACCAAGGTACTTGGCGTGTTGCAGGCGTGCCAAATTGTTCCTGAAAGCTTTTGGAGTAGTAAAAGCTTTGTGGGTTATTTTCAATCAGTAAGCTATGTAGCTGCTGTGTCAGCTTATTTGCTTGAGATTCATCAACCACAAAGGTGAGGTTTAAGTCGTTTGAAGCAAGAGACATTAAATAAATTTGCTTTGCCTCAAACACTTCAAGGGCAGGTCCAAGCTGCGGTAAAACAGTTCGAATATGATGCCCAACAAGGCTTACTGCACTACAAGGCTCAATAATTTTTGCGCGTCCCAATTTATTTAAATCGATAAGCAGGGCATCTAGTGCCTTTCTTGGACGCATGAGACCATTGCTGTCGAGCGATACGGTGACGTTAAACTCAGAAGATGAGAGTAAGTCGACAGAAAATTCATGTTGCTTAAATACTGCAAATATATCTGACAAAAAGCCAACTTGTTGCCACATGGTAAGGGTGTCAATCGAGATGAGCGTAATACTGTGTTTAAGCTGAATCGATTTAATAGGAGGTGCAGTGACGTCGCTGTCTTGTGTAATGCGCGTGCCGGTATGTGCTGGCATTTTGGTATACTTCACATACAGTGGAATATTGGCGCGTCTTACAGGTGGAATGCAGGGGGGGTGTAATACTTTTGCACCCATTGATGCAATTTCTTGTGCCTCATTATAATTTAATTGTTTGAGTAGCCGTGCATGTGGCATTTGATGCGGGTTGGCTGTATATATACCCGGAACATCGGTCCAAATTTCACATGCGTCTGCTTCAAGGCTTGCAGCAAAAAGGGTTGCTGATGTGTCAGAGCCGCCGCGTCCTAAAAGAACCGTTTCACCGGCATTATTAGATGCAATAAAGCCTTGGGTAATAATAGCCGAATTGCCACTATTAGCCAGTCGATAAGCAAGGTCTGGATTTTTTTTGCCGGCACAAAATGCATTTAAATAGTTGACTTCATCTCCACCTAAAATAGGGGTTGTTTTAAGGGCTTCTCTTGCATCAAACCAACCACAATTAATGCCATTTTGCTCTAAAAAAATGTGACCAAGGCGTGTTAGCATCAGTTCGCCTAAGCTTAAAATTTGCGCGCGTGTTTTAGCAGGCGCCTCATTGAGCAGAGCAATACCGGTGAGCCACTGGTGTAGTTGCTTTAAGTCTGGTTCGATGTGCTTTGGGTCTACTTCAAGGGCGTTTGCAAGCTGTGTATACGCGTCTTTTAAGTCAGTATGTAGATTGTGATGTTTATCTAAAAGCGCGGCACTCGTCATTTGGTCAAGCTTATTGGACGCTTGAGACAGTGCTGAGCATACAATAATCGGTTGTACGCCTTGCTTGATATGATTTTGAGTAATGGTTTGAATATGTGCCCAAGTTTCGCGTGAAGAAACGCTGGTGCCACCAAATTTAATAATGATTTGCCGCATGAATAAGGCCCTTCTGAAAAACTAAGAAACCTTATCATGTGGCGTGTTTCAGGGCAAGTGGGGGAGCCTTACATCGCAGGTTCTATATGCGTGAGCTTGCTCATAATATCGCACTCTTTCAGGGTGATTCCATGGTCGCCTTTGTTGTACCACACGGAGTGAATATTTCCACCCAGGTTTTTTTTCACCGTAGGGTCGCGGTCTACTGACAGTCCAATACCTGTATTTAAGGCTGCATCAGGGACAATATTTTTATCTTCTATTGAGTTGATGATTTTAATGTGACCATGTTTTTTAAGGCTTAAAATATGTTGAATGTTGCTCACTGAGTGGAGCTCGCCAGTTGTTGTGTTAAGTAGCATGCTTGCAGCAGAGTTCAGTGGCATACTAACAGGTTTGTTACTGACAAGTGACTGTAATGATAAAAAAGCACCTAGTATCAGTCCTGTAACAGTGCCTGCAACACCTGCACATAAACCAACTAAAGCACCGCTTACGCTTGCAATAACATCAAAAACTATTTGCGTATAGTGTGCTAGCACATTAAATCCAGCATTAAGCGTACTTGCAGCAGACTGAGCGCCTGGAATAAACGAGAGCATAAGGCTTAAGTAATAACCAAGGTTTGCAAGCAAGCTTACTACTAAAATGCCGATACTCTTAATAATACCTGCAAGAGCTGTTCCCAAAGAAAATCCAAGTGTTCCACAAGCAATCACAGAGGTGGCCAAGGGAAGGTATTGTTCATATTTTTTTGCGTTAGGGATGAGATTAAACACTGTTTTAATACGGGCTGATGGTACAGCACCAAGGCTTGAGAAAGAGCGATCAACGATGAGGTTCACGCAATGGCCTTCATCATGTAGTTTGCTTGCAACAGCTGCAGCAACTCCACCTCCTAAAGAAAAGCCATAGAGTGTTATCTTTTCCGCAGGTATTCCTTCTTTTAATAAGGCTTTGATTTGTTCGTAACCTGCATCAATCAGTGGGTCTACGCGGTTAGATGTTTGTTTTGTGCCCACACCTGGATAGTTCTTGAAAATGTGGTTTTTATCTGCGTATCTTTCCAAAATGGGTTTGACAAAATCGGGGCTGAGCGCATCTTTTTGGTCGTTACCTACAAAATGAACGTAGTAATGCTTCAAGTCTGGATTGGTTGCTTTAAGCGTTTGTGTGGTATCTGAGCCAGTGATTTCTATGTGATGGCTTTTAATACTTCCAACCGTGGAACCGTATCCATCGAGTATAGTGCCTTGATCAAATTCGCGTGCTTCATGACGTGGGACGCTTGTTTTTTTTGATTGGGGTAAAATGACATTTGTCATTAATTTTTCACCCAAATAGTTCGATAAGTAGTTGGGTGTCATGAACCAGCGCTTGTATAAGGAGGCTACTTCTTGAGTAAGTGCTTCTGGATATGTGATGGTAGCAACCATAATATAATCTCGTTTATCTCAAAAATGTCAAAAGCAGTACATGTTTTGAAGAGGGAAGTCAACCTATACGTGCTTAAGCCATTTGGCAGGTATATGCCAATTCGTCATCGATATCCGCTGCCTTCAGTGAAGAGACATGATCGGCCGCTTTATCCCAAAATGAACTCATCTTGTGTCCCATATATTTTCTGGGAATGATACGATTGGGATTGGTTGTGAAGCCAAGCCCTGTATTTAAAGCTGCTTCCTCAAGTACTACGTCATCTTTTTTGGCATTAATGATTTTGATTTCACCATGATTCTTAACGTTTAGTATGGAATGAATGTTGCTAACAGAAAACAGCTCACCTATCGTCGTATTAAGGAGCACGCGCGTTGGGAGATTCAACGGAATATTGACCGGTTTGTCAGTAAAAAGTAGCTGTAAAGACAACGCGAAACCGACAACAGCACCTATGAGCGTTCCAGCAATAACGCCTATGAAAGCAACAATGCTACCGAGGGTACTCGCAAGAATATCAAAGCAGGTGTTTAAAAAACTTGATATACCATTAAATAGCAGATTTAACCCTCTTGCAATCTGTTTAAAACCAGGGATGAGTGTCAATAGGTAGCAAAATAAATAAGCGAATACTGTGAGCAGGCTGGTTAGAATAATGCCAACTGATGCAATAAGACCTGAAAGCCCTGTACCTGCCGCTATTCCCATGGTTGCAAAGGCTGCAATCGATGAGCCCAGCGGAAGATGCCGTTCATACTTTTCTTTTAGCTCAGGTCTTGCATTAAATTGATAGTAGAGCAATGGTGCAATTGCAGCACTTAAGCTTGAGAACGAGCGCTCAACCGATAAGTGGACAGGATGGCCTTCGTGATGCAGCCTTTGTGCAATATAGATTGCGATGCCGCCACCTAAAGAATATCCATGCAGTGTAATGTTTTTAGCCGGCACACCGCTGTCAAGTAAAGCTTTAATTTGTTGGTATCCTGACTTTAGTAATGGGTCGAATCGGGTAATACCGTGGTATCGGCTAGCACCTGGGTAATCCCAGAAAATATGATTTTTATCAGGCACGCCTTCAAGTACTTCTGTAATATAGGCTGGATCTAGCGCATCTTGCGCATTACCTGCAAAGTAAATTTGGTACTGCTTTGTGTCTGGAATACCAGCAATCAATGTTTGAGCGCCGTTTTCGGCTCTTTCAAGTTTAAATCGATGAGGCGTGTGCGCTGAATAATCCGTAACTTTATAAGGCTTGGGTGTCGGTTTGGTTGCCGTGAGTGCCGCTATTTTCAATAGATGTTTTCCAAAAGCTTCAGACAACATATTGGGTGTCATAAAACCCCTTTCCGGAAGAGAAAAAAATGCATCCGATAAAGGCTCTGGAAAGTGGAGGATTGAGGTGTTGGATACAGACATACAGCTATATATTGTTAAATTACAAGCCTGTAGTGTATTTTATATAAGCATTATAGTCAAGAACAAGTCTTTTTGAGGTGCTTGCTTTTGGTAGTACTTGTTGTATGATGATGAGCCTTTATTGATACAACAAAATGCATGTTGCTTTGTGAGAGTTTGCCTTCAGAACCTCAAGAACATGCTACTCGTTATGCGCAAAGGAGATGTAGATGGGGTACGCACTTAAAGGAATGCAATCACTTGTTTACGGGATATCTTTATCTATTGCTTTAAGTGGGAGTGTGCTTGCAGGTGGGTTTTCGCTATACACTGAAGGCAGTGTTTCAGAGCTTGGTGTATTTGCTGCAGGGTCTGCCGCACAAGCGCCTGATCCATCCATTGGCTGGTATAATCCTGCAGGTTTGGTGCTGATGGCCGAAGATGGCATTGTGTTGAGTGGCGTAGGTGTTTTTCCAAATACAACCTTAACGGGCACGAGTACATTTAGAACAGATGACTATCTCCCTTATGTACAATCCTTTGATACCCTAAATGGTGGACGCAATGCACTGGTGCCTGCCTTGCATCTGGCACACCCTTTAGGCGAGCGTGCAGTGTTTGGGTTTAGCATTGTTTCACCCTTTGGACTTTCAACCGACTGGGGAAATGATTCTCCGCTTAGATATGCCGGTACGTTAACCGAATTATTAACCTTACTTGTATCGCCTGAAATCGGGGGGTACATTACCGATAACCTGTCTATTGGTGTAGGGCTTGATTTAGAGTGGGCGCGTGTCACTTTCAATGCGGTTGCAGGCGATCCCGCAGGCCTACAATATTTGGAATCTTTTGGTGCGCCAGTGACCCCGACGTTTCTCGATTCACGTAGCGAAAATACAGGAAATTCTTTTGGCATTGGGTTTCATGCGGGGGTATTAGCTTTTTTTAATGATGAGCACACACGTATAGGGCTTAACTTTCAATCAGCGGTCAATCATCGGTTTGACGGAAAAAGTACGCTATCTGGACGCTTGGCTGATCCTAATTTAATGGATCCCACCGCAGTTTACACCTCAGATACATTAAGCAGTAATGATACACGGCTACCAAGCATTACAACTTTAAGTGCATATCAGGATATAACAGACCACTGGGTTGTGCTGGGCTCTTTGGTTTATACTGGCTGGAGCGTATTTAAAAAGACACAACTTGATAATGTTGCAGGGTTTAATATAGATGAAAGTACGCAAGGCCTGGTTACCATTGTAACCGATCAAAATTATCGTAATGCCTGGCGTTTTGCGCTAGGTGCTTTGTATGACGTGAATGAGCATTGGACCCTTCGTATTGGGGGCGGTTATGACCAAACACCAACAGTGGATGCCGAGCGCGATGTACGCCTGCCTGACATGGACCGATGGGCAATTGCATGTGGTCTGCATTATCAGCCACGGCCAACGATTGGGTTTGATTTTGGTTATGTGTATCTGTGGGGTGCTGGCAGAGCATCTGTACATAAAACACAGATCTTTAATAACCAGTCAAATGTGACAGTAGATGCATGGGGAAGTAATCATGCACAACTCGGTGGTTTGCAAGCGGTATGGAAACCGCTTGATTAATATATGCGGGATAGCCTGGATTAGTCTTTGCGTAGGGTACTTTCTGCAGGCCCATTCACTATCATACTATAGCCGTTTGCATGAAGTGATTTAGGTGCAATTTCGCCTGTATTTAAGTCAACGGTTACTGTGCCAAGCTCAACAGGGTGGTCTGTATCAGTCCCTAATTTAATGAGAGCAGGACACTTATTATTGGTAATGTGACCAAAGCATGCCATTCTTACAGATGCCCACATAACACGGCTGACAGAATTAGCTTTGGTTGGGTGCTGCGAGGGGATGGTACCTGCAACAAATGCATTCGACTCAAGGTTTGTTTCATTATGCGTAATAAGCACTTTAGGCGGTACTGCAAGGGCGAGCGTTGAACTAAGGCTTAATGTAATTGCTGAGCACAAGGTTATTTTTTTCATGTATTCTCCTTCATTATTTATAATAGTCGGCCACTATAGGTGAGTTTTTACCAATGGACAAGGCTGCTATTATATTATTTCAGTTTACGGCGGAGTACTTTCCCTACATTTGTTTTTGGAAGTTCATTATAAAAAGCGAGTACTTTGGGGACCTTATAGGCAGTTAGGTGTTTTCTGCAATGTGCAATGACTTGCTCTTCGGTGAGAGATGGGTCGCGCTTTACAATACATGCCTTCACAGCTTCACCACCTGCTTTGTCTTCAACGCCCACAACACCAACTTCTAGCACGCCTGGCATAAGACCTATGATTTGCTCAACTTCATTAGGATAGACGTTAAAACCTGAAATCAAAATCATGTCTTTTTTTCTATCTACCAAATAAACAAAGCCCTTTTTATCGAGTTTAGCGACATCTCCGGTACGTAAAAACCCATCAGGCCAGAAAACAAGGCTTGTTTCATCAGCTCTTTGCCAGTACCCAGACATCACTTGTGGCCCCTTAATACAGAGCTCGCCAGATTCACCAACCGCTAAATCATTACCGTTTTCATCACGAATAGCAATGTCAGTCGAGGGTAGGGGAAGACCGATGCTACCATTATATGTTTTAAGCGTTAATGGATTAATGGTTGCAGCAGGACTTGTTTCCGTAAGGCCATAGGCCTCAAGAATGTGGGTATCTGTTTTTTTGACCCATTGTTCAGCAACGCTTTTTTGCAGCGCCATGCCACCTGAGAGTACGAGGCGAAGCTTTGAAAAATCAATGTCAGTAAATTTGGGGTGATTGAGCAATGCATTAAAGAGCGTATTTACTCCTGTAAGCGCTGTGAAGCCGCTGTGTTTGATGGCACTAATAAAACCTTTTATATCTCTTGGATTTGTGATGAGAATATTAGTAGCCCCAGCTTTCAAAAATGTTAAGCAGTTTGCTGTGAGCGAAAAAATATGATACAGCGGTAGTGCTGTCACAATAATATCATCTTGGCTAATGCCAACAGGCGTAATCCAGGCGAAGGCTTGCATGACATTCGCAACTAAATTACCGTGCGTCAGCATGGCACCTTTAGATACACCAGTCGTGCCACCAGTATATTGAATAAAAGCCAGATTTTCATGACTGAGTGGCGGAGAAGAAAATGGTTTTTTACGACCCATTACAAGGGCTTTTCGAAAAGAAATGGCCTGCTTAATGTGGTAGGCCGGCACTTGTTTTTTTAGGTATTTTAATATCGCATTAATGACAACACGCTTTACAGGCGCGAGTATATCTCCTACTTCAGTGACAATAACGTGCTTTAACCGAGGCATATTGGGAAGGGCTTTTTCAACCGTGCTTGCAAAGTTTGCGAGTACAATAATAGCTTCGGCGCGTGAGTCATTGATCTGATAGCTAACTTCATCAGCTGTGTAGAGTGGATTTGTGTTAACAACCACATAGCCCGCACGCAAGATAGCAAACAAAGCGACCGGATATTGCAATACATTGGGCAACATAATGGCAACACGTGCACCCTGTTTGAGACCAAGGCTTTGTAAGTAAGCGGAGAAAGCACGACTTAATGTTTCGAGCTCAGCATAAGAAAGTTTGTGGCCGAAGTTGATATATGCAGTTCTTTCTTTGTGAAGCTGGCATACTTCATCGAATAAAGCCGTGAGGGAGGTGTAGGCATTAACATCAATGGTGTGGGGAATGCCATCTGGATATTGTTCCAGCCACAATTTATCCACGTTGTTGACCTTTTGTTAGAAATTGGTGCGTGATAGTATAAACAAAAAAAACGCGTATGGGTATTAGTGGTATGTTAGATAATATGTTGAAATTAAAAGCATTTAAATTAAAGGGTCGGTTATACACTTTAACGGTGCTCCAAGTGCTTGATACTGATATTGCAGCGTTTAATGCGCAATTGGAGGCATTGGTGAAGGAGGCGCCCCGTCTTTTTGAGCAGGCTCCTATTGTATTGGACTGTACAGATTTACCAGAGGCAACTATCGATTTATCAGCATTATGCGACGCTGTGCGAGCACATGGCTTATTTCCTGTGGCGGTCCAAGGCGGGAGTGCCCTATTTCGCGAGCGTGCGGTAACCGCGGGACTTGCAACGCTTCGTTCTTCTGCGACCCAAGATAAACGCGTGGTTGAAGATAAGGTGATACCAACCGCTAAAGAAGAAAAAGCGCCGTCACACAGTGCGCAAACTAAGCTGATTACAACCCCTGTGCGCTCAGGGCAGCAGATTGTAAGTCAGGGTGACTTAATTGTGACAGCTTCTGTTGGGCATGGAGCCGAGCTATTGGCTGAAGGAAATATCCATATTTATGGGACGTTAAGAGGGCGTGTGCTTGCGGGTATTTCTGGTAATCAGTCAGCACGCATTTTTTGCCAGTCATTTGATCCCGAATTGATTGCCATAGCAGGCATCTATCGTTTGCCTGAAACGATGGAGTCTTGTGAGCACCCATGTCAGGTGCTTTTAAAAGGCGAACGAATTGATATTGAACAATTATGATGGATGCCGTTTTTATTTCAGACTTACATCTGCATCCAGATAGGCCAGATATTTTAGCGCGATTTAAACGGTTTTTAGAATGGGTGCCAACGCACACAAAAAACCTCTATATTTTGGGTGACTTTTTGCACGTTTGGGCGGGCGACGACACGTCAAATGCTTGGAGCAATAGTATTGCAGCATCTCTTGCCGATTTAAATGCCAAAGGCATGCGTGTCTATTTTATGCGGGGCAATCGTGATTTTTTGCTAGGCGATGCTTTTTTTAAGCGGGGGCAATTGATAGCCTTGGAAGAGCCAGCTTTTATTGAGCTGGGTGGAGCGCGTGTTGTATTAGTTCATGGCGATAGATACTGCACAAACGATATCGCACATCAATGGTTTCGTCGCATTACCCGCAGTCGGTGGTTTGCTTGTCTTTTTTTGAAATTGCCAGAGTGGTTGCGTACGCGTATTGTCATGGGGGTGCGTTCGAATAGTGCTAGCAACACAGGCAATAAATTAGACAAAATGGATGTTGTACCACAAACACTCATCAAGCATTTAAATGAGCAAGGCGCACGTATTGTCGTTCACGGACACACACACAAGCCAGGGCTTGTGAAACATCAGGCAGGCGAAGACGTGTATTATCAATATGTATTGAGTGATTGGGATGCGCCGCCCTCTTTATTGTGCTACGATAAGGCAAAAGGTTTTAATTTTATTCTTTTCGGAGAAGGACATGGGTGATAAAAACAAACAAAAGTCAGGTGGCGTTGATGCGCTTCGCAAAGCAAAAGAGGCGCATGAGAGTTTACAAGATGCGATAAAAGATGCGCGCTACAAAGAAAAAATTTATGCGGAGCGTCAAGAGCGAGCTGCAAGACAACTTAAAGCGCAACAAATGGAAGCGGAGCGTGCTCAAAGAGAGGCGCTTGAAAGTAAACCACAAGAAGAGGCGCAAAAAAAGAAAGCAGAGATAGCGCTGAATGAGTTTCGCCGTGCTAGTAAAGAGCTTTGTGAATCAGGGGTTCAGGGGTACGATCGCTTTGATACCTCGGCCAATAAAATTCTGCAATGGTCGGTACTGGGTGCGAAAACAATCAGCGAAAAATATCAACCGTGGACTACGATAGGAAAATTGGCACTAGCGCTTGGAAGAGGCGCTGTGAACGTCGCTGGGATGATAGGTCAAAAACTAGGTGACTCAGTCGAAGACTTGATGAGATTTCGCCGAGAAAAAGGTGAGGTAGATACTGATATTGGAAATATTAATACTTCAGAAATGGTAGAGGTGGACCACGAAGGGCGCTTACAGTTTCCTGTAAAGTTTAAAGATATCCCAGGCAATGAACGTATACCGGATGAAATTGCAGATTATCAAGACCAGTTATTCCAAGCCTCGATTGCAGTGCTACTTCAGCACGAAGGGTATAAACTTGATGATAATGGTGCTTATATTTATTCTGATAAACGTCCGGGTAGAGAAGCTGTTTTGGGTGAAAAATTAGAGCCTTCTGATTTTGAAACAATATTGGGAGCGCAGCCACCCGAAAAAATTAGTGCTATTTATCGTGAAGCGCATCGGCGAGTTGAGGCAAATATGCCACCCATTTTAGACCATGGTATACCAGAACATGATAGTGATCATACGAATACAGGTGGTGGTTTTAGACCTAGGTGAAATTGAATGCGCGTTTTAGGAATTGAATCATCTTGTGATGAAACTGGTGTTGCTTTGTATTGTGCCAAGTCAGGACTTTTGGCACATGCTCTTCACTCCCAGATAAAAACACACCGTGCTTTTGGTGGAGTTGTACCAGAGCTTGCCTCGCGCAATCACGTGCAGCACATTGTGACGTTGGTTGAAATAGTATTAAAGAAGGCTCACCTTAAAAAGTCAGACATTGATGCCATTGCGTATACTACAGGCCCAGGCCTTATGGGTGCACTACTGGTTGGTGCATCGTTTGCCAAGAGCCTGAGCTTTGCGTTGGGCATTCCATCACTTGCAGTACACCATTTGGAAGCACATCTTTTAGCGGCACAGCTTGACTCACCTGCACTTGATTTTCCATTTACGGCACTGCTTGTATCGGGTGGGCACACACAACTCATAGAAGCACGCGCTTTAGGCGATTATGCACTGCTGGGTGAAACCTTAGATGATGCTGTGGGAGAAGCCTTTGATAAAACGGCCAAGCTCATGGGGTTTGAGTATCCTGGTGGGCCTTTGCTTGCAGCACTTGCTGATAAAGCGTCTCTTATAACAGATCTACCCGAAGTTGCACCTTTTCCACGCCCTATGCTCGATAGACCGGGTTTTGATTTTAGTTTTAGTGGCTTAAAAACACATGCGATGATGGCATGGAAAAAAAGCAATCAAACTGAGCAAGATAAAATGTCCATTGCCAAAGCTTTTCAAGATGCAGTGATTGAGACACTTTGGGTTAAAACAGAGCGTGCACTGGTAGATACGGGTGGCACACACTTGGTTGTGGCAGGTGGCGTTGGAGCAAATCGCGCACTGCGGACATTGTTTATTGACAAGATGCAGGAGCGTGGGGGAGAAGTGTATTTTCCTCGTTTAGAGTATTGTACTGATAATGGCGCAATGGTTGCGTACACAGGGTGCTTGCACCTGATGCAGGGGGCATGCGATACGAGCCATGCCATTGAAGTGCATGCACGATTACCGTTTTTTGATAAGGCTCGCGATTAGACACACAAGCGGTGCTTCTCCTATTGGTGGGAGAAGCTGTTGCGAGGTGGATGATGAGGATAAATAGTTATTTTTTAATAGCTTTCGATTCGCTTTTTTTACTCAAATCAATTTTTGGTTCGCTGCCATTTAGCAAACGCTTCATATTACCTTGATGCTGATGGAGTACTATAAGTGCAAGTGCCATCAATGGGAAAAATGCCTGTCCTTCATGAAATGTGAGTAAAGCATAAAATGGACACAGTGTTACAGCAACAATGGATGCAAGTGATGAATACCGGCTAAAGTGGGCAACGGTTACCCATGTAAGGATTGCAAGTATGCCAAACATAGGATGTAATCCAATCAGTACACCTAATGTTGTTGCAACGCCTTTTCCCCCTTTAAAATCAAAAAATATTGGATAAATGTGTCCGAGTACTGCAGCTAAACCGACAAGTGCTTGTATGAAAGCTCCAAATCCAAACATTATGGTAAGCCATATAGGCAGCAGCCCTTTAAGAAAATCAGCGACTAATACGAGCGCTGCATACTGTTTTCCAGCAATCCGCAGGACATTTGTTGCTCCTGGGTTTTTAGAGCCTTCGGTGCGTGGGTCCGGCAGTTTTGCCATACGGCATACAACCACAGCCGAGCATAAAGAGCCAAGCGCGTATGCCGCAGCAACGCACAGTGCAATGAGTAATAAGGTGAGCATGAGGTCTCCATGTTTGTCAGTTAATTCTGCTTAGGGGAGAGTATGGCAGGTTGCTTACTACGATGGCAAGAATAAGTGTTGTAAGTCGTTGGTAAAGCGACGACCAAAAGGCGTGATTTGAAAATGAGCTTGTGCGCACGTTAAAAAGTGGTGTTTCTCTGCTTCTCTCAAGGAGGGCATGAGTGTACTGATATTAAGCCCCGTACGTGCTTTGAATAACGTGTAAGGAATAGGTGCTTCAAGACGCGTAATGTTTAGCATAAATTCAAATAATAAATCATCTGGATTTAAGCTTTTTTTTTCAACACAGTAAGGTTTGTTGAGGGCGAGGTAATCTTTAGGTTGGCGCTGTTTTCGCGTGCGATAAATATGTTTGAAATTAGGCTGGGTCAGCTTGCCATGTGCACCTGCACCAATTCCATAGTAGTCTCCAAACTGCCAATAGTTGAGGTTATGTTGCGCTGCATATCCTGGTTTTGAAAAGGCTGAAATTTCATATTTTTGATATCCCCTTTGAGCAAGGCATGCGTGTCCCTCTTCTTCTAGGTGAGTAGTAATATCTTCGCTTGGTAGTTTGGGTGGTTTTTTATAAAAAACTGTATTGGGTTCTAAGGTAAGTTGATACCAAGAAAGGTGCTCTGGTGTATGTGCGAGCGCTGTTTTTAAGTCAGTGAGTCCTTCAGCAACGGATTGCTCTGGAAGGCCGTGCATGAGATCTAAATTAAGATTTTCAAAGCCTGCAGCGCGTGCTGCTTCAATAGCGCGATGGGCTTCATCATCATCATGAATGCGCCCGAGGCGTTTTAAATGTGTTTTGTTAAAGCTTTGTATACCGAGTGATAAACGATTGATGCCAAGTGCGCGATACGCTTTAAATCGTGTTTGTTCGACGCTGCCAGGATTTGCCTCAAGGGTAATCTCGATATTTTCAGCAAAAGTTAGGCGCTGGTGTAGGCCTTCAAAAAGCTGTGCATAGGCATGCTCTGATAGCAAGCTTGGAGTGCCTCCCCCTATAAAAATAGATTGAATAGGGCGTTTTGAAAATGTGTCGATATCACAGCCCAGATCTTCAAGTAGGTTGTTTACGTAGTGTTCCTCTGGAAGAGTTTTTGGGCTTTTATGCGAGTTAAAATCACAGTACGGACATTTTTGAATGCACCAAGGGATGTGAATGTAGAGGGATAGTGGTAACATGAATCACGATTTTTACAAAAGCGTTATTATATCGCGAGACGGGAGATAAATTAAATGAATAAACGGGTTCGAGTTGCAATTACAGGCGCTGCAGGACAAATCGGTTATGCTTTGTTATTTAGAATTGCATCAGGTCAACTATTTGGTGATGATACAGATATTGAGCTGCATTTACTGGAATTGCCACAAGCATTACCCGCTTTAAAGGGCGTGGCCATGGAGCTCGAAGATTGTGCTTTTCCACGTTTAAAACATGTTGAATGCACATCAAGCCTAAAAGAAGCCATGATGGGGGTTCACTGGGCATTTTTGGTGGGTTCTGTGCCACGCAAGCAAGGCATGGAGCGTGCTGATTTGCTACAAGTGAATGGTGAAATTTTCATTGAGCAAGGTCGTGCTATTAACGATTATGCAAACAACGATGTTCGTGTGTTTGTAGTAGGTAACCCTTGTAATACGAATGCACTCATTACAAAACATCATGCGAGAGATGTTCCAGATGAGCGCTTTTATGCCATGATGACTCTTGATGAATTACGTGCGCGAAATCAATTGGCCAAAAAAGCTGATGTAGACATTACTGCAGTGACGCAAATGACGGTTTGGGGCAATCACTCAGCGACACAATTTCCTGATTTTTACAGCGCTAAAATTGATGGTTTGCCTGCTACATCTGTCATTCAGGATGAAGTCTGGTTGAAAGAAGTGTTTGTGCCAACCATTCAACAACGTGGCGCTGCAGTCTTAAAAGAGCGTGGCGCATCGTCTGCTGCATCAGCTGCCAATGCGATTATTAGAGGTGTGCAGCATTTAATTGTTGATACGCCTAAAGGTGAAACATTTTCAATGGCACTTTCTTCAAAAGGAGATTATGGCGTGGATGAAGGGCTGATGTTTTCATTTCCATGTCGACGTGAATCACACTCAATTGAGCGCATTGGCCATGTAAGTGCTGATGGTACACGCGTGTATTCTGAGGAAGGAATTTACGTAATTGACAACTTAGAGCTAAATGCTTATAGCCAAGAGCGATTTGATGCAACACTTGCAGAGTTACGAGCAGAGCGTCAAGCAGTTAAAGACTTAGGTCTTTTGAAGGACTAAAAATAAAGGTTTGGGGTCAGGGTTGACCCTAAATATTGCTGAAAAATGGCTGCATACCTTGAAAGAAACGACGTGATGTATGCTGATTTGCATGTTACACTCTAGGCTGTCCAGCAGCCAATTGATTTTTGAACCGATAAGCTTATGCTAGGGATGTATTTTGTTGTTTGTGTTGTGCTAGACCGCTTAGTGTGGGAAGCCTGAGCTGACACAGTCGCAGCCCACCTGAATTTCAGGGTTCAAAATCTTTGGTTGTTGGCGCTTTCTGAAAGGATTTTATGTATGTCAAACCCTATTATTTATCACAACCCCAGATGCTCTAAATCAAGACAAACGTTGCAATTGCTTCAAGATAAAGGCATTGAGCCCATTGTGGTTGAATACCTCAAAACGCCACTTGATATGACGAAAATCTTACAATTACGTGCTTATTTTTCACTGAAGGATTTTGTGCGCACCAGTGAGCCAGAGTTTAAAGTCCTTGGATTGTCGTTAGATGACGAGCGCGCTGTTTTAGAGGCAATGGTTAAAGCACCTAAACTGATGCAGCGTCCAATCGTTGTGTATCAAGGGAAGGCAGCAATGGGCCGCCCGCCAGAAAAAGTATTGGACTTGTTTTAAGACCATCAATTGCGTTTGAAAATTAGTAAGGCCCACTCGTCTTCATATTGTGTGTTTTGATGTGTCCATGCATTGGTGGTATAGGTGAGTATGAGTGCTTCTACTTGAGTTGCGAGTACACCCGATAAAACCAGTGTACCACCAGGTTTTAAGAGGGTTTCAAAGCGTGATTTAAGCGCTAAAAGAGGGAGTAGTAAAATATTGGCAAGTAGCACATCAACTGGCTCTATCAATGCTTCAGGTTGTGATAGAGCCAGTTGTCTTTCTGGAATGTGGTTTTTCTTAGCGTTACTTCGTGTTGCAATGAGTGCTTGTTCGTCTAAATCAACAGCATATGTAAGCGTTGCACCTAACTTTAAGGCTGCAAGTGCTAGAATGCCTGATCCACAGCCATAATCAATCATGGTCTTTCCCTGAAGGGCCGCACTATCAAGCCATGTCAAGCAAAGCGATGTAGTGGGATGCGTGCCTGTTCCAAAGGCAAGCCCCGGATCTAGCATGACATTGACAGCATCTGGCTTGGGAGGTGTGTGATTTGAAGGACAAATCCAGAGGTTTTTCCCAAATAAAAGCGGTTTTACATTATCAAGACAGGCACGTACCCAGTCTTGATTAGGGACGGCTTTAAGTGTGTGTGTAAGCGTTGGATAATCAACTTGCAATGCTTGCCACGCGGCTTCCGCCTCGATAGCGCTTGCGTAGAGTGCCTCAGCAATCGAGTAGCGCCAAAGGGGGGTTTCACCTGGAGCAGGTTCAAGGATTGGATCGTCCTCTTGGTCAACCAGTGTTACACATAAAGCACCATTGGCTTCAAGGTGCTCAGAAATAGCGTCTGCTTCGCCTGCATGACAGGGCTTTACGTGTAACTCAAACATGACTAAACCTCTTTAAGCAGCTGTTCCAAGTAATGGATATTGGTTCCACCTGCGACGAAACCCTTATCGTTGATAAGTTTTCGATGTAGGTCAAGGTTGGTATTGATACCATCAATAATGATTTCATCGAGTGCATTTCGCATACGTGCAAATGCTTCCTCCCGTGTTTTGCCGTAGCTTATGAGCTTGCCAATCATGGAGTCATAATGGGGCGGCACGGTATAGCTGCTATAAATATGCGAATCAAATCGAATGCCTGGGCCTGCGGGTTGATGTAAATGGTTAATTTTTCCAGGTGATGGCATAAAGGTTTTAGAGTCTTCCGCATTAATACGACATTCAACAGCATGTCCTTCAAAGCGAATATCGTCTTGCTTAAGTGTTAATGGTAAATCACTTGCCATACGAATTTGCTCTTTAATGAGATCAATACCTGTAATATACTCAGTAACCGGATGCTCAACTTGAATACGTGTGTTCATTTCAATAAAGTAAAAACAGCCATTCTCGTATAAAAATTCAAATGTCCCAGCACCGCGATAATGCATTTTACGACAAGCATTCACAACACTTTGTCCCATACTGTGACGCATTTCAGGAGTAATGCCAGGTGCGGGAGCTTCTTCGATGACTTTTTGATGTCGACGCTGCATTGAGCAGTCGCGTTCGCCTAAGTGTATGGCTTCTCCACGTCCGTCACCTAATACTTGAAACTCAATATGACGAGGGTTTTCTAAAAATTTTTCCATGTAGACAACAGGATTACCGAATGCTGCTTTTGCTTCACTTTGGGTGAGTGCAATGGCATTTAGTAAGTTAGACTCGCTATGCACAACACGCATGCCGCGTCCGCCCCCGCCACCGGCCGCTTTAATGATAACGGGATAACCAATATCACGCGCAAGCTCTAAGTTTTTGGCATCATCATTTGTGAGAGGGCCATCTGAACCTGGTACACACGGAACACCCGCTTCTTTCATTGCATGGATGGCTGACACCTTATCGCCCATGAGGCGAATGGTTTCAGCACGTGGGCCGATAAAACGAAAGCCACTTTGTTCTACAATTTCTGCAAAATCCGCATTTTCAGATAAAAAGCCATAACCTGGGTGAATTGCAACCGCATCAGTCACTTCGGCAGCTGATATAATGGCTGGAATATTCAGGTAGCTTTTAGCTGATGGACTAGGCCCAATGCAAACAGTTTCGTCTGCAAGGCGCACGTGGAGTAAGTCCTTGTCGACTTCTGAGTGAACCGCAACTGTTTGAACGCCGAGCTCTTTGCAGGCACGTAAAATACGTAGTGCAATTTCACCACGGTTGGCGATTACAATTTTACTTAACATGTATGCAAACTCCTATTCGATGATGAAAAGCGGTTCACCATATTCAACTGGTGAGCCATTTGAAACAAGAATGGCTTTTACCACACCTGCTTTATCGCTTTCAATTTCATTGAACATTTTCATTGCTTCGATGATACCTAATGTATCTCCAACCGAGACGGTTTGACCGACGGTTACAAAAGGAGGCGCATCGGGAGATGATGCGGCATAATAGGTACCTACCATTGGGGAATGAATGGGGTGCCCGTCCGGCACGCTTGTGGTGGCTTCAGCAGTAGGCGCAGCTGAAGGAGTTGGCGCAGGAGTGGGGGAGGGCGCTGCATGGGGTGATGACACAAGGTGTTCTGTGATCGTGGTTGTATTATTGGCAGCGGTATGTCGTGTGAGACGTAATGACTCTTCGCCTTCTTTAATTTCAATTTCTGAAATACCAGTTTCAGTTAATAGCTCGATGAGTTTTTTAATTTTTCTAATGTCCATGGTGTTTAATCTCACTTAATAACGTTATTAAATTCATGAATAATGGCATCTAAGGCTAGGTGATAGCCATAGGTACCAAACCCTGTGATTGTGCCGCGTGCAATATCTGAAAAATAGGAGGTATGACGGTAGCTTTCTCTTGAGAAGATACGGCTAATATGTACTTCAATAAATGGTAATTCCACTGCAAGTAATGCATCACGTAAGGCAATGCTTGTATGGGTAAACGCAGCTGGATTAAAAATAAGATAATCGGTATGGTTTTCGGCGGCCTCATGGATGGCAGTAATGAGGCTTGACTCAGACTGGCTTTGTTGCGCTTCGAACAAGCAGTTATTTTCCTCAGCCCTTGCCTGAAGTGAGCGATTTAATTGTTCGAGCGTCTGGGTGCCATAATGCGTGGGCTCACGTCGCCCCAAAAGATTTAAGTTAGGCCCATTCAGGACG
Source organism: Gammaproteobacteria bacterium (assembly GCA_030147855.1). Lineage (GTDB taxonomy): Bacteria > Pseudomonadota > Gammaproteobacteria > Legionellales > Legionellaceae > JAALKW01. The sequence goes on from JASBUO010000038.1 coordinate 43,764, forward strand.
AGAACTTTCCGCATAACGTTGATAAAGGTAGTAAAGAACAAAGGAGTATTATGACAGAGTTACGTAACTCTGTCTAGATGGGCGGAGATGGCAGCATGTTTAAAGCAGTTAGCCTGCAACATGCTGCTTTTTGAAGATGGCTTTTAACTATTTGCGTTATATTCTCCGCAAGCAGCAAGGCTATTTGCTTCAGCAGCTTTCAGTAATGCAGCTTGTGCCTCTGGAATATTTGCCTTTACACCAGCCCATGCTTTAAGGCATGTTTCTTGGAGCGCACGGCCGTAAGAGAAGCTTAGCATCCAGGGTTGTGGGCCAAGGTTGTTAATGGCATTGAGATTTAGAGTCGACTGCTCTGGTGTTTGCCCACCAGATAAGAAATTAATAGAGGGAACTGCTGCAGGCACTTGATTTCTAAAAACACTTAATGTGTATTCAGCGACTTCTTCTGGCATACTAAACGGTTGGTGTTCTTTACCTGAGGTCACCATGCTGGGTTTTAAAATCATGCATTCAAGTGCAACTTGATGTAGAAATAATGCGTTGAATACTTCATGTAAAACAACTTCAGCAGTTTCGGCTGCATGTTCAATGCTATGGTCACCATCCATCAGTATTTCTGGCTCAACAATAGGAACGATGCCAACATTTTGGCAGGTGGTTGCATAGCGTGCGAGTGTTTCTGCCCCTGCTTTCACCGCAACTAGACTTGGGGTGAAGTCTGAAACATGGAATACACTACGCCACTTAGCAAACTTAGCTCCTTGCTGCTTGAAGTGTAACAGGCGCTCTTCAAGGCCGTCTAATCCTTGTGTGATTTGTTCTTTATCGGTATTAGGTAAAGGAACTAACCCTTTATCAACTTTAATGCCGGGTAGAATGTTTTTTTGTGCAAACATTTCTGGAATGGAAACACCTGCTTCACTCTTGTGAGTGAAGGTTTCTTCAAACAGAATGACACCACTAATATATTGTTCAAGATTTTCTGTGGACGCGAGTAATAGACGGTAATCACGTCGATTTTCTTCGCTATTTTCGATATTGATACTATCAAAGCGTTTTCCAATAGTACCACTGCTTTCATCTGCCGCTAAAATACCTTTTCCTGGATGTGATAAATGATCAATTACTTTAGATAATTCTTCATGATGTGTCACGGGTGCTGCTCCTTTCATTTTTGGTTATCGCGAGATATATTTTTCACGCACAATACGTTGTATGGCAAAACCGCGGTCTTTCAGTTGGGAAAAAGACTCGTCTACCATACCAGGATTTCCACATAAGTAAACTATATCAGACTCGGGGTTTAAGTTGAGCTCAGGGAGCGCTGTTTGTACATATCCTGTATATTCATGGGGTTGCAGTGCTTCTTTTTTTGCCCGACTTAACTGTGCCCGATAGGTGACTTGAGGCGATTGATTTGCAAGTGCCGAAAAGGTGTCATGATAGAGTAGGTCATCGTGTGTTTGTACGCCTTGTAAAATAACCACGTGGAGGTTCGGGTTGGCATCAAGGCGCTTTTTAAGCTCGGTTAGCATAGCATGGTAGGGTGTAACGCCTGTGCTTGTTGCCATAAAAATATAACGTGCTGGATCTGCTTCTTTGAGTGTGAGGCGACCAAAAGGCCCTGTGGTGTTGAGCGTATCCCCGGGCTTTAGTTGAAAGAGTAACTCAGAAGCAACACCTCCCTCGACAAAACCTGCGGCAAATTCTATTTTTTGGTCTTTTCGTGGTGCATTTGCAATACTGTAACTTCGACGTAATGTTTTGCCATCATGTTCAATATGGATTGTAATAAATTGCCCAGGAAGATAATGTACAGGGTTCTCTGGCTTAAAAATAAAATGCTTAACGGAGGGCGTTAACATGTACGCCTCTTCCAAGGTTATAGTAAAGGTGTTAGCCTGCATAATGATGTGCTTTCATTAAATAGAAAGGTTCTAAATATGCGTCTAAAATTACCAAATTGCAAGCACGGATAGGGTTTTATGCCTGACTTGGTTTCTATTTTTGTAAATTTGAGTCATTCGCTTGCTCCGATACAAAAACTATTGTCGGGGTTTGGTTATGTGTTAGGTATTATTTTTATTTTTATTGCATTTGCTAAGTTTCATAAAATAGGGGATGCGCGTGCGCAGTCTCACTCCCAAGAAAAAATGTTTGTCCCTATCGCATTTTTTTTGATGGGCGCAGGGCTTATTTTTATGCCTACAGCCATTCAGGCTTTAGCCAATACGGCATTTGGCAGTAGTAATGTATTGGCTTATGCGTATGAAACGGAAGATAACCTGACGGATGCTATTAAGTTTTTAATTCAGACAACGGGTGTGATTTGGTTTGTGCGCGGTTCTTCTTTACTTGCACATTCGAGCGAACCTGGCGTGAAAGAAGGGGCTAAAGGAATGACGTTTTTGGTTGCAGGTGTTTTTGCAATGAATATTGATAGCACGATTAATGCGATAGACTATTCGTTTACAAGCTTTTTTGAGTTTATGGGTAGTGTCAAGGAAAATGCAACGGGTTGAGTTGTGAGGGCGTGCTCTATTCGTCGGAATCAAGTGTTTCGTTTTCGTCACAAATTTTGAGTTGGTTTGCTTTCGCAAATTCTAAAATAGATTGGTAAATTTGGGGGCTTGATTCTTTTAACTTGGGGTCAAGTAATACACATTTATACCCTTCGTGATTTACGCTGGGTTGTAATAAGGGTGAATAATGAATGCGGCTGTTTTTAAAGCTTGCGAGTGCGCCACTCATGCGCTCTGCCCAGTCACTTGGCCGAAAAGCATCACCCGCAGGCGTTACGCCTTCAATGACAATTTTTTTGTCGGACGATTTAGTAGGTTTTTCTGAGTTTGTCATAAGCAATCACAGGGTTAATTCAATGAATATAGTATAGCATTACGGGCGTTATTCTAGCATGACTTACCAGATTTTCGTAGGCTTCGAATAGTCATCTATATGGGTGGTGTGGTAGTATTCGGACATAACAATTTGATTTGGAATGGACAATGAAGCAAAAAAACACACATGGTGGAATTTATTTATTACCCAACTTGTTCACAACAGCAAGCTTATTTTCTGCGTTTTATTCCATTGTTGCTTCTTTAAAAGGGCAGTATGACACAGCTGTTATTGCTATTTTTGTAGGAATGGTATGGGACGCTTTAGATGGGCGCATTGCGCGTATGACCAATACGCAAACTGCTTTTGGTGCTGAGTACGATAGTTTATCGGACATGGTGACCTTTGGTGTTGCGCCATCGGTCTTATTATATAGCTGGGTGCTTGAGCGGCTCGGAAAATTTGGCTGGCTTGCAGCATTTATTTATACAGCGGCAGTTGCATTGCGGCTTGCGCGCTTTAATACGCAGGTTGAAACGGCTGACAAGCGTTATTTCCAAGGGCTTGCATGTCCTGCTGCTGCGGCAGTCTTGGTTTCTTTTGTGTGGGTATTTTACACAGAAGGCCCAGTTAATTTATTCATTGGTTGGGTCGCTGTTGGCTTTTTGCTGCTGGCTGCTGTTTTGCAGGTGAGTAACATACGTTATTACAGTTTTAAAACGCTAGATCTCAAAGGAAAGATACCATTTATTCAAGTGTTATTAATTGTATTGTTGTTTGTAACCATTGCGGCAGAACCGTCAGTCATGTTGTTTGTTGCGTCGTTAGGTTATGCCTTTTCGGGTCCATTTCAGACATTAATAGGGCTTAAGAAGGCGCGTGGTAAAAGACGTTCAAAAAAACGTGTATAGGTTACATATTTCGTTGATAAATTAGAATTACTATTTATCGGTGAGACACATGATATGAAAAATAACAACAAAGAAGATACGTAACTCCCCACGTCATTCAGAGCGCCCCATCCCCTTTGGGGCAAACATCGAAAAAGAACTTTTTTAAGGTAAAATCGCGCTGACATGTTTGTGCTGTAAAAGTCGGCGTCGCAATAGTGCTATAAGCCTGATCCTGAGTATGGTTACAGGGGTTTAGCGACAACATCATTGGTGAAGTGCTTCGGCACTATCCCGTTTGGGAACTTAGCGAAGGATGACATGGAGAGTTACGACGATACCTTAAAATAACAATTACATCCAAATGTATCAATTTTTGATTTCAGAATATAAGACCCTGTAAACAGAGGTTACGTTATATCAGCGTCTTTAAGCGATTAAGAACAAGCCTAGAGTAGAAAGCAATGCGGCGGATTGTAATATGTACTTTTCAGGAATACTTATTCAGCTTCACCAAATAAATTATTAATAAGATTTACTAGTGCGTCTGTCATGTCTTGCTCATCAGGGCCGTTAATAATTAAGGTAAGTTCGCTGTTTTGGCTTGCGGCGAGCATCATAACACCCATAATGCTCTTGCCATTGACCTTTTGACTTTCTTTGGTAACGTCAATTTGGCTTTGAAATCGGGCTGCAGTCGACACAAATTTGGCCGAAGCACGTGCATGCAAGCCAAGTTTGTTAAGAATTGTAATTTTCGTTTCTATCATGGTGATTAATTTATCATGCTTGCTTTTATACTGCAAATAACCATGAATGCCTAATTGATAATCAGTGAAAAAAGATTACACTATAAGTAAGGCTTTTATTTTTTTGATAGGGGTCTGATTCAAGTAAGGAGTCGTTGTATGCAAATTCATTTAACAGGACATCAAGTAGAAATCACAGACGCATTAAAAAGCTTTACCGAAGAAAAGCTCAGTAAGTTATCGCGACATTTTGATAGAATCACATCGATTAATGTCACGTTTAATGTTGAGAAAATCAGGCAAATTGTTGATGCGACGGTGTGTATTCCAAAGACCGAGTTACATGCAAGCTCAGAAGCTGAAAACATGTATACAGCAATCGATGAGTTGGTTGATAAACTAGATAGACAATTAATTAAACATAAAGAAAAGATGGACTCCCATCGCGAATAGCCAATTATAGGCATAAAAAAACCCTGCAAGAGCAGGGTTTTTTTATGCTGCATGCAACTTACTTTACTTTTTTCTCTTTAAATAAGACATGCTTGCGTATCACGGGATCGTACATCATCAATTCCATTTTTTCAGGATGATTCCGTGGGTTTTTAGTTGTGGTTTTGTAGTAACCTGTTCCTGCGGTTGATTCCATCTTTACTTTAACTGTCACAGCAGCCATGATGCCACTCCTCTTTTACAAGTTAAATTTTTTCGCCTTTATCACGAAGTCGCTTCAGTACGGTTTGAATACCTAATTTATCGATAATACGAAGGCCTTTGGTGCTGATTTTTAAGGTCACAAAGCGAGCTTCTTCTTCAACCCAAATACGGTGGCTTTGGATGTTAGGAAGAAACCGACGTTTTGTTTTGTTATTAGCGTGCGACACCCGGTTTCCTGTGATGGGGCGCTTGCCTGTAATTTGGCATACTCGTGACATGCTATTGCTCCGCAATGTTTAATTTAAATCTGAAGGTGCGTTTTATACCAAATAATGTGTATCAATGCAATAAAAAGGTGTTTTTTGAACATATGGCGCGATAAAGAGGGTGACAAAGGCGGTGAAATTGTTTACAATGGACTAAATTTGTTTTATTTTTGAGCAATAAATGAACGAAATTGTACCTCGCACGATTAAAAGCTTCACTTTGCGTGCAGGCCGTTTAAGTCCTAGACAATCTCGTGCGTTAGACGTTTGGTTGCCTGAGTATACCTTACCGATTCAAGATACGCCGTTATGCTTAACAGATATATTTGGCCGTACGGCAGATACAGTGGTTGAAATTGGGTTTGGTATGGGGCAATCGTTGGTGGCCATGGCAAAAGCACAGCCTCATGTTAACTTTATAGGGATTGAGGTGCATCGCGCGGGGATTGGTAGTCTAGTCGCAGATGTACATGATGCAGGGCTTACGAATGTGCGAGTTGCCCCCTATGATGCAGTTTTAGTACTGAAGCAGTGTATTGCGCCTGAAACACTTACCAGTATTCAAGTGTTTTTTCCAGACCCATGGCCTAAGGCACGGCATCATAAAAGACGTTTAATTCAGCCTGCTTTTGTATCTGTGCTTGCAAAGGCCTTGAAGACGGGGGGCGTTTTACATTGCGCAACTGATTGGGAAGATTATGCCAATCATATGTTAATGGTTTTAAATGACGAAGTAATGCTTGAAAATCAAGCGGTTGATGGTGGTTTTTCACCCAAGCCTGATACGCGACCACTCACAAAATTTGAGGCGCGTGGCAAGCAGCTAGGCCATGGTATATGGGATTTATTGTTTAGACGTATATGATATCGCACTAAGGGATATGTGCGCTCGTGCTGAGAAGGATGATGTAAACCCTGGTATTTTATAGGTGTGTTGTATGACAGATTATTTAATGGAAAGCCTCGCACAAATTGCGGTTCCGCTCGATCTATTAAATGATGGTGTGTCGTTTTCTAAAACAGTAGAAGAGTTACGTGCGTCTTTACTCGATGGTATTTTGAAGCGTGACATGACGTTTCTGTGCTCAAGAAAATTGGAAGAAGTTAAAGGCCAGGTACTGAAGGCGCATCGAAGAGCAGAAGCTTCTCAGAAAAGAGCAGAGCGTATTGCTCAGTTAAAAGCAGTCAGCCAGCTGCCAGAAGATAAAAAAATATTAGACATTGCCACGTCTGCATCGAAAGCAGCTAGAGAGGCGGCTAAGAGAGCGCTTGATGCGTCTAACAGAGTCACTGAGGAGCACACATGGGTACTGTCTTTAATCTCTGCTGCAAAGGATGCGTCAAAAGTGCTCAAAGATGCAAAGAGCGCGCTTAAGTTGCAACAAGAAGACACAGAAGATTTTTACCAGGCACAAGATACCGCGAATGAAGCAGAACGTATTTTTGACGCAGCAAGACGAGATGTATCGATTGCAATAAGGTACATAGAAGCCATAGAACGCTGTGCTGAGGCTGCAGCAAGAACTGCTGAGGCCGCAACAAGGTGTGCGGAAATTTCGACTAATACAGGTAGTTTAAGCTTCTACAATGAGAGAGCTGCCGCAAAATCATTAGAAGGGGCGGCTGTTGCTGCTGAAGGGGCGGCTGTTGCTGCTGAAGAGGCATTTCTGCCTCTGGGCCACATGATACGCGGGCGATTCGTTCAGCGTGGAAGTGTACAAAGCTTCTTAGCGGTAAATAAAGGACGCCAAGAAGAGGTTGCTACAAAGGCGGAAAAAAAAGCGGTAGCCGCAGCACAATTAACAACCGCGTTAAAAAATGAAATATTTGAAGAGAAAACAGAAAAAGAATTAACCAAAGAAACGATTGTTAATGCACTGAACTTGATTGTACGGTATGTGGCTGGAATTTTAGAAAAGCATCATTGGAATGAGCACTTTTTAGAAGCGCTTGGTGTACCCAATGAAGACGGTGAGCCATTTGATTTAGAGGCATCCAGAGCAACTGACTCGCTTCAAGTGCGTCAGGTAAAAAAGCTAATTAATGCATTATACCATTTAGAAACCGGTTTAAAGATTGTTGAGTCAGAGGAAGTAAAGCCTTTAATTAAAAAACTTGCAGATCGCAATAATGAACTGGCTGCAGAAAAAGTTGCAAAAGAACAAGGAACATATGGCATTGGAAGTTGGCTTTATTCAGGATTTTCAACCGTCTCATTTTATGTGACAGCTACTACAAATCTTGCCACTTCAAAAAGCGCCAATAAACTACTTGAATTTTCAAATCATTTGTATCGTACCCTCGATTTATTAACCCATATTGAGCCAGAATTTTTAGGAGTTTTTCAGCCTGAGTGGGAGCGTATAAAAGCTGTTTTGGCGTCAGAAGCTTTGCAAGAGAAGTTGGCGGTTACAAAAACGTTTATAGACCAGCAAGATAGCTCAAATTTTTTAAAAAAGGTGGCTTATTTACAAGGTGTTTTAGTTGATCAATTAAGGCCAAAAAATACAGGCGGGGCAGATTACTCATTGCTACTTCAACTTTTGACAGGCCTCGGGCAGGCCATTGATGAGAAAACAGGTGATTTGCAAGATGCTTTTTCGGACTCAGAAGACATTTTATTGAGCCTTAAAAAGCTGATTGTAGGTAGTGGTGTACAAACCGACCTGGCTGATAAATTTGAGTCATTGGTTCGAGCAGAAATTAAATCACGACCAGCCGAAGAGAAAGCACGCTTGCAAGAACTCAATAAAATACAAAACCAATTGAAACAAGCATTTGGCCGCTTGAGCGGTAAGCGGGTACTCATTGCAGTTGACTTGGTGCAGTATGCATCGATTGCGTGGTATGCCTCAAGCCTTTTAAAAGAGCTTGTTAAAAGTACAAGCTCGCTTAATGCAACCTCTCAAAAAGCTATTCGAGACATTATTATCGCATTAAGAGATGAATATTTGGCAGAGTTGGTGGCTTTTGCAGATAAGATTGAAGAAGCAAGCCTCAGTGAGCCTGGTAGTATTACCACGCCTTTAATTGCCGAGTTAGATACATATTATGAGCAAATACGTGCGCAAAAAGGTGTTGTAGATTTAACCGAGTTAGGTCCTCTTCAAAGTGCAGCGTTTACGAAAAAACGTCTTGAAAAAGCAAAGGTACGTCGCGAAGCACATGAAGCAGCACTACATGATATCCAAGAGGTATTGATGCCTGCTTTTCGTTGTTTAACCAGTGAAAACCCAAGTACGCTTGAATTGGATAAGATGGCAGATGCTTATCGTGTTTTACAGCCACACATTGAAACCATTGATGTTGAGTGGAGTGCTAAGTTATTAAAGCAAGCATGTTGTGAGGAGCCTCCTTACCCTTTGTTAAAACAAGACGAAAAAGTGATGGCGCTTAAGCAGCGTCTAGAAAACTTAGTGAAAACAAAGAAATTAGCGATTCAGCTCACAGACGATGTAGTGACCGATGCGATTCTTCCTGTGCATCCGCATCTAAAAGCGCCATTTGTTAAAACGGTTCCGCAAGTGCTAACAGGCACACACAGGTTATCCGAAAATGGGCAGCCCATAGCACATATAACAGCTTGGGAGCAGGTACAATATGAAAAGAGACTGGCGCAATTTGAGTCTAAAACTTTTGGAACTGGGGCTGATGCGTGGGTGAAACCACCCTCTGATAGAAAGCGTCAACAATATGTAATTGCTGATAATTCTGAAAACTCTCCGATTAAAAAACTAGGTGTGTTGCTTGATGACATGCGTGAAAAGCTCGAAAAATATGCGATTGATAAAACGTCAAGTGAGACTTCTCCATTAAACTTGAAGCACATCGCAGCAACCTTACTGGACTTAAAACATTCATCTGAAAAAATTCAGGACTTAAAAGGTGAAAAGTACTGGGCAGTTACCGGCGGAGAGAAAAGGCAAAATATCGAGTATTCAGTTTATACGATTCAATTTATTGAATCGTTAATACAGGCTGTTGTTAAAGGCTATCCTTACGGTGAAGCGGTGTATTCAAGCATGAAGGAGAGTAGTGCATATTACACATCTGTTTTTAGGGCGCATACTAAGCATTATACAGCACCAAGTACCATGGACACTTCTGCTTGGGCGTATTCTGCGATGCATGCCGCTTTAACTGGGCCTGCTCATTTTGATGCGGTCATACAAGGCCAGCCCGAATTACCTGCCACGGGTCAAAAAGTTGCAGAGGACGAGGCACGCGCCTTTTCTAGTGAAGTGAGTAATTTAGTGAGTCATGCAAACCTTAGATGGTGGTTTGTGCGTTATCCAGTGCTTGCATTTGATGCTGTCAGTATTTTATTTCAGCGTTTAACCGGTCAAACCACGATTGATCAAAAAGCGATGCATGCAGCTGATAAATTGTCGGGTGCTGCATATAAATCGATGATTAATCATGGCTTAGAAGGACTGAATGCACATCTTTTTCATGAGTTATTGTGTACTGCAGATAAGCTTGAGAAAGATTTAGGGCTTATGCCTGGCTTACTTTCTTTGTCACTTGAGCGTGCTATTGATGATTATATTAAAGCGCTCTTAGAGCCTTTGAGTATTCCATCAGAGAAATATTTTAAAATTCGTGTGAATGAAAAATCGTACTATGAGAGAAGCAGTCGTGTTTCAGATAGTGCATCTCATGGTCAGTTTTTTCATCGACGTTTTGAGCTTGGAAATGTGTACGACCTCGCGTTGATGGTGCGAGAAGATTTAGTCCTTAATAAAGACAATGCATGTGCTGAGGTTGAGCTTCAAAATTATTTGCGGTCAGGGCAATTAGAGCTGGGTCAAATGCGACCGACAGTGCTTCGAATTAAGTCGCGTGTGAATGGTGCGGATATGTTTCGTTATTTTGTGTATGGTAAGCCTGATGCAGAAAATTGGACTTTCACAGCGCTTGATGTAGCAAAATTTGAAACGGGAGTTGACTTTGAAAGTACTGGCCTGCAATACCCTTATTCGAGTGATTTATGCGAATATATTACGGAAAAAGGGGGGCATTCAGAAGGCAAGCTGATGAAGCAGCGCGAAAAAGTAGCGCGTGAAGAAGGGGTTGATAGAGCGCTCGATTTGGAGTTAATGCGGATTCAACAAAGCAAAGCATTTACACTGAAATATGCAAATCGTTTATATGTTGGTGCTTTAAAAGATGCACTTCGTCCTGCTGTGCAAACGCTTGTTTCAGGAGAAGGTGCATTTGAATCACGCACATTTGACGTGTTGTATAAGCAGCCAATTGAAAATTTGAGCATATTTGATGTGAGTAATGAGCAAGGGTCTTGTCGCCTGGATGCGATGCGCGAGTATATTGCAAATTTAGAAGATTACTTAAAGCCAACCTATGATGAAGCACATGGCTTTTTCTTTTACTTGTTTGAAGACAAAGCAACACATGCTAAAAAACTGGCATGGGCTAAGCAGTTACGCGCACTGGTTGATGATAAAAATAAGAAGCCGAGCGAGCGTATTCAAGCGATTCAAGCTTTACTTTCCCAACAAGACCTCCAAAAAGATATGCGTGCATGTAGCCCTTGGTTATCATGGGCCGGGCTTGGGCGTTGCATTGTGTGGCTTTTAAGTTGTGTAAAGCTGTGTACTTACAAAACGGCAGGTATTTTATCACTAGACCACTTGGTGCGTGCAGGGGATGTGATGGTGTCAGAGTTACAAGTGTTTGATGAGCTTTATGCAAAAGATTACAGGCGCCTAGATGCGATGTTGAAGCAAATATCAGCGCTTGAGGGATATTTAAAGTCAAAACATGATAACCCTTATAAGCATGCAAAGCGTACCAAAAGTTATGTTGGTCGTTTTACATTATTTGAAGATATATTTACCCATGCCCATAAACACGCATGGGTGGTTCAACTGCGACAGATTGGAGAAGATACCAGCCTCTCACCACGGGCACGTATTGATGCTATGCGTGACTTAATGGCAAAGCCTGAATTTAAACAGGATATGCTCACATATAGCCCAATGGATGATAAGCTCACCTATCGAGCGGTGAAACGCATTGTGCTTTGGTTATTGTCTTGTGTGAGCTTTTATAGTGCGCCTTGTATGAAAGAATACCATGCCTTAACACGTGCTGCGGATACAAAAACATCTTTTTCATCAGCTCCTTTAATTGACGTTGGTTTATTCAGTGAAAGTGTGCCTTCAACTGAGCGAAATTATACGGCAGAATCGGCTTTAGAGAAGCTTGGTTTGGTTCCAGCTGCTTAATTGGCTTGCGTCTCTGCGTGAACCCCCCTAAAATCCTACTTTTCTTGTGGAAACATTGGGGAGTGGGTTATGGGATGGGATGGACCTGATAAAGATAAAACACCGTGGGGTTCAAAAGATCAGCCGCCTGACTTAGATGAGGCGTTGAAGCGCTTTCAACGTCAATTAAAAAAAATATTCTCAAATGGTGGGTCATCCTCAAAGTCGTCTGGTGCCTCAGGCGATACCGGTAGTGGTGGGCCTTTTGTTGCTATTTTCCTAAGCATTGCTATTTTAGTGCTTTGGTTTTTATCCGGTATTTTTATTGTAGACCCAGCAGAAGAAGCGGTTATTCTTCGGTTTGGGCGTTATGTAAAAACTGTCGGTTCGGGACCACACTGGATTCCTCGCTTGATTGAATCAAAAGTACAGCTCAATGTTGAGCGTGTTTCTGATTATTCCTATACCGCACAAATGTTGACACGCGATGAAAACTTGGTGTCAGTCTCTCTGGTAGTGCAGTATCGTATTAGAAATTTAGAGTCTTATTTGTTTAATGTGTCAGATCCGATAGAAAGTTTGCAGCAGGCAACCTCGAGTGCATTAAGACAAGTGATTGGTACTACACGACTGGACGAAATCATTACAGAAGGTCGTGAGGTGTGGGGTAATAACGTACAGGAGTCATTGATTACCATTTTAAAAAGCTACAAAACCGGGATTGAAGTGGTGAATGTGTCACCCCAGCCTGCACGTGCGCCTGAAAATGTGCAAGATGCATTTGATGATGCAATTAAAGCACAAGAAGATGAGAAGCGATTTAAAGAGCAAGCACGTGCTTATGAAGCGCGCGTGGTGCCGATTGCTGAAGGGAATGCAAAGCGTATTCTTGCAGAGTCACAAGCTGCAGCGGAGCAGGCTGTATTGCGTGCCAAGGGTGATGTAGCAGAGTTTTTGGCCTTGCTACCTGAATACTTACGATCGCCCATTGTCACCGGTGAGCGTTTGTATTTGGAAGTAATGCAGCGTGTCTTGAGTCGGAGTAGTACGATTGTGGTAGATGGCAAAGCCGGTAACTTATTATATTTACCGCTGGATAAGCTGGGTGGTACAAATCCTCCGCAAAAAATGGAAGAAACTGTGATGCTCAAGCCCCGTGCACCACTGAGTGCGGCGGGCGATGGTATGCAAAATGACGTATTAGATGGACGGCAAACGACAAGACCGACACAACGTTTGGGGAGGAGCACATCATGAAAGCGACAAAAATAGTATTGATGGGTGTCGCATTATTTATGCTGACATTATTACTTGGTTGTTTGTTCACGGTAACACAAGGAGAGCAAGGTATTTTGCTTCGACTCGGAAAGTTGGTGCTAGACGGTAACACCAATGAGGTAAAAGTATTACAGCCTGGTCTACATGCAAAACTTCCTTTCTTTGAGACGACCCGTATTTTTGATACGCGAATCCAAACCTTGGATATTAAATCTTCACGTATCGTGACCAAAGAAAAGAAAGATGTGTTGGTTGACTATTATGTAAAATGGCGTATCGTAGACTTGCCGCGTTATTTTAAAACAACAAGTGGTAATCAATTTAAAGCGGAAACGTTGCTTGAGCAGCAGCTGAATACATCACTGAGAGCTCAATTTGGCAAGCGCACTATTTCGGATGTGGTGTCTGGTGGGCGTGATGATGTCATGGAAGTGTTGCGGGATGGTGCAGAAAAGGGTGCTAGTAAATTAGGTATTCATGTTGTGGATGTACGAATTAAAGGGATTGAATTGCCGGCGAATACTAGTAATGCCATTTATCAACGTATGCGCGCTGATATGCAAAAAATTGCAAACCGACATCGTGCGGATGGTCAGGCAGAAGCGGAAGCGATTCGGGCAGGAGCTGATGCAAAAGTAACGGTTACAGTTGCACAAGCAAAAAGTGATGGTGAGCGCATTAAAGCAGTTGGGCAAGCAAATGCTGCCAAAATCTATGCAGAAGCATTTGATAAGAATCAAGAGTTTTTTGGGTTATATCGTAGCCTAAGGGCTTATGAAGGTAGTTTTAGTAATAAAGATAGCATGTTAGTGCTTGATCAAAGCAGTGCTTTTTTTGATTATTTTAAACATGGTTTAATACGTAAAAAGAATGGGGTAAGCACACATGGCGGGTAAGCGCGTTGTTGTTTTAGGGACGCACTGGGGGGATGAAGGAAAAGGAAAAGTTGTTGACTGGTTAACACAGCATGCGAAAGCAGTTGTACGTTACCAAGGTGGGCATAATGCAGGCCATACCCTAAAAATTAAGGGTGAGCAAACAATTTTACGTTTGATTCCATCGGGCATTTTGCATGCTGATGTGCGCTGCTATATTGGCAATGGGGTAGTCCTATCGCCAGATGCGTTACTTACAGAGGTAAAAGAGCTTGAAGCCAAAGGGATTGATGTGCGTGCACGGCTTTTCGTGAGTCCTGCGTGTGCTTTAATTTTACCTTCTCATATTGCTTTAGACAAAGCACGTGAAGCACAAAGTGGTCGTACAGCCATTGGAACAACCGGTCGTGGTATTGGTCCGGCCTATGAAGATAAAATAGCAAGACGTGGCCTTCGGGTGAGTGACTTATTGCACCCAGAACGCTTTGTTGAAAAAGTAACGAAATTGCTTACCTATCATAACTTTTTGTTGACTGAGTATTATCAAGTTGACCCCGTTGCGTTGGAAGATGTATTGCATGCTTCAGAGATATGGGCCGAGTTATTAAAGCCAATGGTGCGAGATGTTGCGTGTGAAGTGCAAACACATATTCGCGCAGACGACCCCATGTTATTTGAAGGAGCACAAGGTGCCTTTTTAGATATTGACCATGGGACGTACCCGTTTGTGACGTCTTCTAATACTTGTGCTGGTGGCGTAAGCACAGGCTCGGGTGTTGGGCCTCGACAATTAGATTATATTTTGGGGGTTACAAAAGCCTATACTACGCGTGTGGGTGGTGGCCCGTTTCCGACTGAGTTACAAGATGACATTGGTAAAGGCTTAGCAGAACGTGGGCATGAGTTTGGGGCTGTGACAGGGCGTCCACGGCGTTGTGGCTGGTTTGATGCGGTATTGTTACGCCGAGCGATTGATTTAAACAGTTTATCAGGGCTTTGTTTAACCAAACTAGATGTTTTAGATGGAATGGATACGGTTTGCATTGCAGTTCAATACAAGAATAAGGCAGGTGAGCTATTAGATTATCCGCCACAGGCTGCTGAAGATTATGAGGCAATAGAGCCTGTTTATGAAGCACTGCCTGGTTGGTCTGAATCAACCGAAAACTGTATGACTCTTGCTGACTTGCCCAAAAATGCACTGGCTTATGTGCACCGGTTAGAAGCGTTATTAGGCGTTCCAGTCGATTTGGTTTCAACAGGTCCTGAGCGGGATGCAATGGTGGTACTTCGAGATCCTTTTGAAAAGGCTTGAGTATTAATTATTACTAAAAGGATTATTAGTTGTCATGTGTGGAATAGCAGGCATTTTTGATACGAAAAAACGAGAGATTGAAGGGCTTCCTCAAAAGTTATCTGTCATGGGTGATTTAATAGCGCACCGTGGTCCAGATGCGGATGGTATGTGGATGAGCTCAACCAAGCAGCTTGGCTTTGCGCATCGCCGTTTGAGTATTTTAGATTTGTCAAAAGAAGCTGACCAACCAATGCGCTCGTCATTTGGTGATGTTATTGTATTCAATGGAGAAATCTACAACTACATTGAACTGCGAGATGCATTAAAACCACATTGGTCGTTCCAAACAGATTCAGACACAGAAGTCATTCTGGCAGCTTATCGTGTGTATGGTGTCGACTGTGTGAAGCACTTTAAGGGAATGTTTGCCTTTGTACTTTGGGATGGTGAAAATTTATTTTGCGCGAGAGATCATTTTGGTATCAAGCCATTTTATTATACATGGCAAGATGGTGTTTTCTACTTTGCATCAGAAAGTAAAGCATTACTGCCTTTTTTGCCTACTTTAAGTACCAACCGCCAGGCTTTTGTCGAGTATGTAACTTTTCAATACCCAATGGGTGAGCAAACCTTGTTTGAGCATGTGCAGCAAATCGAAGCTGCACATGCGATGCTTATTACACCTACTGATGTTAAAGCCTGGCGCTATTGGGATGTGCAGTATCACATTGATTATTCACACACAGAAGCATATTTTTCGAGTCGTCTAGAAGAGTTAATTGCTGAGTCAGTTGCATTGCATTTGCGGGCTGATGTGAATGTGGGTGCCTATGTGAGCGGTGGGATTGATTCAAGTCTAATTGGACTTTTAGCATCGAATGAAAAGGGAAAATCGCTTCCTTTTTTTCATGGGCGATTTCTTGAAGGGGAGCAATATGATGAAAGTCCATATGCACAGGCAGTTGCAGATAAGTCAGGCTCTCAATTACATGTTTGTGATATTAAAGCGAATGACTTTGAAAATACACTTCAGCAATTGATGTATCACCTAGACTTTCCGGTTGCAGGGCCTGGTGTTTTTCCACAGTACATGGTGTCTGAGATGGCAGCTAAACACGTGAAGGTAGTGTTGGGTGGTCAGGGTGGTGATGAAATTTTTGGAGGCTATGCTCGGTATGTGATTGCTTATTTTGAGCAATGTATTAAAGCTGCTATTGAAGGCAGTTATAAGCAGGGAAATTTTGTTGTTACTGCAGAATCTATTATTCCGAACTTAGAGGTGCTAAAAGCATATAAACCACTATTGAAGCGCTTTTGGAGTGAAGGATTATTTGAGTCATTAGATAAACGATATTTCTCTTTAGTGAATCGTGCTCCTGATTTAAAAAAGGAAACACAATTGACTGCAGCTGAGCATGAATATGTGTTCAACAAGTTCTTAGATGTTTTTAGTAATGCTAAGTTTCAGCGAGCAGAATCATACTTTGACAGCATGACGCATTTCGACTTTAAATGTTTATTACCTGGGCTGTTAC
>JASBUO010000040.1 GCA_030147855.1 Gammaproteobacteria bacterium
ACTTTCTGACCTCTAAAGTCAGCGACACGCACATTGACCTGAGGATTAGGAATATATTTTCTTAATCTCTGAGAAACATCAATACGAATTTGATCAAGTGTCTTTTCTGCCACATGCACATAGCCAATCAATGGAAAATAAATACGTCCTTGAGGGTCAACCAAATAACCAGGTAATCCTGCAGCCCCCTGCACACCGGCAGCGGCTGCCGTAGCATTCTGCGATTCTAACGCAAACTCAGGATGCTCCCAAACATTCACATGTAACACATCTGAGGGCGCAACACGATAAGAGTAAGTATTAATATGTTGGTCCGCAATTAAAGATGGCGTAATTGGTATTAAAGTGCGTTGTACTTTAATCTTTGGATGCTTTACTCTTTTTCGAAGGGTATACGTATTCAAATTTTGCATCCCTGGCATTAAATTCATGGGTGAATGTTCACAGCCACACAGCACTAATGCTGTAGACGTCACAGCTATCTTTCTCAGCATATTACACCCACAACTTCTTGTTCCATGCAGAAACTCCTTCTTCAATTAACAACAATGCTTGTTCAAAAACTTCTTTTGGACGCCGAAATGGGTCCTGGATATCATATCCATCCCACTTGCCTATCCGATGCACACGCCCCTTAGCCCCTGGGTACTGTTGCTCTAGTTGCTCTGTTTGCTCCCTGCTCATTGTCAAGATTAAATCTGCACCAAAAACAATTTCAGGTGACAATTGTCGCGCACGATGCATGCTAATATCTATACCACGTGCATCCATTAACATTTTCGAAGTTGGATCTGCTGAATGCCCCACTAAAGCGCCAAGCCCTGCTGAGGTTACACAAACGTCTGGATGTGTTTGCTTAAGTTTTGTCGCAAGAAGTGCTGCGGCCATCGGGCTTCTACAAATGTTGCCAACACAAATAACCAAAACGTTTTTAATCAAAGCACACCGCCGAACAACCCTGTTCTAATGAAGTCCATAGACTTTATCGAAACAACAAAAAAATAACAAGTCATTTTACAGTTAAATAACAATAATAAATCGGTGCTTCTTGGCTGCACATAAGACAACTTGACTTGCAAGCATTCTGAATAACTTCTTTTACAATCTCCCGTCTCTGAACCCACACCGCAAGCATCGGCTCAAGCGCTGCCACGTCAACTTTAAACGCACGTGCAAGCTGCTTTAAGCTCACTCTTTTTTCTTTGGCAATATAATCACGAAGCGCGAAAAGCACGAGGCCCTCCCGACAAAACACTTGTCCGTATTAAGAAAAAGGCCGCTCCAAACAAAGCAACTATCCCAACACCCCAAGCAAGGGATTGTTCCATATGCTGCTGCACAGTTCCAAGTTGATAAATAAGTACTGCCGTACCATAAGCAAGCAATAAAGACCATGCAACAGAAAGCCACATCAAGCGCCGTCCAGCTTCTTCTCGAATCACGGCAACTGTTGATGCACAAGGGACATAAAGCAATACAAATACCAAGTAAGCATAAGCACTCAAAGCACCATCAAACATTTGAGATAACCCACCTAAACTCGCATACATACTGTTTAGTGAGCCAATCACGACTTCTTTTGCAAACATACCTGTTATAAGCCCGACTACGGCAGGCCAGTTATCTGATGAAATGCCCATAGGTGCAAACAAAGGCTGCAGAAACTGCCCAAATATCGATAAAATTGAATGGTGCTGAGAAATGTATATTGCATTCAATGTAGCGAGCACCATACAAATTGGCACAATAAGCCGTCCGGCACGCCATAAAAAGGCACGGAGCTTTCGAAGAGTTATGAGTAACAGCATACGGAACACAGGCATATGATACACCGGCAGTTCAAGTAACAATGGTGAAATAGGACCTGTAAAAAGAGAGCGGCGCAATAAAAGGCCCGTTAAAATAGCCATTACAATGCCCAAGAAATACAGCGAAAACACAATATTATAACCCGCATGTGGAAAGAAAGCAGTCACAAACACGGTATAAATGGTCAATCGTGCACTACAAGACATAAAAGGACTCATTAAAATAGTAATTTTTCTGTCTCGCTCAGAATCAAGCGTACGTGCAGCCATGACAGCCGGCACATTACATCCAAACCCTATAATAAGCGGCACAAACGCCTTACCTGGCAAGCCTAAAAATCGCATAAACCGGTCCATTACAAAAGCAACGCGCGCCATATAGCCAGATTCTTCAAGACACGCCAATAATAAAAACATGACTCCCATAATCGGTACAAAGGAAACAGTAGTTGCAAGGCCAAGACCAAGCCCTTGTGTCAGCCATGTAATAAAAGCCTCGGTACATCCCCACTGATGTAAAAAAACGCCCCCCCTTTCAACGAAAACAGTTTCAAAGAACGCCATAACGCTATCTTGAAAAAAGCCACCCACAGAAATCACCAAGAAAAACAAACTATACATCACCCCTAAAAAAATGGGGAAAGCAAGAGCTCGATGCAATAAAAACTTATCAAGCGTCGCCGTAAATTGCTCTTTCTTCGCAGCCTTTCTCGTTTCAACCTGCAACACCAATGTATGCACTGCCGCATAACGTGCATCTAATGCCAAAAGCTCTTCATCTTTACCAGTACCTGCTTGAGGAGAAATAAGCAAAGGTTTTGGTGTTTTTTGTGGTATTTGTAACGTCTTAATTAAAGCACTGCAGCCTGCCTCTCGAGACGCATCAACCACCGCACATCCAAGACGTTGAGACAATGTGTGCGTATCGATCTGAATGCCACATCGTCGCGCCTTATCCATCATGGTAAGCACAATCAGCATTGGGCGATTCAGTTCTAACAATTGACTCGTTAAATACAAATGACGCTCCAGTTGACTGGCATCAATCACATTCACCAAACAATCATAATCTTCAGTGTTTAAAACTTTTAGGGCTAATTGCTCATCTTTTTGTTGCGCGCTCGCAGTATCCAATGCGTACATGCCAGGTAAATCAATTATCTCAATACATTTGTCATCTAACTGAAATGCACCCTTTTTATCGGCGACAGTAACACCCGCCCAGTTTCCGACGCGTTGGTACTCACCTGTCAACGCATTAAAAAGCGTTGTTTTTCCTGCATTTGGATTGCCTACCAATAAACAACGCATTAAAGACGCTCCCATGACAAATCTGATGCTTCAGCCGCACGCAATATAAAATCTGTGCCTCGTACATGCAGCTGAATAGGACAACCAAGCGGCGCACGTCGCACCACACGAACGGATACACCGCAAGTTAAGCCAAACGAAAATAGGCGACGGCGGTATACTGCGTCCGTCTCACCAAAACTAAGCAATCGCACTGTATCACCCTCACTAAGCTCGGCTGTTTTCAGTGGCATCGTGTCCCGCCATATAAAGTATATTGAATAGGTCTATTATAAATGATATCGAGAATCATTCTCAAGTTAATTAATTTTTACTCAACTTTGTTATATGCATTCCGATAATCGGCCGATTGCATCTCGCGCAGGCGACTCAACGTACGCTCGAACATGTTCAGCATCGGGCCTTTAAGATAAATCATCTCAAGCGGCACTTCAGCTAATACAATGAGTCTTATCCCTGCATCATACAACACATCCACAAAACGAATAAATAATACTGCGCGTGCCGAGTCGTTTTCTCCAATAGCTGGCAGATGGCTCAAAAAAATTGTGTCAAATTGCGCCACTATTTCTAAGTAATCCAGCTGGCTTCTTGGCAAATTACAAATCACATCAAACTCAAACCATATCGCCTTTCCTGCCCTTCGAATAAAAGGAATGGTACGCTGCTGAATCGACACCTCTCCCGCCTCTTGCACATCAGCGCCCAAAGCAAAAGTTATAAACTGCTCTCGCATTTCGGTTTCATGCGCTGCATTTACCGGAAAAAAATAGGCTTCAGGCAATACATCTCGCCCCAAGCGATAATCACGCCCATCATCCAAGTACATCACATCACAATGCTGTTTAAGAAGTGCGATGGCAGGTAAAAAACGTTCCCGATGCAACCCATCTAGATATAACTCGTCTGGTGCCGTATTAGCCGTTACCACCAAAATCATACCGGCTTTAAACAATGCATCTAAAAGCTCAGCTAAAATAGAAGCATCCGCCACATCCTCCACCAAAAATTCATCTAAACAGAGCACATGCGCATCTCGTGCAATTTTTTTAGCAATCTGCTTCAGTGGATTAAGACGCCCTTGATGTGCCCTTAAGGCTTCATCGACATGCTGCATGAAGTGATGGAAATGAAATCGCTCTTTATGTTGCTCTGCTAGATGTGCATAAAACAAATTCATTAGATATGTTTTGCCTGCACCAACCGGTCCGTACAAATATAAACCCTGAGGGTTTTTTACATGCCTTGACCACCAATGTTTTTTTACATGTGATGCAACAACTTCGTCCGAAATAACCTGAAGCTTAGATAAGATAGTGCGCTGATTCGGCGAATCAGCGAGCTCACCTGCAGCAACGGCTGCCTCATAGTATTGCAATAACGATTTCATGCGAGTGTATCTTCCAGCACCTGTAGCACTCGGACCTTTAGCTCTGCAAGCTTCCCATGGAAAAAGTGCCCCGTATTCTCAAACTCAAGCACCGAAATATCATACTTTTTTGCAAATTGAAGCACAAGATTCGAGGGTATTACCTCATCCTCATCCCCCTGTAGTAATACCCATGGACGTGGCCGTGTATCAAACGCTTCAAAATCAAAGTGATTCACGGGTGGCGCAACAGTCAGTAGTAGCGCATTATCCATTTGCGCCGCAGCACGATACGCCACAAAACTTCCAAATGAAAAGCCAGCAAATAATATTTTTGCCGGTGGTACAGCCTGCTGTAACTGCTGCGTGAGTACACACATGTCATCACTTTCACCAGTGCCTGCATCATAAACACCGCTTGATGCGCCAACGCCTCTAAAATTAACGCGTAAGCTTGGGATACCTCGCTCTCTAAAGGTACGTGCAAGCGTTGTCACCACCTTATTTTGCATGCTGCCACCCTTTAAAGAGTGTGGGTGTCCTAATACTGCAATGTAGTGTGTTCTAACAGTTTCAGGCACCATGAAACGGACTTCTAATAAACCTTCTTTTCCCATAAGCATGCCATGATGCTCGCCGGGCATCGCAAGTGCTTGCTCCAAATCTAACTGTTGCACTGTCATATCAAGACCATCTATACACATAAAACAATCATCATACCAAGGTGTGCGCCTTTAGACCATTTGCATTTTCCAAACAAAGCATTATGATACAGACATGCATCGACTCAAACCTTGAGCGGTGACTGACAGAAGGAATTAATATGAACGTTCTCGACTTTAAGCGTAAAAAGCTTGCATCTGAAAAAATCAGCTTTATCACCTGTTACGATTACCCCTCCGCACGTATGGTTGCAGACTCAAAGATTGACGCCGTTTTGGTTGGTGATAGTGTATCAATGGTTGTGCATGGACACCCAACAACTGTCATGGCAACAATGGATATGATGGTATTGCACACCGAAGCCGTTGCCCGCGGAATTGGTAAGCAGTTCATTGTAGGTGATTTACCGTTTATGGCCTGCCACCTCTCTCCCGAAGATACCATGCGGAATGTAAAACGCTTGATGCAAGCAGGCGCCAACGCCATCAAACTTGAGGGGGCGGGTGTAAATATTTGTGACACTATTCAACATATTATGAGTGCTGGCGTTCCTGTTATGGGACATATTGGTCTCACACCCCAGGCCGTACATCAATTAGGTGGCTATAAAGTGCAAGGTCGGGAGCATCAAGCAGCGAAAAGCTTATTAAAAGATGCCAAAGCTCTTGAGGCAGCAGGGTGCTTTGCCATTGTCATCGAATGTGTTCCCGAAGCACTTGCGCGCGACATTACAGCAACGCTTAGCATTCCAACCATTGGTATTGGTGCAGGCATGCATACTGACGGACAAATTTTAGTCTGGCACGACTTGCTCGCGCTCCAAACTGAATGTAACCCCAAGTTCGCAAAACAATTTATCCAGGGCAAAGCGCTGCTCACTGAGGCGCTGAATGCATACGCCACCGAAGTGTCCAACAAAACATTTCCAGCAGCAGAGCACAGTTATCATAATGAGCCACTTAAACTTGTCACCCCAAAAGAGGCTGAGGCCTAAGTGATGGAAATTTTTGAAAACAACCTTACAAAGTGGCGCAGCGCACGCGCCACATTCCCAGAGCATACACCGCTTGGCTTTGTGCCAACCATGGGTAACCTGCACGCGGGACACATCGAGCTGATTAAGCAATGCATACATGAGAATCAAAAAACAGCTGTTAGCTTATTTGTAAACCCAACTCAGTTTAATCAAACTTCTGATTTTGAAAACTACCCCAAAACACTTGCAGCAGATATTGAAAAGCTCAAAGAGGCAGGCGCTGATTATTGTTTAATTCCGAGCCCTACTGAAGTATATATAGATGATTACCGCTATCAAGTTACAGAAAAAAAAGATAGTTTACTACTAGAAGGTGCGCATCGACCCGGACACTTCACGGGTGTTTTAACGGTTGTAATGAAGTTATTTAATTTGGTTAAACCTACACGCGTATATCTTGGTGAGAAAGATTATCAACAACTCTCACTCATTCAAGGCATGGTCGATGCCTTTTTTTTAGATGTTGAAATACGTGCTTGCCCAACCGTACGTACATCCAATCAGCTCGCCTTAAGCTCGCGCAATAGCCGCTTAAGCCCGGAGGGTCAAAAAAAAGCGGAGGTTTTTGCACGTATTTTTCATGCAGCGCAGTCTTGTGAAGAGGCCATTAGTAAATTAAAGGCGCTCGATATTACTGTTGAGTATGTTGAAGACTATCAAGCACGACGTTTCGCAGCAGTTTGGATTGATGAAGTTAGATTGATTGATAATTACTCACTAAGATGATATGATGGTCGGCTGTTTTATTCTAACGTTTTTATATGGTATACAACATTCATGGCGTTTCATTTGATGCCGACAACTGCCTGTTTCATGCAGGATACAAGCCAACACAGCAAGAGATTCTGAGCGGACAAAGCAAGCAAGTTGTCACCAGAAACTTGCCGCTTCTAAACAATCTAAGAGCACAAGCAAAAAACTTCAAAGAAACTATTGTGCTTGTTGGCTCGTTAAGACAATCTGATTCAATTGATAAATTCAATGCTAAAAAAGGAAGGACAGAGTCTATTTTTAAAGCGATCCCAAAAGTTTCTAATTACATTGGCGCAACGCTAAATACATTTCTGTTAACTGATATCTATGCCAATTACCCGCCTGGCAAAGCCTTTGATTGTGCAGTTAATCACCCTAAGACACAACAAGCAAAGTGCGTAGCCGATGAAACAAAAGTGTCCATCTTATATGCTCAAGTGCATCACCTTGCCAACCTACACCCCAATGAAACCATTCTATTTGAGTTTTACGATGACCGTGGATGCAGGTCATGGCATGCAGGAAAAGATATCCTCGAGCACTTGCATGATTATTTTAGACACTTCCCTGAGCTTCTACCATACAATGTAACATTACGCCTTAACCATTACGAAGGCGCAAAAGTAACGCCGTTCAGAGCAATTCAAGGCACCGGTTTTATTGATGCAAACTATCAGGCAACAACTAAAGAAATTGCTGCAATTAGCCGTAAAGGTGCACATACTTTACCACGCATTGCTCCCTGCACCCTGCACCACAGAGTGCCTCTTCTGCCTCAAAAAGAAGAAAAAAGCACAACCCTTGTCAATCGTTACTTGGGTCAATTCTTATATGAGCTGGGGTATGCAGGCAAAGATATATGCGACGCTGTGAAAGACATCGAACAGCTTCCAATCCGCTGTGATGCATAAAAGATGTTCCTTTTTGGTTTGTAACAAATCATCTTGAAACAATAGCTTCCCAGTCGATTATTTTTTTGTTACGATGGACGAACCTCTAAATGGGAATCGTGAGTTATGAACGGCTTTACTGATTTAGATTTAGATTCAAACCTGAGCTTAGAGCACGCAAGAGCTGACCTAAACACTACCCGGCTCACCGCACTATCAGAGCAAACGCCTAAAACATCCTACCCCATTCATCAAGTTGAAATGCAAAAAGTAGTTGACATCAATACAGGCATTGTACGTTACTCGCTCATGCCTTCAGGAGAGCTGCGACTTGGGGCCAACCATGAAAGAGCACTTGCTGCAGGAGACTTGTTTTTCAATGCTCAAGGCCGACTCATGGGTATTACAAATTATAAAACAGCAGATCTGGAGTTGCTTGTGCTGTTTATTTTAAAACAGCATGATATTACTTTTACCATCGAGATTCAGCGTGTCCAAAATACACCACCAAGAACATTGCTGAATATTACCTCCAAGCTATTTGCTTTTGTAGATACGCTGTCGGTCAACCTACTTGACGGGCTCGTACAGGCCAACACACCTACTTCTCCCACACTCGATGAAGACGATGAAGAATTAGATATAGAATATGAATGGCGGCCTCAGGGTAACTCAGCATCGCCAGTGAGTTTTTTCTATAGGCGCGGTGACAGCAACGGGCAACATAAGACTACAGCCAAAAAGTCAGCCTATGATCCACAATTTGCAACACTCTTGCAGATACTCGAAACTGAAAAGGCCACACTCCCAGAAGATGGCGTAACCCCTAAATTACCCGGCTGTAGCGGCTGAAAGACGTGTGCGTCGTGCCTTTATCCATGACCAAACCAAAGGCGGTATGGTCATCACAATCAGTCCGATGACAAGGGTGGTTTCGTAACGCGCGATGCCGCCTACATCAATACCATCTGGTGGCATAAAGCTGACACCAAGCGTAGTTAAAACACCAATTAAGCCAAGCCCTGCAACAGATAAGAGCCCGCTCATGCCACCTGGCACACTAAATGCGCGAGGCTGATTAGGTGCTTTAATTCGTAAAACAATGGCTGCAATAAACATTAAAAGGTACATGAGCATATACAGCTGCGCTGCAAGTGCGGTTAGTAGCCAATAAGAGCCATTTACGCTTGGCATGAATAAAAAAAGTGTTGATAAAAGTGTTACCAAAATCGCTTGTCCAACCAACAGTACAACCGGTGCCCCTTGTTTATTTTCACGCTGGAAAAATGCCGGCAAATTACCATCTTTTGCAGCCACTAAAAGCCCTTTGGTTGGTGCAATAATCCAGTTACTAACGCCTCCCAAGCCACCTAGCACCAGCATCACAGCAATTACAGGCATCAGCCAAAGCAAATGATATTGCGCAAAGAAGGCATCAAAAGCTTGCATGATACCTGCGACTAAATTAATGTCGGACTGCGGCAATACCACAGCAATGGCAAGTGAGCCGAGCACCAACGTACTTAAAATAATAGCTACCGCATAAATAAGGGCTTTAGGGAATGCGCGCTGCGGATTTTCTACATCATTTGCATGTACGGTTGCAATTTCAATCCCACAAAATGACAACATAATAGCGGTCAGCGATACCCACATTTCATGGTCATGCCAATGAGGTAAAATGCTTGGTAAGTCGAATTGAATTTGAATTGGGTTGCCACCCGAGATCCACAAGCCCCCGAGGCCTATAATAAGCCCCATGGGTAAAATAAGACCAGATAACGCACAAATATTGCTAAACAATGCCGATGAGTGCATGCCGCGCAAATTAATGAGTGTAACCCCCCAAAAAGAGGCCACTACAACGCTCCATAGAAAATAAGGGTTCGATGCAAGTCCTGGGTTAATCAAATATCCAACGGTTCCTGCAACAAATGACAAAATGGTCGGATACCAAATAACATTTTCAATCCATTGCAGCCAAATGGCTAAAAAGCCCGCACGCTGCCCAAATGCTTCTTTTACCCACACATACACCCCGCCTTGTTTAGGCCAGCCAGAAGCAAGTTCTGCAGACACTAAAGCGGTTGGCACTAAGAAACAGAGTGCTCCTAAAATAAAAAAAGCAATCAACTGGCTACCAAACAATGCCGTTGCTGGCAGGTTTCGAATACTATCCACCGAACCAACTGTGATCATGGTCAAGCTAAATACAGTTAATGCATGTTTTTTCTGATTCATCACGTTCCTTTCACATCAAAGCCTTACACCAATACAGCGCATTGTACCATGAACCGACCACAATTAGCATATTTTTATACAAAAAAACTTATTTTTCATCAACCCCTGAGAGTGGAGCCGTCTAATATATTATAAATCTCGCTGACTGCAAAATGTTCTCCCAACTCTCCCGCAACAACCCCTGAAACGCCTTCAGGAAAAAAGCGCATTAAATCTTTCAAATGACGTACTGGAGAGGCCCCTGAAAGATTGGCACTGGTTGAAACAATAGGGCCATGCTTACATAGCGCATGTGCAACTGGGTGCGCTGTCATACGAATCGCAATGCCATCATGTGCGCCACTAATACCTGCGGGCACGCGATTCGATTTTGGAAAAACCCAGGTCACAAACCCAGGCCACGTTTGTTTCACTGCGTCTAAACGTGCTTTGGGTATCTTATCTTTATCAATCAAAGGCCACAATTGCTCCCAGTTCGCAATCAGAACAATCAGCCCTTTTGTTTCGGAACGTCTTTTTAATGTCAAAATACGAGACACCGCATCCGCATTAAACGCATCACAGCCCAAACCATAAACAGCTTCTGTTGGATACGCAATTACATCGCCTTTCTGAAGCAATGCATAAGCTTCATCTATTTGCTCAAGCACTCTCATCTAAGCTGCCCCCGAGATAATTAAGTCTCTCATTTGAGTACACACTTCATGTAGCACAAAAATATTATGAATACTTGCAAGCGCTGTAAAAGCAGGTGATTTTTGTTTAAATAAATGGTGCATAAATGCTCTTGAATGATGCGTACAAGTGTAGCAGGCACACCCTGACATAATGGGCGACAAATCATCTGCAAAACATGCCTTCTTAATTTGAATACGTGCACCTTGATGCACACTTTCAAAAGCAAACCAGTGCCCTTTGCGTACTAGCTCCCCTGAGTACAGCGCACCATGACGCGCATTGCGCGTAGGTGCGACACAGTCAAACATGTCAATGCCTTCGGCCACCACATCGAGTAAGTCTTGCGGTGACATACCAACGCCCATCGTGTAACGTGGTTTTTCTTCCGGCAACAAGGCGTGTATCCACCGAATAACCTCAACCGTTTTTGCCATATCAAACCCAATAGTCTCTCCGCCAAGCGCAACCCCATCAACCTGCATGCTCGCGACATATGCAGCACTTTCACGACGAAGATTTGGATAAATCCCCCCTTGTACAATGCCAAATAAGGCTTGCTTATAGCCATAACGAGAGTTTGGGTGTGTCTCATGATAAGCAACCGACTGTTCAAGCCAGCGGTGCGTGCGCTGCATGATAAATGCAACTTCATCTTCAGAGCAGCTATCTGGCGTGCATTGATCAAAAGCCATAATAATATCTGCCCCAATAATTTTTTGTGTTTCGAGCGACATTTCAGGCGTCATATGAATCGTCTGATTAGACGCTGGTAGCACAAAATGCGCTCCTTCATCATCAATACGACATAATTCCTGGTTTTTAGATAAGCTAAATACTTGGAAGCCACCGCTATCTGTCAGCATAGGCCCATGCCAACCCATAAAAGCATGCATGCCACCAGCAGCTTCTATCACATCCATGCCGGGGGCACACAGCATATGATAAGTATTTCCACCCAAAATAATTTGACTATTCGCACAACATAGCTCGTCTGGTGTCATATTATTCACACCAGCTCGCGTACCAACAGGCATAAAAACTGGGGTTGTAAAGACGCCGTGCGGAGTTAATACACGCACAACGCGTGCTTTTGTATACCGATGCTTCGCGATAACTTCTGCTTTAAACGTGTTCATCTCGATGCAATTTCACCCCCAAAATCACGCTTAAAATCCCTATCAAGCAAAAATACAACAAAGACCACGCAGCCATCGAAAACCCGAAAAAAGTCCACGCAACTTCACCACAGCCGGTTCGCTCCCCCCAAACAAAAGCATGTACCACTTCATGCCAAGGCAATTTATGCACCAACATTTCAATGCCAGGCAAACACATGCCCGTATCAGTTGGCGGCAAAGATTGTAGCCAAAGTTGCCTTAGTGCAAAAAATATTCCACCAACCGCAAAAAGCAATAAAAAACCAAGCATTAAGCGCTTCCTAAAAGATTTTATTGCAAAAAAACCTATCAGGGAAAGGACAAAAATCAGTACTGTCATACCGCGCTGCATCAAACACAGTGGGCACGGTAACAGTGCTTCTGTATATTGCAAATAAAGAGACGTCAATAAAACACCTCCTGTTAACAGCCAAATAACCCCTAACCCTTTTCGAAAGTGATGTTTCATTGCATCAAACC
>JASBUO010000082.1 GCA_030147855.1 Gammaproteobacteria bacterium
AGCAGTGATGTCATGATATTTGAGTACTTGGCGACTGTCATTGTGAAGTAAATGCGGATTATCAAGTATTTTTTCCCCATCTGTTCGCCAATAATAATTTTTTGACCATCTTGGCAGTAATTCTCCGGGGCACCATTTTCCCTGCTCAGAGATATAAATACCACCCTGGCCCAATTTTTCTCCCACTTGCTCTAAAAATTTTTGGGCGAGTTCCTCTTTTTTGGGGCTGTTGGTTTCAAAATTCCATTCAGGGGCATCTCTATCCTTTTCATAAACGAAAGTGGGCTCTCCCCCCATTGTTAGCCGAACATCTTGCTTCTTTAGAGAGGCATCAATGACCGAGCCAAGCTTATCAATTTCACGCCATTGTGTACTGGTATAAGGTTTAGTAATTCGGGGCGCCTCCTTAATTCTCTCGACCGTCATAAGATGTTCCATCTGAGACTCACATGCTTCAATAGCACCACTGATGGGAGCTGCAAGCATTGGCGTTGGAGTGCAACAAAGAGGAATATGGCCTTCTCCAGAAAGTAGTCCTGAGGTTGGATCTAATCCAACCCATCCTGCACCAGGAATAAATACTTCAGTCCAGGCATGTAAATCGGTAAAGTCTTTGTGAGTGCCAGATGGCCCCTCAATGGATTTATAGTCTGCTTTTAACTGTATTAAATATCCTGAGGTAAAGCGCGTGGCCAAGCCTAAGTGCCTTAAAACCAAACAAAGTAGCCAAGCCATATCTCTGCAAGAGCCACTTTTTTTTGTTAAAGTCTCTTCTGCTGTCTGGACACCTGGTTCTAGGCGAATCAAATAGTTTAGTTGGTTGTTGACTCCTTGATTAAGTTCGACCAAAAAGTCGATAATATTGGCTTTCATGCCCGCATACTGATGAACAACTGCCAGTAGTTTATCTCCTGATTCACTCAATTCTAAATAAGGTCCTAGACTTTCTTTTAAGTCATCGGGATAAATAAGTGGAAAATCTTTAGCATCATCATCTAGGAAGAAGTCAAAAGGATTATAGATGTGCATATTCACAATAAGACTAATATCTACTTCAAAGCGGTTGACTTTGCTGGGAAATGTGACCCGGAGATTATAGTTTCCAAAAGGGTCTTGCTGTAAGTGTTGGAAGCAGTTTTCAGGACAAATTTTGATGCTATATGACTCGACGTCTGCCTTTGAGTGTGGTGCAGGTTTTAATCTAATTAGTTGCGGCCCAAGGGATATTAGGTTGTCATAACGGTATGTTGTTGTATGCCTTAGGGCAATTTTTATAGACATAATTTACAAGTATTAATTTATATTTATAGGTATTATCTTACTTCTATATATAATGAAAGTAACTAAATTTAAAGGAATGGATTAGATGAGTGAATTTTTAGCGCTTAATTTTGATGTATCCAGCTCTCCTGAACTAAAAGTTAAACCCCTAGCAGAAGCACCTTGTTGTTCAGGATGGGGGATAGGCTGGTATCCCAAAGATGATTATTCATCAGTGATCATTAAGGAGCCTACACAAAGTAACAACAATGAGATTAACCAAGCGATTACGGAGTGGGATAATTTCTACTCTACCACCTTTATGTGCAAAGTTAGAGGCATTGCTAGGATTTATACAATGCATGACATGCAACCTTTCAATTGGAGTTATGCCGGTAAAGATTGGATGTTTTTACATAATGGTGAAATATCCAAAAATAAATTGACGCCAATGCACGATGATAAATCTGGTTTTTTATCTCCT
Source organism: Gammaproteobacteria bacterium (assembly GCA_030147855.1). Lineage (GTDB taxonomy): Bacteria > Pseudomonadota > Gammaproteobacteria > Legionellales > Legionellaceae > JAALKW01. Next base: position 1,745 of record JASBUO010000082.1, read on the forward strand.
AAAGGCAACTCGGACTCTGAATTACTTTTTTGTTATTTATTGGGAAAAATTCACTCTAACAATGCAAGAAGTTTGTCTGAATTAACGCCTTCAACATTACTTTCATGGCTTAGGGAGTTAGATGAATTCGCAACGATAGATATCATTTTATCCGACCATGAAAGTATTGCTGTCTATCACAGTAGAAACTCTCAAAAGAATTTATTTTACACAAGATTTTTACCACCACTAGGTACAACAGTACTAGAAATGCCGACAATGAATATTTCTATACCGGGCCACAAGGATAGAAATAACACGCTGTTACTTTTTAATTCTGAGTCAATAGAGGGGCTTGAGCAGCAACGGATGAATCCAGGTGAGCTAATATTAGCGAGGCGAGGAAAAATTATATGGACATCTGATAGTCAACAAGTCTCTGATGTTCCATTGTCTCATGTTGCTTCAAACCCAAAAACCAGAACGCGTAATACGATATCTAAAAACACGGTATTAAATTTGAAATCAATTACTGAAGATATTGATGGCAATAAACTAGAATATAAAACTTACAATATCCTTCATAAGACAGTATATAACTACCATAAATTCGTAAGGCATAGTAGTCATAATATACGACTCATACCAGTGGATGATTGGTTGCAGGAAGTTGTTCATTCAGAGGTAAAATTATCGGTTGATAGTGAACTTATCAATTATGAAGATGTTTTTGGTAATCATAATATTTATTGCAATATATATCAGCCTTATACATCACTTGAGATAGTTTGCCAATCTAAAGTGAAAGTTTATGCTTTAGGCAATGCAACTTACTCTGAGTTTATCAGAAGAACTAGTTTGCCCCTTGTTTGGATGCCGTGGCAAAGGCAAATGATGTCGCCATATCTTTTGCCTCCAGAACTGCCTGAAAATCAGCTGAACGCATTGACTGACTACGCGATCAGTTTTTGTGAGCGGAATGACTACAATGTTATTGAAACATTAAAAGATATTAATATAAGCATTCATACGGATTATGCTTATCAACAAGGTGTAACTAATGTTGGGACAACACCTTTTGAAACGTATCAAAATAGAGAAGGTGTATGTCAAGATTTTACAAATTTACTCATTTGTTTAGCCCAATTATTAGGTATTCCCGCTAGATATAGAATGGGATATATCTTTACTGGTGGTGGCTACGAGAATAAAGAGCAATCAGATGCAACGCATGCTTGGGCAGAGGTATACGTACCCAAAATTGGTTGGGTAGGGCTCGATCCAACAAATGGAACGGTCGTTAGACAAGATCATATTAAAGTTTCATGTGGTCGAAACAGTAAAGATGCAACCCCTACATCTGGTGCCATATTAAATGGGGGAGGGGAGGAAACCTTGTCTATAGAGGTTAAAGTGACTATGGATTAATTTGATTGAGCAGCCAAAGCACTTGTATCATATGGACCACTGGCTTTATCGCAGACCAACTCATTTTTGAGTGACCTGCAATCTTAACCTTTTTGTCAGAAATGGAGGTTAGCCTCTGACAATATGGTCGAGTCCATATAAGACCCTAGGATTTTTGGTGCTCTAAGCAATAACCAATCCTAGCGTTTTAATAACTACATAATCACTTTCAACGGATATTAATAGCTCTGATTGAGGTGTTGGCTGATGACTCACAATAAAACGCGATAAGTTTCCCGTAATGTGTTTCTCAATTAAGCGTTTTAGCGGTCTTACGCCTAAATGATTCGAGTGAAGAGAATGAAATAGATATTCATTCATAGATGCGTCAAATGCTAGGTATATTTTTTACAGCGAATAGATGTTTAGTGAGTAAAGCGAGCTCTCTGTCGATAATTTTGGGATAAATCTCATGGCGATAGCGCAAGTGTTTCTGATGCACTTTTATCATTGAAGGAGCTCGAAGATATCATCGAAACAAACAAGTTTTTCGAGTTTTTGATGAAGTAATTCATAAAAGTCATTCTATACTGTATTTATAATACTATAACTGTATTTAATGTGCTCTTAATCTAAAAAAGGAGCAGCGCCATGCACATTCGGAAAGCCACAGTTGATGATGCAGTATATTTAGTGGCACTTTTAGCACAAATGGGATATACATGGACTGAATCTTCGATGCGCGAACGCATCGAGTTATTTGATGCGTGTTGTGATAATCACATGATGGTGGTAGAGAACGAGGGGGCTGTGGTTGCGGCAGTTGCATTCGGCTATTTTGAATTATTACGTCTGCCTGCGTGTGCGTGTCACATTGATACACTTGTAGTGGATGCAGCGCATCGAGGGCATGGGCTTGGTAAGCAGTTAATTGCGCTTGTAGAAGGGCATGCGCGTTCGAAGGGTGCGCAAGTCATAGAGCTCATTTCAGCAAATCATCGAAAAAAAGATGGCACGCATGCTTTTTATGAGGCACTTGATTATAAAAATCATCAATGCCTTGATTTGGCTTATTTTGCGAAAGAAAATTTAAAGTAATATAGTGAGATTCGCTTACCAATCTTAAGTGATTAATATAAGTCCAACTTGATCTTAAACAAGGCTTCAAGGTACAATGTTTTTCTACCTACTTAGTTTAGAGAAACATAATGCCGATTGTTATTTCGAACGAAGAAAAGAATGCGATACAGGATTATTTTGAGCATCCAGAGCGTTATATCAGTGAAGAATGGATGCACTCCTTAGGGGGGCAACTTCCGGATGGGACAAAAATATCCCGAGAAAAAGTGAGAGAGCACGATTCCGGTCAGAGTCGTACGCTACGATATTATCAGAGTCATGTGTCACGATGCTATATTATTACAGATCCTCAAGATGGTATAACTGTGCATCAAGTGCCAATACAATGTCTGTATCCGAATGATCCTGGAACACATTCGGCAACACTACTCTCTGGAGAAATTTATTTTCATCAAAATAAAGATGATTTACCGTGGAAGTTACCCGATGATTTTGAGGATCGTTGTGATCCGCCCGAGGATGAAGAAGAGGCAAAAAGCGAAGCGTATTTGCAGTACAAAGAGGCGTGGGCAAAAAGTTTGGGGAAACCTGATTATGTTTTAAACCGTAGTAAACTTGAACAAGGTGCAATCGAAAGAACGGTCAAATATGCAGTCAATATGCATGGTGAAAGGTTTTATCTTAAAAGAGATTGCTTATTTGGGGAAGCCGACACTACCTTTTCCTGGCCTGTGGAAGCACACGAGTCAAAGTTGCGTGTTGGCCCATCTATCTTTAGAAAGACAACCATCAGTACGACGTCAGTGGGCGTGAAGAAAACTACTATTTCACGAGATGCTGGCGAGGTTTTAGATGCTTTTATAGAAAAACGACAACCGCTTACAAACGTACAAAAAGAAAAAATAGTGAAAGCACTTTTAACGCAGTACTTATGCCAGATTTATGATGAAGGCTTAGTACATACTGACATCAAATCATCTAATATTTGTATTAAGGAGAATACGAGCTCAGAAGAAACACCATTTATAATTACTTTCATTGATTTTGATGAAAGCTTCAATATACAAGAACCACGAGAAACAGGTTGTGGTACCGTAGGATATATGGCTCCTGAGTTTTTTAACACCTATGAAGATTATATTCGGCAGATAGATAACAGAGAGATTTCTGAGGAGGCTTATGTCAGTACGCTTCGCTCTGATCATAAAAAACAATTTTCTGTGTCGAGTGATGTGTTTGCATTAGCAAGGGTTTGTTTAATATACAACTTGTTATCAGTTGACTCTCAGTTATCTATAGTAGTTCAAAACATGTTAAAAAAAGCACCTGAAGATCGCCCAACAGGGAACGTGCTGAGAGAGGCATTAGGCTTAGTGTACACACCTGAGCAAACGACGCACTCAACCGTTAGTTTGTGAGTTTGTGGCTAGCATATTGATAGTTGATATAACGCGATGCCATATAATCCTTTTTGAAAAATGTTATCTGGCGTTTTTTCCCGTCCAATAATGCGGATGCCGACAGACTGAATATCATGGCTGTTGAGAGGAGGGGCATGTGCCACTTCTTTTCCGCGGCGTGTTGCAGAAAAATCTTTGACCTTGAATGCGTGTGTGGTTTCTTTAGACGTAACCGTGAAAGTGTGTTGATAGTTAAAACCATTTGAAGTAGAAGTGTTGAGTACCAATTGAAAGGTGGTGGGCTTATCCTGTAGCCCTGTTGCAGTGAGACAAAGGCTATCATTGATTAGAAGATTTAATGGTTGTGGGATTTGAACGCTGGCAAATGCGGCGCCATTAGGCTGTGGATTTAGAAAGGCGAAGAAATAGTGCCTTGCGGGGTGCGTACTGGCTTGATAGCTAAAACTAGCATGTGATTTTCCGGTTTCTCTTTCTGTTGCATCAGTTTTGACGATATAGTTTTTAATTGGCTGTGTGAAATCAATTAAGGTCTGATTCATGGCAAGTCCTGAGGTTGGAATACAGAGTAAAGCATAGAGTATTTTCATCATGTAGCCACCCAAATGATTGCATTGAGATAGGTTGCAAATAGTATCCATGCTAAATAAGGGATGAGTAATAAAGCGAGTATTCGATGCCTAGAGTAGAGCATGTATACCAAGATGATGGTGAGTAGGACCATCATGGCCAAAATAATCAATGCTGCCCCAACTGCATGAAAATGAAAGAAAATGGGAGACCACAGCCAGTTGAGAATCAATTGTATGCCATATACGTACTTTTCTTTTGCAGTGCATTGGTTTTTTTTAAGGAAAATATTGAAGCCAACCACTGCCAGCACTAGATATAAAATAGGCCACACAATTGCAAACACATGGTCCGGTGGGGTCAATGCAGATTTTGTGAGTGTCGTATACCATGGTGTAAGATTTTCTTGGGTCAAAACGCCCATACAATACCCCATGATCTGGAGTGTTATGATCCAGATAAACAGGTAAAAACAGTATATTTTTGTGTAAGAAATGCGTGTTTTAAGAGGCATTGTTTGTTACTCGTACTATAGGAGTTTTCCCAGAATACACTGAATGTATTGATTTTTTAAGGCTAGCGTGTGCTCGAAATATAGATTACAGTTTTCTGTTTGGGTAGTTGCGAGGTAAGTTGAGGCATGCCAGAGACAGTTGATAATAGACCTTATTTTTTACGTAATTTTACAGTGAGCACCCTTGGTATGGTGGCTTTTTCCCCGGTAGTGAACGCAGGTGCCTTTATTGCTTCTCGAGGCATGCGGGATAGTGTGGGGCCGTGCCAGGCAATGTATGATATTACGGATGGCTGGAGGAAGCCTTCAGAATTACTGAAAGGCGGTAAAAGCACGCTATTCCAGCTTTTGGTAAAAAATGCAGTTCGAAATGCAAGTTGGCTCAAGAAGGCAGCCCTCGAGCAAGCTTATCCAGGTGCGTCTGATTATGTTATTCCTGTTTCTGCGGCATTAACAGAATTTGTATTAGCGCCCAGTGTATTTAGGCGAGCACGTATTCAGTTTACGGGTAAAACACTGGTAGAAGCGGGGGTAGGAGAGCAGTTTTCAGGTGCGTTACCAGGTGTATTGAAGGTGACAGCAGCAACGACGATTTATATGCGCGTAAAACCGTATGGTGATTGGTTTGCAGAAGCACTGAATTTACCTTGTAACACAGCATGGGGAAAGCTTACATCAGCAGCGTTTACAACAGTACCTTTGACAATACTAACACACCCGCTTGAACTTGTTCGATTTAGAATGCAGCGTCCGGTTACAGATACCTCGCCCAGACTTGGTTTTTTTAAAACAACTTTAGATATTTTAAAGGCCAGCAGTGGACTACTCAGGACACAAGGTGTTACTCAGGCTTTACGGTTTTTATTACGAGGCGGTCCTGCTGCAGGTACAACAAATTTGCTGTACACGATTTTGTTTAATGAGATGGTGAGAATCGGAGAAGAAGAGGCAAACGCTGCTTCCTCCAGTCGGGCCTCACCTTAAAACGAAACAGGCAAGCATGTTGCCATGCTTGCCTGACTCCGATCTAGTTTGGTTTTTATTTAACAGGTTTAACCTTAAAGGTTACATACTGATAACGCACGGTTTTACCGTTTGGTGTCATTACATCCATTGTACCTTGATGTTTAACACCTTTGATAATGCCTGATTTATGCGTTTTCAGATTTGTAATTTTGTCTCCTTTCATACAATCATAGTTATGTCTCATTACCCCATCATCAGCAACTTTATGGCCTTTGTTGACACCATCTAAGAATTTAACTTGGTGCGTGTCAGCATCGGTTACCATATATTCAGGATCATTCTTTCCATTCATGCCCCATCCCCAGTCTGCTGCCATTTTTCCTGTGTGTTTAGTAGCATCCCAAGTAGCAGCCGTTGCATCCCATGTGGCATCCCATGTGGCAGCGGTTGCATCCCATGTGGCGTTCCAGGTATCTTCAATCGTGTTTGATGAGTGAGCCCAAACGCTCGCGCTTAAGCCTATAGAAGCAATACCCATCATTAATTTAGATAAAATAGATGTTCTATTCATTGTACTTCTCCTTTACATCTAAAAGCTTTAAAATATATCTACATGGTAAATAATAGAACAACATGAGTGTGAATTCCACTTTTTAAAAAGTGTTGGTAACTCCCCATGTCATCCTGGGCGTAGCGAAGGATGACATGGGGAGTTACAAATGTTGTTTCATTGGGTTTGACCAAGGCGTATGAAATTTTTAGAATCGTTTCAGATAATTCTAATGCTGGAGGCTGTGTGATGTTGAAAAGAAAAAGATTACTAGGCTCTATATTGCTACTTTTCTCTCATGCGAGTGTAGTTTTGGCGAACGAGCATTTATCATCGGATGAAAAAAATACTATTTCTGTTTTTAAGCAGGCATCTCCTAAAGTGGTGTATGTACATCGGATGAATCGTTTTCAAACACATTTTTCTGAACAGCTTGAAGTGGCTTCTGGAACAGGGTCTGGCATTATCTGGGATAAAGAAGGCCATATTATTACGAACTACCATGTGGTACATGGTGCATCTCATGTGATGGTGAGTTTTGGAGACAAAACGGTACCCGCAAAGTTGATTGGTGCGGAGCCTAGAAAAGATATTGCAGTACTACAGTTAAGCTCGGTAAAAGACTTCCCTACGTTTAAACACTTTGCACCATTTAAATTATGCGATACCGATACGCTCGTGGTAGGACAAAAAACCATGGCTATTGGTAATCCATTTGGGCTTGATCACAGCCTAACAACAGGCGTCATTTCCGCTTTAGATAGGGAGGTTCCAGGGATTGCAGGCGTGAATATTCGTAACATGATACAGACTGACGCCTCTATTAATCCTGGTAACTCAGGTGGGCCCTTGCTAGATAGTCAAGGATGTTTGATTGGTTTGAACACGATGATTTATTCGCGCTCAGGGGCGTCTTCAGGAGTTGGGTTTGCTGTGCCGTCCGAGACTATTGCACGGGTTGTGCCGCAACTGATTCAGTATGGGCGCGTTAAAATGTCAGGTATTGGCATTGTGCCATTAGATGGTCATATTACAAACCACTTCGCAAAAGACCAGGGTGTTTTTATTTCACAGGTATTGGAGAATACACCAGCTGCAAAGGTGGGCTTACGCGGCGCGCAGGTTGACTCATTTGGACGGTTATTGCTCGGAGATGCTGTGGTAGCCATTAATGACAAAAAGATTAGTAATTACAATGATTTGTATAATATTTTATCGGATATACCCATTGGTAGCAAGATAGACGTGAGTGTGAATCGTTCTGGAAAAATTAAGAAAGTTTCGATGCAAACCATTGATTTATCGGAAGATTTTTAAAAAATGTATATACCTTACAGGATGCTGGTTTTTTATCATGTACAGAAAGGATTATGTCAGTAAAGTATAAGTGGTGGTATTAAAATGGTATTTTTGGTTCAGCTTATTCATAGTCACAAACACGACAAGATGAACGGCCCATATCCCAAGGCTTGCAAGTAGTGGTACTCCCATCAATTGGTATGGCCAGTGGTAGGTCCAAACCCCCATATAGATTGGAATATATTCTCCAACGGTCGGTAATATTAAAGAAGTGAAGGCAATGGCCATTAAGCTATGGCGGCGACGCGTTGTTAATTGAAAAACACAGCTTTCAAATAAGTGAAATGCAAAGTACGTAAAGCCCCAGGCCACAGGAATCCATGCAGGAACTAGTTGGTAGGAGGGGATGTCGTGATAGGTCCAGTACTCATTGTAAGTGCCCCATAGCTCACAGCTTGTACCTAGTATGGTAGTTAATATAAAGCCTGTGAGCTCGCAAATAGCATTGGACTTGTTATGTAAAAATCTGCGGCGTATGTGCAAGCAACCAATAACGACGAGCAATGTGAATAGTATCCATTGCTGTTTGTGTAGTGCTCCAAGCATAAAGCCTGCAAAGAGAAGGAGGGCAAACAGACGTGTAAAGCGGCGTGCAGCCGAGCGAAAAGTTGAAGTCATTGAAGAGGCCTAAATAGAGAGAGTTTAAGCTGCCAAGAAAATAACATGCTTAAAGAGGAAAGGATAGGTCCAATCAACACTTAAATTACCTCTTGCAATAGTGGCACGGTCCATATATGCGTTTTGGATAAAAAAACCTGCTTTGCCACAACTTCTGAGAGCGTCGTTGCTGTATAGGTGACACATTTCATTATCTTCACTCCATATTGTATTATGCTATGTTCATAATGGCATATATATCCAATAAACCCGTATGTTGAAGTTGATTGGGTATATGTGAATGCTTGATAAAAAGGAACGCGTTAATGGAAGAGAGGGTCAGAGAAGGCATGACAGATTTTAACGTATTTAAATATAGACTTGTGATTAAAGAGCATCACTTAGATACATTTGGGCATGTGAACAATGCGACTTACCTGGCATTGCTTGAAGAGGCACGATGGGAGCTTTTAACTGCACATGGGTTTGGGCTGGATGTGATTCGTACGCAAAAAAAAGGCCCCATTGTTTTGGAGTGCCATATTAAATTTTTGAAAGAAGTGATGCTACGGGAGTCCATCACGATTGAATCACAGGTACTGGCATATAAGGAAAAAATTGCAGTGATGCAACAAGATATGGTGGATACTGCAGGAAACTTATGTAGCCGTGCAAAATTAACATTTGGTTTTTTTGATTTAGAGACAAGAAAATTAATTTTGCCTTCAAAGGAGTGGCTCTCAGCGATTGGGGGCTAAGTGTTTGTTTGATAATGAGGGGAATCATGACAGTAAAACATACAATTGCCTGGGTTGACATTCCGGTGATTGATTTAGACCGCGCCATTGCATTTTATGAAAAGGTGCTCAATGCACCGGTTCAAAAAAAATCAGGGCATGGCTTTGAGTTTGGGTTGTTGCCACATTCAGACGACAATGTATCGGGCTGTTTATGCGTGATGCCAGATAGAAAACCATCGAAAGATGGATTGTTAGTATACTTAAATGTTGAGGGCCGTTTAGCTGAGGCACTTGAACTCGCAAAATCTGCGGGGCAAGAGGTACTTGTAGAAAAAGAGCAGGTTGGGCCGTATGGGCATCGTGCGGTAATAGTCGATACAGAAGGTAATGCGATAGCGCTTTATTCAAAAGAAGGGTAATTAACGCGTTGACTTTAAAAAAATGCCTTCTCCCGTCTGATGGGAGAAGGGCCCGACAAGGCGTGTTAATTATCCTTTATTTCACCCAAACGTGCTTGTAACGCTTGAACCAGTGTTGTGACTAACTGGCGCAGAAGTGTTTTTATCTTTTTTAATAGCCGCTTAGGGCCTTATATGGAATCGACCATATTGCCAAGGAAGAACAACTTACTTGAGTTAAGTGCAGTATTGGCTTTATTTGGACTATATTTAAAATATTGTGAGTCAATTGAGGTGTATTGCATGCCAATCCAGCTGCTAGGGCCGCTTGATATTACCATACCTGGAGAGCCCCAAAAAACAAAAGAATACGCAGAGAAGTTTAGAGACGCAGTGACCCCTTACATCAAGGAAATTGATGCATTAATTAGTGCATACAACCAACTAAAAGATAAAACAGCGCGTGTTAACGCGTTATCTGAGCTTGAAGCAACAGTTGATAAAGTTGATAGAAAGTTTCCAGATGATGTGAAGCGTTTTTTCATAGATTATCACAAAAAAATTCATAGAACACTTTTCAGTGATATACAAGATGAGCGTAAAGCACTTGGTATTTGGCCTGATGTGCCCAAGCTTAGTTTTCCTGAATATTTAGCGGTGATGGCGCCAGATAAAGCAGAGCGGTTACTTGCTGTTTTGCTTGAGCCAGGTTTTACGCAGGAAAAATTAGCAGAGCGTGTGTTTGTTGAAGGTGAATCAGGCCGTGAAGATTTCTTAAAGCTGCTATCTCGCTACGAAATAGGTTTTTTAGGCGGGGGAAATTCTAAGAATTTTACCGTGCTAGATATGCATACGTTTCAAACCATCGTGCTTAAGGCTGAAAATCGGATGGGGGTGGCTAAAGAAGCCGTTCAAACATTAAGAGAAGGTAGTATGCATGATGTGTTTACGCCTGATGTATCCGAAAGAGAGGTGATTTGCAAGCACCCTGAAAAAGATGAAGCGCTTACAAGAACATTATTGTTTACTGAGTTTCACCCTGAAGGTGACTTAAAAAAACATGGAAAGTCACAGCAAAACGATGACGCACATATAGAAAGTGCGATGCATTTATATCTACAAATGGCACGCATACTTGAGAATATGGAGCGAGAGGGGTATTGCTTTACAGACATGAAAAATGGCAATTGGCTGGTTGATAGGCATGGCGAGTTACGTATTGCGGATAAAAAAGGATTTACTTATACCCGAGAAATAGAAGTAGAAGTGGAGGATAGGTGGGGCGATATCAGTACGCAAACAGTGCGAGTATTGGATTTAGGTGCGCCTAAAAATACCTTTTATCCTCTATTGCGCTCAAAGCATATGGATACTCCTGAGCTTGCGAGGTGTAGTGAAACACGAGAGCTTGTTGATGTGAGTAAAATGCAAGCTTACATCTTGTGGAAGAACTTATATCAATATCTTACGGGATGCAAGGATACGGCTTTTTATACCTATGATAAAGACGGAAAACCTAATGGAACTTTGCATGAGGTAGAAAAATTTGACTTCAATAATCCTATTTTTAAAACGCCTAAAGGCATGCAGTTAGAGCACACAATTAAGCAGTTAATTTATACCAGCGCAGCTGAAGCGCGAATGAAGTTACATGAGGCGGTTGAAGCGCTTGCTTTTATTCAATACCCTGAGTTAGTGGACTTTTCCTTTGAGCATGAGGACTTAGTAGAATTAAAAACAGATGTGTACCAATTATTGGGTTTAGTGCAGCGGCTGGATGTAGAGGCGCCTGAACAGGCCGCGATGCAAGCGTTTATTGCTGAGCAGCAACAGCTGATAGCCGCAGCCGATACAGAAGGGGATTTGCGAGATATTTATGACACACTCAATGGCAAATTAGGAGACGCCAAGGCTACCGTAAAAGCGGCACGTGATACACTGTTTGAAGTAAAAGTTAATACACATCAATTGCTGACGGGCATAGACCACTTTAAGTTGAGTAATAAAGATAGTGTGATGCAGGCATTTATCACTGATAGAACGCATGCACTGAATAAAGCGCAAACGATAGAAGCTGTAATGCGCATTCAGGATGAAGTACGTGCAGTTCATGCGCATTTTAAAGAAAATGAAGTGCAGCTTGTTGCACTGAAAGATATGATAATGCTGCATAAAGCAGATGCTTCACCTAAGGTGGCTCAGAAATGGGAGGAGATTGAAGCAAAAGTGTTAGCACTTCCTTTACTGGAGCGAACATCGATTATGAATGGAAGAACGTCAACGCAAAAAACAGTGCTCGATGCTATGGGGCGAGAAGTGGACTTATTCAAACGCTTAAGCCAGAGGGCATCAGATGTGCTTCGTAGGCCATCGTTTTCAGCGCCTTCAGGTGATGTGGAATCTTTTATGACATTTAAGAAAAAATATAAACAACAAGCCCCCAGACCGGAAGCTGATACACAGCACGATAATAATATAATGCCAACCAGTTAATTGATATGCACACAGTGTGGATATATGATAAACGAACTGATGCATGGGAGTAATTAAAAATGACAGCACTACATACCGCCGCAGTGAATGGAGAGCGTACAAAAGTGTCTACACTTTTGTCAGACGATGATGGCCGAGCAGCACTCGCACATGAGATAAATGAAAACCTGGAATATCCGCTGTATAGTGCTTTAGCACTTCCGGCGTCGCACACCACGCAGCTAAAAGTAGATAAAGAGGCTATTTTTGCGCAATTGTTGGCACTGTCTAGGGATGTCTTGCCCCATCAAAATCGTGATGGTGATACCGTATTGCACCGAATTGCAAAGAATGATTTTCTAAATGTATTAGATTCAGTGTTATCGGAAGACAATGCAGCAGCATTGCTACGTATTCAGAACGAGGTTGGAACGTGCCCCATCCATACCGCTGTTTTAAATGGGCGCACAAATATGGCAACCCGGCTCATGGGGTACGAAGGCATTGCAGCGTTACCCGATGCCGATAATAATTTACCATTACATTTAGCCGCAGCCTATGGTTCTTTTGAGATGGTCAAGGCGTGTTTTGAGGCTTACCCAGGCGCCATTAACCTTAAAAATGGACAGGCTAAAACACCGCTTGATTTGGCAAACGAGAGCAATAAATCAGCAGTTCAGAACTTCTTGTCTGAAAAGGGTGGCAAACATAATCCTGCAGCTTCTTGGAGCGATACCTACGTTACACCTAATTTTTGATGTAGTGTGTCCTGGAGACGGAAGTAGTGTTGTGGACAGCATCGGTTCATTACTTTATGTATTGAAAAGATAGTAGGAGCATAAAAATGCGTATCCCCAAGGGGGTTAGTCTGGTTGACTTTGTGATGATTATTGCTGTTTTGGGGGTTCTTGCGGCAGTTGCGGTCCCACGTTTTATTGATTTACAAGTCAATGCGCAGCAAGCAGCGGTAGATGGAGTTGCAGGATCGCTTGCAGCAGCAAGCTCCATTAATCATGTAGGATGCTCTACAGTGAGCAATGAGGTAATAGTAGGTAAGTGTATGACTGTTGCAAAGTGTTCAGATGTGGCCGCTTCAATTACACCAGCGCTAACGCTTGGTATAGCGGGCATTGCAATTGCAGATACTTATAATCTAGCAGCTGATACTACGGCAACAGGGAATGGGACTGAGGTAAGTTGTACCTTACAAATTAGTAAGGATGGCACAGCGTATACAGCGACTTACACAGTGACCGGTGCTGGTCAGTAACATATAACTATCCATACAAAAGAGGGCTTTTAGCTCTTTATCAATAAAAGGTGTAAGGCGAGTAGGTGAGATGTGATGCGTGGATTTATTTCAAAAAGAGCGATGTTTATTGGTATTTCTGGGACTGCTGTTCAATGGTATGACTTTGCTATTTTTGGCTATTTTGCGCCGATTATTGCAAACACTTATTTTCCTAAAGGCAGTACCATCGCTTCTTTGTTGCACGTGTTTGCCGTTTTTGCGGTGGGATATTTATTAGCGCCTGTTGGATCTATGTTTTTTGGCTATATTGGTGACCGCTTTGGGCGTAGGCGCGCACTCATGCTAAGCATTATCACTATGGCGTGTCCGACCGCTATAATAGCAATTTTACCAGGGTTTAATACTATAGGCACTGCAGCCCCTATTCTCATTACTTTGCTGCGCGTCACACAGGGATTTTCGGCCAGCTCAGAATTTACTGGCTCTGCTGTTTTCTTAGTAGAGCATGCGCCGCCTGATAAACGTGCATTTTATGGTTGCTTAACAAGCGCTGCTTATAGCATTGGTGTGATTATTGCAGGGCTTATGGCATCTTTTTTAATGGCATCGTTTATGCCAAATTTTGCTTGGAGATTGGGCTTTGGGTTTGCAGCGCTGACGGGATTTACTATTTTTTATTTGCGTAAGAGAGTGCCAGAAACGCCTGTTTATGCCAAGATTGATACAAATGATAAAACGAAACGTCCTTTTTTAGAGGCGCTTAAAAGGGCCCCGTATGCAGTGGTAGGTGTGATTGGGTTGGGTGGCTTGGTTGGGGTAATGACCTTTGGGATGTGTGTGTTTACACCGAGTTATTTACATCGCTATTTCAATATTTCTCTGAGTTACACGACACTCATGGCAACTGTGTCCCTCGCAGTCGTTGCATTGCTTGAGCCCTTAATGGCGTTGGTGGCAGATAAAATCGGGCATCTAAAGCAGTTAGTGGTGGGCATGCTTGCCATGTTTTGTTTGAGTTTTTTTGTGATGCACTTTGTCAGTTCTGGCAATGTTAGTTTGATAGTAGTCGGGATGTTTTTAATGGCCGGCTTAATTGCCATAACGTTCGCACCGATTAATGCCTATATGCTGCTGTTGTTTCCAGATAACTGTCGTTATAGCGGATTTGGTGTGTCTTTTCATGTGGGTATTTCTTTGTTTGGAAGTACAGCGCCTTTAGTTTTAATGTGGCTGGTAAATCAAACAGGGGATATGATGGTGCCGGCATATTATTACATGCTAGGGGCTTTGATGGGGCTTGGTGCGCTTTCAGTATGTGAGCTACAGCGAGCTTCGGGAGGTGCTGGGGCTCACATACTGAAGAAATCTTTAACTGATGTAATAACGAACGCCTAATAAAATAGAGTTGAGCGTTGGATTTTGGAAGTTCACGTTCAAAGACCTGTTAATTCCTGAGCCAATGTTTGCTTGGCTGAGGAGCTTATACTCCATGGTGGAACCAAATATGTGCATATAAGTGAGTGTAATACCTAAATTGTTTTGCACATTATAGATGCCTCCTACACTTATTTCAGGAAGGAAGCTTCCGTTAGTGCTTCGAACACGACTTTCTCCGCGAATTAAATTACCGTCAAAGACTCTTGATAAATCATATCGTGTGAAATCTAAGCGAGCATTCTCACCCATGAAGCCAATTTTGGCGAATATATCAAAATATTGAAGCCTGTAGAGTGCGCCTACTAATATGTCGTATCCATCGACATCAATTTTTCCTCGTGAAGAAGTTTGGGCAGTTGAAATAGAGGTACTACCATAATATCCTCCTCCTACTTCAGCTGTAAGCCCTAATTTTTCAGTATAAAGGTG
Source organism: Gammaproteobacteria bacterium (assembly GCA_030147855.1). Lineage (GTDB taxonomy): Bacteria > Pseudomonadota > Gammaproteobacteria > Legionellales > Legionellaceae > JAALKW01. The sequence goes on from JASBUO010000082.1 coordinate 16,913, forward strand.
CAGTATGCCTGCGGATATGCGAAAACCCCAGGGTTGATTTGAGGTGTTTGCTGTTAGTAAGTTAAGGGTTGGTGCGTTGATTTGTCGCCAGGTATAAGCAGCTTCGCCGCCAAAATAAGGTTGGGTTGAAGATGGAGACTTGGGGCCCATATCTCCTGCGTAAGCAGAAGAGAAAGAAGCTAAAGTTAGCGCTGAAGAAATGATTGTTTTGAGTTTATTTTTTTTCATGCTGAGTTTCCCTTTAGAGTGTTTTAAGATAACTATACAGATAAGAAGTAAAAGTTGCTAACTCTAAGTAGGATAATTTAATGAGAAAAATAGTTGTTTGGGTGTTTTTTTTATTTTCCTCAACGGGTTATGGACTCCCGGATGGCTTTGTGTATTTGGATGCATATGTGCCTGATATTTTACAAGAGATGCGTTATGCTACATACCATAATTTTATTGGTCGACCGATTGTGGGTTATAACCACGGACGTTGCGTTTTAACGGAGCCTGCTGCACGACAACTTGCGCGTGCACAGCAAACATTTAAACGATTGGGGTATAGTATTAAGGTCTATGACTGTTATCGACCCAAACGTGCGGTAGCGGATTTTTTTGCTTGGAGCCACAAGCCGAATCAAGATGAAATGAAAGCTGAGTTTTATCCGGATACAGATAAGAAGGATTTGTTTAAGTTGGGGTACGTTGCAGAATATTCAGGGCACAGTCGTGGTAGTACGGTTGACTTAACCTTGGTGCAATTACCCGTAAAAGAGGGAGCTTCATATCACCGAGGGCAGCTATTGACAGCTTGTTATGCGCCAGCTGATAAGCGCTTTCAAGATAATAGCATCGATATGGGTACTGGGTTTGATTGCTTTGATACGCGTGCGTACCCAAGTAGCAGAAATATTTCTAAGAAAGCATATAAAAATCGCATGCTTTTACGGCATGTGATGAATCAATATGGGTTTAAGCCATATAGTAAGGAGTGGTGGCATTTTACGCTGCGCCAAGAGCCTTACCGAAAGCGGTATTTTGACTTTGTTGTGTGAGTTTTAGAGGGATACGCTACGCACCATTTTTATTGGTTTGTGCATTCCAAAACACAATATGCTTGGGTTTAACGAATTGTGTGAGATGCTCGATGATACGGTGCGCTTTTGCTTCTTCGTCGAAAAACTCAATGATTAAAGGAAGACTAAGCGATACGTCAATGAGGCGGGAGGCTTGTTCTCCGGTATCGCCAAAACCACGGATGGCGCGAAAGACACTGAATCCACGAATGTTTGCACCTCCCCGTAGGTAATCTAGGATTTCATCCAGTATGGGGGATGACTCAGTGAGATAGATACGTGCAATAACAATATTTGTGATTTCTAAACTCATAGTTGCCGTCCTCCCCATATACCTAACCAGGTCATTAATAAACAAAGTGTGAGATTAAGTAGTGCATTTAATGTGGCAAGTCCCCATCCGCTGGTTTCAAATAAGTTCAGTGTTTCGATTGAGAAAGTGGAGAAGGTCGTAAACCCGCCTAAAAATCCTGTCAGTAGGAGAGGTCTTAGATGGTTTGAGACACCTTCGAGCCTATCTAGGATGAGTACAAAAAGTAAACCGATTAGTAACGAGCCAAGTGTGTTAACAAGGAGGGTGCCATAAGGAAAACTGGAGCCTAAAACTTTGGCAAGACCGTTAGAAATAGCAAAACGAGAGATTCCACCGAGTCCTGAACCAATAAAAATGAGCCATATATTCATATGGGCTGGTTTCATGTAAGTGGCAGTAAAAACATCATTACATCTATTACATCGGATAGCAATGTTTGTTCTACCAGGGCAAATATCAACAGGCCTTAATCAAATAGATCCGAAAATTGAAAAATGGAGGTGATTCCATCCACAGCGCATACGCGCGTTATAAGTATAGAAAAGTGTTCAAATAGTCTACAATTATAAGTGAGATAGATGGCTTACCTGAGATGTTACATGAGGTAGTTGTATGTATGTTGAGTTGATTCACAAAGAAGAAGGTGCAGACTTTATTCGTATTTTGCAGTTTCGCGTAATGGCTGAGCGTGCATTTGATTCTCCCCTGCATAAGTTACCCAGTCTGGTATCTTTACTGGTAAAGAAAAGTTTAAGTAGCTACGCTATTCATTTTGTTTTGAATGCATATGGGCGGTTTGATATAGAGATTAATTGTGAGTATCCGGACATTCAAAACGAACTGCTGTCGATGGACTTGCGTAAAAAAGTAGGACGGTTACATCGAGTATTTTACGAAGATGAGCCGAAAGCGGTTGAGCAGCTAGATTATGATGAATTTATCCATGATCTTTCCAGCTATGAACCTAGATATGATAGTCTTGATGATGCGGCTTTATTTGGATATCCAGTGTTGTGGCATGGGTTGCTTGAAACGTATCAATTTTTACACTTAGAAGATATCAATGAAGATGAGTTTTATTATCATACTTTAAGAGCAACTGATGAAAAGTGGATTTCTCCTGCAATGAATCACAAGCCTTGTGCTTTCGACAGGCCTGAGTTTTTAGACGAGCAAGTTATATCAGGGTTCGATCATTTTTTTCTATGTCTAAACTACCGGCCTCTAGGAGACTCACCATTTCATATGATGATTGTACCGTATCAACATGAAATAGACTTGGTGCATTTATCACCCGCTCACTTATTTGAGCTTGAAGCTTTATTGAGGGCCACGTTAAGTATTTGGCATGGGCGTCGAGAGGATTTAGTGATGTATATGCAAAAGCATGCGCAATCGGGCATGACAGTGCCGCATATGCATATTCATGTGCTGTGTCCATCAAACAATCAGCCTTTTAGAGACGATGTTATTCAACAATTACGTTATTTTGCATCGCTTATGGCAGGGCTTGAGGAGGAGGCGCATGCGCTTGCACGAATGCCCTTGTCGGTTGACGTGATGCAACAAAAAATTTGGCGCTTTGGCAGGCCTATCAGACAGGCATTTGAGACAGAACTCAGGGTACAAAAGCGACACTTTGCACAATTACACCTAAGTCGGATACCTTTAAGGAGATCTACGATGTTTGGCAGGCGACATAGACGACATGTCTCACAATTGAAGTGGCGTGTGTAAGCGATGGGTATGAGATATCCCCTATTATTAATGTATTTAATCTGCTAATATTCCATTTTTTTTGTGCTATTTATTCTAATTAAAATCAGCAGAGTGTGTGGCGCAAAATGAAGCCACTTTCAGTAAAATAAGGTGGTTTTTTATGTTCAAGCTTGTTAAAAAACGTGGAGTCAGCGATGAGTGACGTGGTGCAGCAACATATACCATCAAAAAGCCCTTCTATGGTATTAACAGAAGCAGCAAAGCAACATATTGTATCTTACCTGATGAAGAAACCTGGGAGTAAAGGCATTCGTTTTTCAGTCAAAAAAACAGGCTGCTCTGGGCTGTCCTATGTTATAGATTACATTGATGTGATTGATTCTACAGACATTGTTTTGCCATTAAATGACGATTATGTGATGTGCTTGGCCGAAAAAAGTTATCCTTTCTTAAAAGGGGTCGAAGTAGATTACGTCAAACAAGGCCTTAACGCGCAGTTTGTGTTTCGCAACCCGAATCAAACGGGGCAGTGTGGTTGTGGTGAGAGCTTTACTGTGGATTAGGAAGCGCCCTAACCTATATAGGTGCAAAAAGATTAAAAAAAGCCCTGCGTATGATTAAATCAATGTTTACAGTCTTTGAAGTATCTGATATTATTAAGCTCAAGAAATTTGAAGGGTCTCATCAGGCCCCGAGTTTTTGCGTCAAAAATTTTAGTGTTAATTTATTGATTTGGAGAAAAAAATGAGCGTGGTATCAGAGGAAGTTCGACTTCAACAGGAAGGTTTAGCAGAACATGTTATGCATGCTGTTAAGGCGTATCTTACAACAGCAAACAGCAAAGATGCGAATTTAAATTTGTATCAACTCATTATCGAAGAAGTAGAAGCACCTTTGTTCCGTACGGTTATGGAGATGACCCGTTATAATCAATCACGTGCTGCACGCGTATTGGGTGTTAGTCGTGGCACATTGAGAACAAAACTGAAGCGTTACTTTGATGAAGAGTTTATCGGTACGCGTGAAGAATAAGCTTTTAAAGGGCATTTGGGTCGACAAATGCGCGCCATTTCGGTATGATTTATGACTAAGTCGGTCAGGCAGCCGCTCTTTACCTTGAGTAAAGGGAGGAAAGTCCGGGCTCCGCAGAGCAGAGTGCCAGGTAACACCTGGGGGGCGTGAGCCTACGGAAAGTGCCACAGAAAATATACCGCCTATTAGAGCCCCTTTTGGGGCTTAAACGTTTTAGGTAAGGGTGAAATGGTGCGGTAAGAGCGCACCGCACGTTTGGTAACAGACGTGGCAGGGAAAACCCCACTCGGAGCAAGGCCAAATAGAGATTGGTGGGTCGAAAGACTTAACACGTGGCTCGCGTGCAATCAGGGTAGGCTGCTTGAGGCAAGCGGTGACGTTTGTCCCAGATGAATGGTTGTCCACGACAGAACCCGGCTTATCGACCGACTTATTTATTACAAGCACTTAATCAGTGCTTGTACATCAAACAGATTTACTTCCTTAGATGCTTTAAAAGCGCACTAGCTGCCAGTTGCTCTGCTTTGCGGCGGGTTGGGCCCTGGCCTGATTTTGATAAATTGAGTATATCAATGTTGCATGTGACATGAAAGGTTTGTGTGTGTGCAGCCCCTTTGGTTTGTATGAGCTTGTAAGTAGGGAGGGGGATTTTATGCGCATGCAAGTATTCTTGTAGTGCTGTTTTGAAATCAGTGTTTGCTGCTTGTTTGGCATTATGGGTTTCAAGACGAGCGCGATATACCTGTAAAACGGCTGCTTCGGCGGCTGTAAATCCTCCATCAAGAAATATAGCGCCAAAAACCGCCTCTAAGGCATCCGCTAAAATAGAGGTGCGGTAGGCTCCTTTGGTTTTAATTTCACCGGGCCCAAGCAGCAGGTACTCACTTAAGTGAAGCTCTTTCGCAATACATGCAAGCGTTTCACCTTTGACAAGTTCGGCGCGCATCGGGCTTAGTTTACCTTCAGGTAAGCTTGGGTAGCGTTTTAGCAATGCATCAGCAATTACTAAGTTTAAAACCGCGTCACCTAAAAATTCAAGCCGCTCATTATGGGGCGTACCAAAGCTTCGATGTGTGAGTGCTTGTTGTAAGATCTTTTCAGATTTGAAGAGATATTGCAGATGTGTACAAAGTACTTTGGTATCAACGTCTGTCATGGCGTAGGCCTCATTTCAGTATATGGCCAATGTTTTCCCATCGAATGGTATGTTTTTTGTTATTCCAGCTCATCCACACAAAAAAGGCGCGTCCCCGTAAATTTTCTTCTGGCAGATAGCCCCAAAAACGACTATCTGCACTCGCATCTCGGTTGTCTCCCAATACAAAATAGTGGCCATTGGGAACGGTTACATCAAAGTCGACGGGACTATCCTTGGGGTCAATATAAATATCGTGTATGATGCCATTTAAATTTTCTGTATAGCGCGCAACAGCTTTTCCGGAGCTTTCATCAACGGTGTACTCAACAAACTGTTGAGGCATTTCTTTACCATTAATGGTGAGTTTTTTATTGTGATAGGAAACGACATCACCCGGCACACCAATGACACGCTTGATATAGTCAAAAGATGGGCCTGGTGGCCATCTAAAGACGACAATATCGCCCGTTTTGGGATGGCTTATAGGAAGAATACGGGTTTCTAGTACGGGCAAGTGAAGCCCATAAGTAAATTTATTAACAGCAACAAAGTCACCAATTTCTAAGGTTGGTTCAAGCGAGCCTGAAGGAATGCGAAATGCTTCTACTAAAAATGAGCGTAGTAACAAGACAATCAGAAAAATGGGAAAGAAATCACGTGCATACTCAACTATCTTAGGTTTTTTGGTTGCTTCTGGACGCTTTTTAGACCAGAGTATTTTATCAATCAGTACTAATGTACCGCTTAAAATAATGAGTATCACGAGTAGTAAAGGAAAGCTCATGCGGTTAACTCCTGCTTTTATTTTTTTCTTTCAGAGCGAAAAACAGCCATGAAAGCTTCTTGTGGAATTTCAACATGTCCAATCTGCTTCATGCGTTTTTTACCTGCTTTTTGTTTTTCAAGCAACTTTTTCTTACGTGAAATATCACCACCATAACATTTGGCGGTAACATTCTTTCGGAGCGCCTTAACAGTTTGTCGCGCAATAATTTGGTTGCCGATAGCTGCCTGAATAGCCACATCAAACATTTGGCGTGGAATAATTTCACGCATACGTTCAGTTAATTCACGTCCTTTGGCTTGCGCATTTTCTTTATGCACAATTAAGGCTAAAGCATCAACTTTTTCACTGTTAATTAAAATATCCATACGTACCAAATTGGCCGCATCAAAACGTAAAAAATTATAATCAAGCGATGCATAGCCACGGCTGGCCGACTTGATACGATCGAAAAAGTCAGAGACAACTTCACTCATCGGTAAGTCATAAGTAATCGCTATTTGACGGCCACTATAAGTCATACTGACTTGAACACCACGGCGCTCAACACAGAGGCTAATAATGGGGCCTAGATGTTTTTCAGGGACTAAAATATTAGCGCGTACAATAGGCTCTAGGAGCTCATCAATTTGTTGTGTGGGTGGCAGACGCGAGGGATTATCAATCATCAAAGTTTCACCCTTTGTTGTGATGACTTTGTAGACCACGGTTGGGGCTGTTGAAATTAAGTCGAGATCGTATTCGCGCTCAAGCCGCTCTTGAATGATTTCCATGTGCAGCATGCCTAAAAATCCACAGCGGAAACCAAATCCGAGTGCATCAGAAGACTCAGGTTCATAAAACAGCGAAGCATCGTTTAAACTGAGTTTTGCAAGCGCGTCGCGAAATGCTTCGAAAGCATCTGACTGAATAGGGAATAAGCCTGCATAAACTTGTGGTTTGACGCGCTGAAATCCAGGCAGTGGTGCCTTGGTTGGATTTTTTTCTAAGGTGAGTGTATCACCAACAGGTGCACCTTGAATTTCTTTAATGCCTGCAACGACATAACCTACTTCACCTGCATGTAGCGTGTCGGTTGGGGTACGTTTAGGGGTGAAAATTCCAATTTGGTCAACATCATAACTACGACCCGTTGACATGACTCGCATTTTTTGGCCTTTTTTCAGACTGCCATTAACAATGCGAACAAGTGAAATGACGCCAAGATAGCTATCAAACCATGAGTCAATAATAAGTGCCTCAAGAGGTGCTTCTATTTCACCTTGGGGCGGCGGTATTTCTGCAACAATTGCTTCAAGTACATCTTGCACGCCTAAGCCGGTTTTGGCGCTGGTGTGAATAGAGCCGGTTGCATCAATACCGATAATATCTTCAATTTCAGCGCATACAGCGTCAGGGTCTGCTTGTGGTAGGTCGATTTTGTTGAGTACGGGTAATACTTCGAGTGACTGCTCTATAGCGGTGTAACAAACGGCAACCGTTTGTGCTTCAACGCCTTGTGCTGCATCAACGACTAAAAGCGCACCTTCACAGGCAGCAAGACTTCGAGATACTTCATAGCTAAAGTCAACGTGTCCTGGGGTATCGATAAAGTTGAGTAAATAGGTTTTACCGTCTATTGCGGTATAGTTCAGTGAGACACTTTGCGCTTTAATAGTAATGCCGCGCTCGCGCTCAATGTCCATTGAGTCAAGGACTTGCGCGCTCATCTCACGTTCGCTTAAGCCGCCGCAGTACTGAATGAACCGGTCAGCAAGGGTTGATTTTCCATGGTCGATATGGGCAATAATCGAGAAATTACGAATTAAGGTTAAATCAGTCACTAATTTTTATACTCAATGGCAAATGCCGTATTTTAGCCTAAATTTGATATTTCAGGTAGAGGTTGTTTGAGGCTCGGGCAAAAGATGTTCATAGATATTGAAGAGCTTTTCAGCTTCAACTTCCCAGTTTAATTGTTCGCGGGCTTTGAGCGCGGATGCTTTGAGTTGATTAAGTGTGTCAGGGGCGCCCAAAACTTGATTTACGGTTGTCGCAATAGACTGCGCGGATTTTAAATTAGCCAAGACACCGTGCCCGTATTGTGTTGCGATATCATGTAAAAAAGGTAAATCATTCGAGATAAAGGGGAGTCCTGCAACGGTAAATTCAAACAGTTTATTGGGACTACAATAGTGATTGTTTTCATCAACACCATGGTACGGGATAATGCCGATGCTTGCCTCACAGGTGAGCGTGTGGAGCTCGTCTGATGCAACACCCCCATAAAAGAAGACACGTTTTTCAAGCTGCAACTCATACGCCAGTGCTTTCAGCTTTTTCTCGTAATCACCGTATCCAATGATGACAAGGGCAATATTTTCATTAAAGTGGCTGGCAGCTTCAACAATATGGTGAATGCCACGATTATCAGAGATCCATCCTTGGTAGAGTACGATGTGAGTAGATGGGGCAATGTCAAATTGTGTGCGTAATTGGTTACTTGGCTGAATGGGCTTTAAAGGGGAAGCATTGAGTAGGGTATGCGGTGGTGTTGCCATTTTAAATCGCTGTGCCATCAATTGAGCAATATAGGGATTGACAGTAATAACTTCTGATGCATGTGGGATAAGTTTGGACTCAAGGCGACGATATTTTTTTTGTGTTTTTTTAGAGAGTTGCACTTGAGCGTAATAGAGCTCGTGTGCATCATACACTAAAGGAATTTTTTTTAATCGTGCAAACGCAACACCCACGGCAAGCATGGGGTAGTCATGTACATGAATAACATCAACTGGATGTTTCAGCATGTTTCTTAGCACAAAATGGTTAAAGGAGTTGAGGCGTGCAATGCGGTTGGCCCATAAGCGAAACAAACGCGCGCTTATACGATGAATAATAGGGTTGGCATTGAGTTTGAGTCGCTTTGCAAGCGCCGTAAAGCGCATGTCCTCCCAGTCATATATGAAGCGTTCTATTCGAACGCCATCTTTTTCATAAGTGGTTGCTTCTGGACATTCGAACCCTGCAAGTAGGGTGACACGGTGCCCTTTTTCTACTAATGATTTCGCTTCCTGCAAAATGCGACGGTCAATCATTAAATGATCGGTCGTTATCATGAGAATGTTACGAGAAATCGTGTGCACGTTCGTACCCATTGTATGAAAATTTTTGCAAACCATAGCATAGATAGATTTCTTTTGTTAAATCGTTTGTGTGCGAGTATGTTTTAGAAATAACTTCAATTTTGGATGACTGTACTTATTTCTGCCCTGTACATGACGGTTTTTTTGTCATATGCAGAGTTGCTTCTGATAGACTCACTTGCATTTATCGCAACTATGCGTTCATAAATTGCGCCAAATTAGGTTTTCTTATCCAGATCTCAGGTTAAAAATAGATTGTTGTGACATGGGGAGTTACGTTGTGACGTTTGGCGATGGGGATACAAAAAGGGCATCATTCGTGAGACAATCCTCGCGTATATTTTCGTAACTGCTACAGAATGTACTCGAGTACACGAAGTTTTTTAAAGAGGTAATATGATGGATTCATTAGCAACCGTATGGCTTAATCGCCGAATGCTTTGGGCGACGAGCTTAACGGATATTGTAGTTCGATTTAAAGGAACGGTATTAGGCCTTACGTGGGCTATTCTTTATCCTTTATTGTTTCTTGGTCTTTATGCTGTTGTGTACACCATGATTTTTCATGTGCGCACATTAGAGTATGCAACGCATGATTATTTGTTACTGATTTTTTGCGGACTGGTGCCTTTTATTGGTTTTTCTGAGGCATTGGGTACCGGTGTGACGTCTGTAAGCAGTAACAAAGGCCTTATCAAGAACACCTTATTTCCGATAGAACTTGTGCCTGTGAAGGCAGTTATTACCAGTAGTGTCACCATGTTGGTGGGGCTTTTTCTGTTACATTTAGCCTTGTGGTCTCATGGGGTGTTTCATGCAACCCAACTATTGGTCCCTATTATTTTCCTGTTACAGATTTTGTTTACTATTGGTCTGATTTGGGTATTTTCTGCGGTCAATGTGTTTTTGCCTGACTTAGGTCAAATGATTGGTATTCTAGTGCTTTTTTTAATGTTGATATCTCCTATTGCGTATACACAAGATATGATTCCGCCAGAACTTATGCCACTGATGTATCCTAACCCTTTGTATTACTTAATCATGCTGTATCGTAGTACGGCCTTTTTAGGTGAATTACGTCTAGACTTGTTTATGATATTTTCTTTGTTTTCGGTTGCCATGCTTTTGATAGGTGGCTTTTTCTTTAATCGACTTAAGCCTTTATTTAGTGACTATGTGTAAGCCTATTATTCAGTTAGATAACGTTTCAAAGTTATATCGCTCTTATCAGTCACCCAGACACCGGATGCTTGATGCCATTGGTTTTCCTTTGCGTAAACTAAGTTATGAGGAGTTTTGGGCTTTTCGTGACTTGAATCTTACGATTTACCCAGGAGAGCGGCTTGGACTGATTGGCCGAAATGGTGCGGGTAAAAGTAC
>JASBUO010000042.1 GCA_030147855.1 Gammaproteobacteria bacterium
GTTTTCTTTTCTGAAGAGTCCAAGACTCAAAATAGTAAATACCAGTCGAAATAACTGCACCAAGTGATAACATAAACGACTCCAAAGTGGCCTGTCTTCTTCGGCCTGCTCTTCTTTTGAGTTGCCCTTGCCTTCCAGTGAAAAGCGCTCAACTCCATCTAAATAAATCATCATGTCTTCAATGTTTCGGCCAAATTTTTCAATTTGTCGCCTTGCTAACCGCTGGTTAACCTGGCCTGCAGCATACATTTTTTCTATATCAGCAACACATGCAAGCATTTCTCGACCTAGGGCCATAAATGCGCTTTGCTCAGCCCCCATATCTTGTTTGACTTTATCTGAAGCCGCATAATGCTCCATTTCTTTCATTGCTTTAAAATAAATATTCAACTCTTTTGCTGAAACCGTTTTGATTAACGCATCAAGCACAACACGACGGACAGCTTCTTTACCTTTGGTGTCTTTTGTTGTGTTTTTTTCTTCAAGATCATCATTATCTACTGTGTCAGAGCGTTCTGTGCGAGGTAAAGGGGGAATAATCTCTGCTATTTGATCACTCAAGTCTTTTAATTGAGCAAGACATTTTTCTCTAAATATAGGGCCCTTATTTTTAAAGAAATGATGTTCTTTCGTTAAAAAATACTCTCCAAGCATCCTAAATGTATTAAAGTAGTCAAAATTATCTTCATTTCCAAAAATAACCCTCAGACACATATAGGGATTAGGTGGCTCACCAAATGCCCCCTTCAAGATCGCATCTTCTTGTGCCGGTAAACTGCCTGGTGCATTGAGTAATGCTGGGTGAAAAGGCTGTCTAAACGCAATAGCCTCTAGCGCTCTAAGTACTGAATCAGTCAGCTGTTGATGTAACACAGCACGCGAGCTATCAGAGCCTGGTATGACCCCTTTCTCATTCTGCACTGCTTGGTGCAATACTCTTAACTCCCCACCATACCACTCTAGTAAATCTCTTGCTGTGTCTTGTGTAAAAGGCATAGCCCCTCATTTAAATATTCATACCCTCTTTACATCATAATACAGGCAACAAAACAAATCAAAAAAAAGTCTTGTTGCTTTAATTAATTACAACTTTTCAGGAGGCAAGCGGATACGATATACTATGCCCTCGATTACTCAGCATACTCTTTGTTATGACTCAAACGCCCTTACTAACGCCGAAACACCCAGATAAAACCCGTTGGGGAACTTTATATGGCGCAAGTTTGTCAATAGCACTTGCTGAGTGGTGCAAAACACCCAGTACCAAACTCATTATTGCACCCAATCATCTTTCAGCCATAACCCTTAAAGATAATTTCAATTTTTTATTAGAAGGCCATACGAATACGCCCCCCATATCACTCTTTCCAGACTGGGAAACTCTTCCCTATGACCATTTTTCACCGCATCAAGATATTATCTCAGACAGACTGTATTTCTTAAATCAGCTTCAGCACAACACACCTCTTATTTTAATTGTGGCAACCAGTACTCTTATGCACCGCCTGTGCCCTCCAGCATTTTTAAGCCAGCATGCATTTACTTTAAAAGTAGACCAAATATTTGATGTTGAAGCGTTTCGAGAACGCTTAGTCGATGCAGGTTATCACGCGGTTAATGCCGTGCTTGAGCATGGCGAGTTCTCTGTGCGTGGTGGGCTTTTAGATATATTTCCAATGGGAAGCCGTGCACCGTTTCGCATTGAGCGCTTTGATGACACCGTTGAAAGCATCCGTATTTTCGACCCAGAAACACAGCGCACCACCCAAAAAATCGAAGAAGTACGCATTTTGCCCGCACGAGAATGCCCACTTGATGAAGCAGGCATAGCCCAGTTTAGACGCACTTTCCGAGAGCAGTTTTCAGGTAACCCAAGCCTCTGCCCGGTTTATGACATGGTAAGCCAAGGACAGTTTCCACAAGGGGTTGAATATTATCTACCGCTCTTTTTTGAAAAAACTGCAACACTTTTTGACTATCTTCCTGGAAATACTGATATTTGTTATGTGGACGATACCGAAGCCTATGCAAACCGATTTTGGGAAGAAATCAACACGCGCTTTAACGACCGAAAGCTTGACCCAACAAGGCCTGCCCTTTCCCCTGAAACAAACTTTTTGCCACCAACTGAGTTATTTACGAGCGCAAAAGCCTTTAATCCGCTTCGCGCGCAGCAAGCACCCGAAACCAGTAAGGCACATGCAAACAACTTTAACACGCAACAAGCACCCAAACTGCCTATTGTGAGAAAAGCTGAAAAACCACTGCAAAACCTACTCGATTACCTTAACAAAACACCTTATCGCGTTATTTTTGTGGTTGAAAGTGCAGGACGTCGCGAAGCATTACTCGACTTACTCAAACCCGAGCAAATTCATCCGACCTTACATGCGTCTTTCACAGACTGCCTAAGCAGCACCGACCCTATTAACTTATTAGTAGGCCCACTCACAGAAGGTGTTGAACTCCCCGACGCAAAGCTTTCTATTATTGTTGAGTCTCAACTGTTTGGAGATATTGCAACGCCACAACAACGTGCCCGTGACAAACAAAGCATCGATCCCGATACACTCATTCGAGACTTAACAGAACTTCGCATCGGCGCGCCACTCGTACACCTTGAGTTTGGGGTTGGACGCTATCTTGGATTACAACTGATTGAAAATCAGGGCATTCAAAGTGAGTTTATTGTTTTAAAGTATGCAAATGACGATAAAATTTATGTACCGGTTACAGCACTTCACTTACTCAGTCGATATACCGGTGCCGATGCAGACCACGCACCACTGCATCGCCTAGGGTCTGATCAATGGCGTAAAGAGCGCAAGAAAGCCGCCGAAAAAATTCATGATGTGGCCGTTGAACTCCTTGAAATACATGCCAAACGGGCAGCTAACAAGGGACATGTCCATCAATATGATGAAACCGAATACCACACGTTTGTACGGGGCTTTCCTTTTGAAGAAACGGTTGATCAAACGCGTGCAATTCGAGATATTTTGCAAGACATGCGCTCCGAAAACCCGATGGACCGCCTCATTTGTGGAGATGTTGGCTTTGGTAAAACCGAAGTTGCAATGCGCGCTGCATTTGTTGCTATTCAAAGTGGCAAGCAAGTGTGTGTACTTGCACCAACCACGCTCCTTGCAGGCCAACATTTTGAAACTTTTCGCGATCGCTTTTCTGAATTTCCCATTTCTCTTGAACTGCTCTCCCGTTTTAAAACGGCTAAAGAGGCGGCAGCCACTATTGAAAAGCTTAAATCGGGCCGAATCGACTTAGTGATTGGTACCCACAAATTGTTACAAAAAGGCATTGATTTTAATAATCTCGGTCTGCTGATTATTGACGAAGAACACCGTTTTGGTGTGAAACAGAAAGAAAGAATCAAATCCCTTCGCACCCATGTTGATATTTTGTCAATGACTGCAACCCCTATTCCGCGCACCCTTAATATGGCAATGGCTGGCATTCGAGATATATCTCTCATTGCAACACCACCCGCGAAAAGACTTGCTATCAAAACGTTTTGGCAAGAAAAAAATAACACGCTTATTCGTGAGGCAGTATTGCGTGAAATTTTACGCGGTGGACAAGTCTTCTTTTTACATAACAACGTCCAAACAATCACCCGCATTTCAGAAGAACTACGACTCCTTCTACCTGAAGCGAGTATCCAAATTGCACATGGCCAAATGCGTGAACGCGAACTTGAACGTGTTATGTCTGACTTTTATCATCAGCGTTTTAATGTATTGGTCTGCACCACCATCATTGAAACAGGCATTGATATCCCAACCGCTAATACCATTATCATTGATAAGGCCGACCATTTTGGACTTGCGCAACTACATCAATTACGTGGTCGTGTTGGACGCTCACACCATCAAGCCTATGCCTACCTCTTAACCCCTAAAGATACCCTTATGACCAAAGATGCCAAAAAGCGGCTTGAAGTGTTTACATCAATTGAAGATTTAGGTGCAGGCTTTGTACTTGCAACACACGATTTAGAAATTAGAGGCGCGGGTGAACTTTTAGGGGAAGAGCAAAGTGGTAATATGCATGCTATTGGCTTTAACTTATATATGGAGATGCTTGAAGAAGCGGTGAAAGCCTTAAAATCAGGTAAAACTCCTGAGCTCACTGCAAAAACTGCGCCAGGCCCCGAAATTGAACTTGGCATTAGCGCAATTATCCCTGAAGACTACGTGGGTGATGTGCATACACGCCTCACCCTTTATAAACGTATCTCACACGCAAAAGATACCGAGGCATTGCGTGAGCTACAAGTTGAGTTAATTGACCGCTTTGGCTTACTCCCGAATTCTATTAAAAACTTATTTCTTATCACACACCTTAAACAATTTGCGGCAAGCCTTGGTGTTATACGTATTGCAGCATCTCATCAAAACATTCGTATTGCGTTTTCAGACTCGCCATCTGTTGATTTAGGCAAACTCATTCGCTTCATTCAAACCAATCCTAAACAGTATCAATTAGATGGCTCAAATCAACTCAAATACATCGCTGAAACACCTGCGAATGAAACACGCGTACATGTGGTAGAAGATGTGTTAAAAACACTGACTTAAACAAATGTACAGCGCGTGGCCGCCCCTGCTTTTTATTTTTGTCTCCATTCTTTTTCTAAATTAATAAGAGTGATATTTTTCATTTTGATTTGCCTAAAATCGTAAAACTGTTGCTTCTGCAACAGGAGCATTTTCTATATCATCTCCTTCCGCCAGAAGACGTGCTTCGGGCAGTAATTCGATTGCTACATTAGGACTAGGGAAATAGAAACGTTGTCCTTGTTTTTCAGCTTCTATATAAATCTGTAATTCATTGAGTTTTTCAATAAAAGCAGTTGATAAATCTGTATAGCGCAGGTCCTCAGCAAATAAATCTATACAATCTTGTCTCAATGTATTTAATAAGGCTTGTTTTTGATCTTGATACGCAGCGAAATCACGACTATCAATCTGAGAGACGCCATTCGGATAAGTATTAATTAAAGCAACCAGCCGATTATATGGTGTAAGAAAATCAGGGTCATCTATGCGCATGTCTAAAGTGTACCTAATTCCACCTATTACAGCTCTTCGTCCACCTATGTATACCTGTTCATAAGACGTTTGGACTGGATTAACCAAACCACCTAACCATGATAATGCGCTTTGTCTTGTTTCATTCTGCTTTTTTAATACGTAAGTATAAGATGCCTTTTTTGCGACCAGTTGAACTAACTCATCTATTAATTCGCCTTCTTTACCAAAAAAATAAAACAACTCTGTTTTAAAACCGTTATGTTGGAGTATATCCCCATTATGGAAATGTTCCCGAAAGAGCGTCTGTACTCGCCCTGCTAGCTCATCAGTTGTATTATCAGCAGAAAAAGGTGTTAGCCCGTGCTCAGTTCTATTCTTTAGGCGATTTAGCAACCCATTAATAACACTCGGTATTTCTGAAAAAGAGACCTGTTTTTCATTTAAATAAGTATACACTTTTATACATTCTTCCGTGATAATCTCTAGCCTGTGATTAAGATCATGTGTTGCATCTGCCCTGAAAAGAATGTTTTCCAAATACAAGCGTAAAGTGTTTGTTTCTGTTGCTGTGAGCTGCATTTTAATGCCCCGGATAAAAAGATCAAATAATGTGCTATTACCCATAAATTTAATCTTAATGTCAATATTTAACTCATTTTTTGTCGTAGCAATTTAACTCATTTCTAGCATTCTACTTCTATATGACTACCTCCTTCAATTCGAACGTAATAAAGCACTTTCAGCTGTTTTAAGACACCCCGTATTAGATGCTGGCCTAAAGAATGTAGGATTGAAAGGTGCGACATGCGCATTTTTCTCAACCAAACTAGCAGGAAACTTTACAAGAAAACGTGTTGCTATATCTATTGCATCATCTGCACCACTCAGTAACCCTTGGCTTATTTCATGTGTTTTGGCATGTTCTTTTTCGAAACTATTTTCACGTATTTCTAATTGATACAAGAAATTATCCAGCTCTCTCACAAATGTATTCATGTAAATGATATTTTTTTGAAACTGGGTTTTTAGCTGGGTTAACTGCTGTGAGGAATGTACTAATCCATCCACCGTTGCACGAAGCTTTGGTGCAAGCATCTCTGCAACTAAGTCCTTTTCTTTAACCAATGCTTGATGCGTTTCATCTAGCAGTAATAGTAATGCTTTGCTTTTTTCAGAAGCAGCCGCCTCTGTCTGACTTAACTCACGTGCGATAGGTTTTAGTATCTCGATGCCATGCTTGTAGTCACTATTGGCATGCTCCATCTGCTCTATTTGCTGCCGTAAAGCCGCTTCTTCCTTTTTTTGATGTTGATAGAGTGTTACACATGCGCCTGTCATGAGGCTCAACTCATGACTCAACCCATCTAATGAATCAACCGACTCTGTTAAAACATCTTCAAGCGTTTCTAAAGTTTTTGTATTAATCGTTTGGTGTGCTTGATAATGATTTGAAAGAAAATAGGCACCTATTAAATAAGCACCCACAAATGGAAATACCCATAATAATGATATGCCCGAAAAGTGGATAATGGCGCCAACCAGGCAAAGTGTAAGAACAAAAATTCCTGCCTTTTTCCACCAACTCGACTCGCCATAACTTAAAGCCCACTGATTTAGTATACTCTTGTTTTCTCGCGTTTTAATGCAACTATCCAGTGTACCTTTTAGTATTTCTATTTGATGCGCTTGTTGCTTTAATGCGCCTACCAGCGCTACTCGGTTTTCTTGTGCTTGAGTCATTGTATTTCCTTATATTACGCGCATAGAAGTCATCGACTTTGTCTCTGCACTTTCCTTGTTTTGCATTTTTAAGCGAGAAATTTCTAGCGTTTGCGCCTCACTTCTTAACTGAGCCTGTTCTAAAGCTTTTGCATAATCTTCACCCTTCTCCGTCACAGCCCTTAAGGTTGTGGTCAGATTTCCTATTTTTTCTTGCAATGCTTTGATATGTTCCGCTTGACTTCCCTGATACTGAAAGTGTGATTTTATTACTCTATTTGCCTCGAATAACGAAGCGTCCATTCGTTGCATTTCGACTTCATGCGCGCATTGCGTATCGTCTAGCATCTTTTTCAAGTGTTTAAAGTCTTCTATCACTTTTTGTAATGCCTCGTCACGCAGACTTAAGATATGCGTAGTTTGCGAAAGCTTTTGACTTGCATCTAGCAAAGCTTTTTTTAATATGCTGATATCTGCGGATAGGTTATGGATAGTTTTACCAGAAGATTGACTAGCCTTTTTTAATCGTTCAATAATTTCTTTTAAACCATACGTTGTTGCATTCATCTCAGTTAGTTGTGCTTCAAATTCCTCCGTTAAGCTGCTCATTTTTAAACGCGCTTTATAAGAGGCTTCAACAACACGCTCAATCTCTTCTACAGCCACATTGCCTATTTTATTTAAAACCACTTGTCGCTTTTTCCGACTCTCAACTTGCAGCTTTTCTGCTTTTTTAAGCTGAATTTTCTCTTTAGCTGTCTCACTTGAGGTAGAGGTATAACTACCGATATTTTTTTTATTTTTGTCATCTTTTTTCGGTAATAAATATCCAATGGCAAACCCAAGACCTCCAACGCCTGCAGCCCCCAAATAAATGGTTAAATCAGTTGTAGCCGTGATGATGGGGGCGCCTAAAAGAATCATTGGTAACATATTCACCTCCTTAATCATTAAGCGGTTTGTGGAATTAACATTTCTTGAGGATTTTCTTCTGAAGCTTTAGGTACGGGTTTTGCTGAAAAAAACCGCCATAAATGATAAGCACCGCCTACTAAAGCGGCACTGCCACCAACTATATAACTGGTTGTTAATTCAGAAAAAACGGCAATGCCAAAGCTTGGTAGTGCAAACATAATGATGCCAAGCAATAATACAACTCCCATAACAGCTCCCATTTCTCCACTTTTTAAAATTTGTAAGAAAAACTCAGAATAAGAAAACGGATCGGCAAGATCTCTCATGAGCTCCTTTTTAATTACTGCCTCAAACGCTTTCTGTGATTTGGTTTTAGATGCACGCTCAAATGCTAAAAAAGCAACACAGAATGCTTTTGGATAAATGCTGCTTGAAGATTCAATCTCTAATTGATTTTGCTTCAATGACTTACTTTTTAAAAGATTCTCTGAATTGGTTACATAGCCCTCCTCATACACAGTCCTACTTCTAACAAGCTCCAATGATTCAATGTGTGTACTTTGAGTCATTGGTATGCTTGGTGTATGAATCCATGGTACCTGTGCTTTGACCTGTTCAGCCTTTGCCTGCTGCAACGCTGCATTTTTTTCGGCTTGTGTCGCTGAATATTGATAACTGGCTTGCACTAAACTCAGCATATGTTGCGCTGCGAGTCGGCCAAATGCATCTGCACGACATTTAGGCAGGTGAGACGATGCGGCTTGATGGGCGACACATCCTGCAAACTGAACAGCTTTTTCTGTGGTAGATGCGCTAGGGGTTGAGAATATTTTATACGCGACCTCAGCAAGAGGCGCTACTAGAGTGCGTTTCATTACAAATTCCTTTTCTATTAGACAAGCTTTTTAGGTGTGCAAAAAGCACCCTCATTCCATTCAAAAGCGACTATAAACAATTCCAAAATAAAAAGCAACGCACCTGTCAAACCATGCTCTGTACATAACAAAAACCCTGTCATTTACAAAGTGATTTAAATTTATATCGCTATTTAAAAAGCCTATTTATGCTATGATGTGCTTCGAAATCATTAACTGACTGACCATAAGGACGTTCAATGGAACAGGAAGCCATGACATATGATGTCGTCATTGTTGGTGCTGGGCCTGCTGGGCTTTCAGCGGCTATTCGTCTCAAGCAAAAAGCGCTCGAACATAATCAAGACTTAAGCGTATGTATTTTAGAAAAAGGGGCACAAGTAGGGTCACATCTGCTTTCTGGTGCTGTTTTAAATCCTAAAAGTCTAAAAACACTGCTCCCTGATAACTGGCAAGATGCACCGCTACATACCCCCGTTACCCATGATGCTTTCTATTATTTCAACGCTAAGTCCGCATATCAGTTACCCACGCCAGACCAAATGCATAACCAGGGAAATTTTATCATTAGTGTGGGAGAGCTTGGGCAGTTTTTAGCAAAGCAGGCAGAAAGTTTAGGCTGTGAAATTTATCCGGGTTTTGCAGCAACTGAAGTTTTATTTGATGAGGCAGGTTATGTAAAAGGCGTATCAACAGGACCTATGGGTATTGATAAGTCGGGTGAAAAAACCGCACAATATCAACCTGGCATGCATCTATACGCCAAACAAACGCTGTTTGCAGAAGGATGCCGTGGAGAGTTAAGCCAACGTCTCATTGCACACTTTCAATTACGTGACAGCAAACAACCACAAACCTACGCTTTGGGCATTAAAGAAATTTGGCGCATTCAGCCTGAAAAACACCAGCCGGGGCATGTTATTCATACCATTGGATGGCCACTCGACCGAAAAACCTACGGTGGGTCTTTTATCTACCACTTAAAAGACAATCAAGTTGCTTTGGGTTTTGTGGTTGGACTCGACTACCAAAACCCTTGGCTTAATCCCTTTGAAGAAATGCAACGCTTTAAAACCCACCCTTTTGTTAAACCAATGCTTGAAGGGGGGGAGCGTCTTTCCTATGGTGCACGAGCACTCAATGAAGGTGGTTTTCAATCGATTCCCAAATTAACCTTTCCTGGCGGTGCATTAATTGGAGATGGCGCAGGCTTTTTAAACGTGCCACAAATTAAAGGGATTCATAATGCCATTCAATCTGGCATGTGTGCAGCGGATGCATGTATTCAGCAATTAACTGATACAAATTCTCCCATTGAACTCACACACTACCCCAAGTTAATGAACGATTCTTGGGTTATAAAAGAGCTCTATCAAGCACGTAATATTCGTCCAGGATTTAAAAAAGGATTATTTGTAGGGCTTCTTAATGCTGCATTTGAAACTTATATTACACGAGGAAAAAGTCCATGGACCCTCAAACACTATACCGATCATAAAACATTGCTGCCTGCAGATAGAGCCCCTAAAATCATATATTCAAAGCCCGATGGCAAGCTTACCTTTGACAGGCTCTCATCCGTTTACTTAACCAATACGTTCCATGAAGAAAATCAACCAGCTCATTTAAAGCTTAAAGACCAAGCGCTTGCGATTGATATCAATTACAAACAATATGCATCACCCGAAACACGCTACTGTCCTGCTGCAGTGTATGAAATTGTGGAGCAAGATACACAGCCAGCATTCAAAATAAACGCAACTAACTGTATTCACTGCAAAACCTGCGATATTAAGGATCCAAAGCAAAATATTGTGTGGCACGCACCGGAAGGCGGTGGCGGCCCAAACTATGTGGGAATGTGAGCGCTTAAAGTTGAAAACAGAGAGGCATTCTACCAATCAAAGGGGGCAGACCCTGAAGAACTCCCAAAGTCTGCCCCCTTGATTGTCTGGATTTTAAGCCCCTGCGCTAGCTCCCAATCCTAAGGTACTTGTAACTTCATCAGTTAACTTTTCAGACTCTTCTTTGACTGCTTTAAACGCTGGAGAATCTGGTTTTACATAGAAAAATTTATGTACTTTTCCAGGTACTTCAGAATTACACAACCTAAGTGGTGCTGTCACAATCATTGGAATAATACCCAAAAGGAACATTAAAGCCGGGCGAATAACATCATGCCAAATCGCAGGTGTTTGCTTAAATACTTTTTTCTTCTCTTCCAACAACTGCTCGCATTCTCCCTGGAATTTTTTCAAATTTTCTTGATCAGGTGTTTCAAGTAAAGGCTCTAACAATTCTTGAATTCTTTGTTGAATGTTTGCAACCTCATCTTTGTAAGCTTTTTTATCTAGCTTTTCATTTAAGTCATCCTTAAATTTTATTAAGTAAGGATTAATTTTTACTCTTAACGCCTCAATAGCCTGCTCTTTAGCTTCTGCTGCTTCTAACGCTTTTCGTGCAGACTCATCCATTGAAGACTGTTGAGGAGCTACAGTAAATACTGATGAGGCAATATCTAGATGAGTGCATTGTTCATGAGTCAAGCTTAGCTCGATACCTTTTTCATCAGTAAACGCTTTCAATTTCTTCATCAGGTCCTGTCTGTTTATTCTCTGTCCAGAATTCGTAGCCGATGGCAATTCTAGAATCTCATTTAACAAAACTGTTATTGCTTTCTGCGATTCTTCTAGCGATTTGTTACCTTCTATTATTGCGTTTACCTGTTTCCGAAAATCTGCAAATTTCATCTTATAACACTCCCAAAAACTTGAATAAAAAACGTGACATTAAAGCTTGAGTTAAAACTACTTATTATTGTGGCGCATTTTATTATGTGTTAAAATAAAATTCAATTAGATTTTATTTTACCTACTATGCCTTTGTTCCCCCAACGGTTAAACCATCAATCTTTAAAGTAGGTTGTCCCACCCCCACTGGCACCGATTGTCCATCTTTACCACATACACCAATACCCGAGTCTAGTGCTAAATCATTACCAATCATACTTACTTTTTTCATCACATCAGGGCCATTCCCAATGAGTGTTGCACCTTTCACCGGTCGTGTGATACGACCGCCTTCAATTAAATACGCCTCACTTGCCGAAAACACAAATTGACCTGAAGTAATATCTACTTGTCCACCACCAAAGTTAACGGCATACAAGCCTTTTTCAACCGACCGAATGATTTCATCTGGATGATAATGTCCCGCTAACATATAAGTATTAGTCATTCGCGGCATGGGTACGTGTGCATACGACTCACGGCGACAATTTCCTGTGGGTTTCATTCCCATTAAACGTGCGTTGAGTCGATCTTGCATATAATTTACAAGCACACCATCTTCTATAAGCGTTGTACACTGCGTGGGAGTACCTTCATCATCAATCGACAGCGAACCGCGTCTGTCTGCAAGGGTACCATCATCTACCACGGTAACGCCCTTTGCAGCCACTTGCTCACCAATTCTTCCCGAAAAAGCAGATAGTTTTTTACGATTAAAATCCCCTTCAAGGCCATGGCCCACGGCCTCATGCAATAATACGCCAGGCCAACCAGGACCTAAAATAACTGGCATCATGCCTGCAGGTGCATCTTCTGCATTTAAGTTAATAACTGCTTCACGCACGGCTTCACGTGCGTAGTGCAATGCACGCGACTGGGCAAGAAAGAAAGAATAACCAAGGCGCCCACCGCCACCTGAGCGTGCTGACTCACGCCGCCCGTTCTCTTCAACAATCACACTTACATTCATACTAACCAGTGGCCTCACATCCGCCACATACTGCCCCTGCATGCCTGCAACCAGTACCACCTCATACACGCCTGTTAATGACGCATTCACTTGTATAACACGTGAGTCTTCCTGACGTGCTGCTCTATCAACCGACTCAAGCAAAGCAATTTTCTCTTGTTTGGTGAGCCCTTCAATTGGATTCAGTCCTGCATAATGCGTAATGGGTGCAGATGAAACTTTTAAAGCCTGGCCTGATGTATTGCCTGATAAAGCAATCGAGCGCGCTGCATCTGCCGCACGTTCCATGGCTGGTAAGTCAATATCATCGCAATATGCAAAACCTGTTTTCTCAGCACTCACTGCTCGAATACCAACACCCCTATCAATAGCATAGGTACCACTTTTTACCTCAGAGTCCTCAAGGTACCAAGACTCATAATTCACACTTTGAAAATATAAATCGGCATCGTCAATTTTACGATTTAAAAAATTATGGATTAAACGCTCAAGGCTCGCTTCATCTAATGAAGCCGGTTTTAAAAGTAGTTCTTTAGCAATACCCAATGCATCTGTCATGAAAACCCCTCTATAATACGCGATGCTGAAGACACGGAAAGCGTGCGCGCTGTTGATGTAATTGCTCTAAATCAATGTCTGCACAAATCACCCCTGTGCCTGTTTCTATTTCTGCAACAACTTCACCCAATGGCCCAACCACAAGGCTATGCCCATAAGTTTCATGTAAGCTTGCGTGCAGCCCCCCTTGGTTCGCAGCCAACACGTAGCACATGTTCTCTATTGCACGAGCCTTAAGAAGCGTATGCCAATGCAATGCACCTGTTGTTTTTGTAAATGCTGAAACCACCGTGAATAATTCAGCACCTTCGGCCTGCAGTGTACGATAAAGCTCAGGGAAACGCACGTCATAACACACAGTTAACCCAATGCGACCAACCGGGGTATCAACCAATACAGGGTTTAAGCCTGGTGCTATGGTTCTGGACTCCATGTGTGCCTCTGTATCTGACACCGTCACATCAAATAAGTGTATTTTGTCATAACGCGCCACTTGCTCACCTTTTTCATTAAATACCAATGAGCTTGCAAACACACGTCCATCAGGTGCTTTTAAAGGGATAGTCCCCGCTACAACCCACATTTGATATTCAAACGCTAAGCGGCTCATTGTTTCTTGAATAACGCCGACCCCTTCCGATTCAACCAGTGCAAATTTATCGGTTTCGTGCGCTCCCATAAACGCTACATTTTCAGGTAATACCAAAAGCTTTGCCTGCTGCAAAGATGCCTCTGCAAACAACGATGGTAATATTTTTAAGTTGGCCTCCAAATGAGACGATGAAGCCATCTGTGCTATTGCAACGCGCCGCATAATTCTCCCTCTCCAAGCGTATGCTCTAAGATAAGCATATTTTTGTTATAAATAAAGATATGATAATAATTTGACTTTTTAGGTAAAATAAATAACAATTTCTGGTTTTTAACAATTGACCATCATATGTCAGACAATAAACTTGAATTTAGCAACGCGTCGCTACAATCCCCTGTTCGAGCAACATACACAACCTCGCCAAAAGATGGCAGTGGCTGTAATGCATTTGTTTTTTACTCTAATGGCACAAAAAAAAGCAGTGGACTAACACCCAATGGGAAGACTAAGGTCGAGCTTAAGCCCCATGAGGGGCTTCATCATAAAACGTTTAAGTCTCCTGGCAATAGCCTTTATCAAGATGAAAAAGACTTTTATACGGCAACTACTTTCGATGCTAAATATAAATACTTGTTACTTGCTCTATCAAACCTTAAAACACGTATCGATACATATTATCAGCGCAAACAAAAAAACAGAGACCAAGGACACTATACCTATACCTATCGTTTAATTAATATGTGTATCCACATGTTACAAGAAATGGTAAATCTACCTGAAGATGTTAAAGCCTATCCCTTTTTAGACAGACTCAATGGCGCCATTCAGAACGCACAATTTGATGAAAATTTATATAACCCTATTGACATGCTCCCCTGCTATACTAATGCCAGCCACCAAACTTATGACAAGCGCAGAGTCGACAAGCAAAGCGAATTATGCACACCACTCACCAAAGCATCAATTAATGCTGCTCAAGTCGACTCCACAGCATTAAGCTACATGGGGGTACCTAAAAAAGGTGTACCCGTACACGCCACACCCATATTTCCATTCCTTATTTGTGATAGCGACCTACACTCAGACCTTGCAGACAGACTGCGCAATACAGATGATTTCAATGATCCTGTTAGCACAATGCCTTTCAGTACACAAGTAAGTAGTAGCATCACTCCCGACACAACGGATGGCGAGACAACTAGCATAACTTCTTCAGCAAGTACGCTGCCTCACAACACCACCCATGGAAAGAAAAGATATGGTCTATTTGAGGCGGTTGATACGAGTCATAATGAGGGGAAAGCACCTCTATTTGGCGTATCTTTCTTGTTCTCACCTAAAAACCGTGCGCCAACCTCAGCTAACAGGAAAAAACTAAAATTAGACCTGTTTGATGATAACTCTGAAAGTGATACAGCAAGCAACCGCCTAGTACAACAAAGTACGCCATCTTAAAGCGTACGTGTGACTTGAAAAAAAGCTACATCGCCTATATCTTATGAGTTGAGTGTTACCCCACAACCTATCGGAGTTTATGATGATGAACAAACGCAATACAGCAACCTTAACTCGCCCAAGCGAGTCGGTTTTAGCAACCAATAAGGTATTACGAAATACCTATCTGTTGCTCAGTATGACTTTTATGTTTAGTGCTTTAATGGCTTATTTGTCTTTTGCAATGAAGGCTCCTCCGTTCAACCCAATCTTTGCAATTGTTGGCATTTATGGGCTCATGTTTTTAACCCATGCACTTAAAAATAGTCCGTGGGGCATTGTCAGTGTGTTTGCGTTTACAGGCTTTATGGGGTTTTCTATAGGACCTATTTTAAATGCTTATATCAGTGCTTTTTCTAATGGTCCGCAACTCATAGGCACCGCTCTTGGTGGCACAGGACTTATTTTCTTAGCATTGTCGGGTTACACGCTCACCACACGCAAAGACTTTAGCTACCTTGGCGGCTTCTTATTTGTCGCTGTAATGGTGGCCTTCCTTGCGATGATTGCAGGCTTTTTATTTAACATGCCCGCGGTTCAATTGTTTGTATCTGCCGCATTTGTTTTAATCTCTTCTGGTTTAATTTTATTTCAAACCAGTGCGATTATTCATGGTGGCGAAAGAAATTATATAGTGGCAACCGTTTCGTTATTTGTATCACTCTATAATCTCTTTATTAGCTTGCTTCAAATTCTAGGCGCGCTTTCTGGACGCGAATAGAAACGTTAACCACCGACTTGCCAGGTTGCCTTGGCACGATAAAGGGCTGATAAATCAGCCCTTTTTTTATGGCGCTTAGACTTTAATGAAAACACCTTTCGCGTTGCCTGATAATAAATACCAAGAGGCACTGGATACTCTGGGAATGTAAGCCGCGCTAATTGCATGGCCTGTGTAAAGTCAGAGGGATTATGAGTTAAGCCATCAAGCTTTAAATCAATACCAGGCTCAAGATAAATTGTGTTTGCTTCGCGATTAGTTTTTGTTGAAAAAGCATCAAAAGCGCCTTGATTGAAAATATGACAATCTTGATACACTTCTAGAAAGCTGCAGCCCTCATGCTCATATGCTGCTTTTAGAAGATCTCCCAAATGTTTTGGATCTTTATCAACCGCGCGCGCTACAAAACTTGCTCCTGAACCCAACGCCAGTGTCAGTGGGTTAAGTGCTTCTGCCTGTACACCATTGGGAGATGTTTTGGTGACTGTTCCACGCGGCGACGTCGGTGAAAACTGGCCTTTGGTTAAACCGTAAACCTGGTTATTCACCAATACAATATTCATGTTTACATTACGCCTTAAGGCATGCACTAAGTGATTGGTGCCAATACTTAAACCATCGCCATCACCTGTAATCACCCACACGCACACATCATCTCTTAACGCTTTAAGTCCTGTTGCAATGGCTGTTGCACGTCCGTGCAGCGTATGGAATCCATAAGCATTCATATAGTAAGGCAGACGGCCCGAGCAGCCAATGCCCGATACAAATACATGTTTTTCAGGTGGTAACCCAAGTGTTGGTAAGACACGCTGAAAAGCCGCTAAAATAGCGTAGTCTCCACAACCCGGGCACCATCGCACTTCGTTTTCATTGACAAAATCATTCCGCGTGAGCGTCTGTTCTTTCATGTGTTATTTCCGCATTAATGGCTGACACCAAATGAGTGGTTGAAAAAGGTTGTCCATTACACTGGCTAATAAGACGTGCATCAATTAAGTATTTTTCTCGTACTAAGCGACACAAATGGCCAGAGTTAAGCTCTGCCACCAACACTTGCTTAAACCGCTTTAAAATACCTTCTAAATCAGCAGGCAATGGGTGCAGATGTTTTAAATGCAGATATGCAATGCGCATACCTCTATCTCGGCATATTTTTAGTGCTGCTTTAAGACTACCGTAGGTGCTACCCCACCCTACTAACAACACATCAGTATTTACATCACCCTCAATCACAAGTGTGTCATATACTGCTTTGATTTTTTCTACCTTTTGGGCACGCAATGCAATCATGGCGGCATGGTTATCAGGGTCGTAGCTAATATCTCCGGCCTCTCCTGATTTCTCAAGCCCCCCTAGTTGATGAATAAAGCCTTTGTGGCCTGGAATATTCCAGCTTCGGCTTAAGTGTTCATCGCGCGTAAATGGTTTTTCTGTACGATTAAACTGGATGTTGGGCAAAGTAATGGCATCTGGGTTTGGAATCCTCCAAGGCTCTGCCGCATTAGCTAAATAAGCGTCAAGAAG